>JAKQLB010000271.1 GCA_029567375.1 Bacteroidota bacterium | reverse complement strand
ACTATCCATGCGTTGCAGATGTTTAAAAACGAGATTCAGACTGAGGAGAAAATAAAGGACAAGTCTTCTGCAAGCTGGTGGCAGACGGTTAGTGTAATTATTGGCATTGGCGGCGTGGCGGCTGCATTTATTGCAATCTTTGTAAAATGAAACTCTACCTCTACCGGAAGATAAGAAAAGCAACCTATACGATGGGTAAGCTCTATAACGGAGTAGAATTTCTTTGCAATGTATTAGAGGATCCCATTCGTGAACTTGTTGACCTGAATGATGACGGAGATTTTAATGATGCAGATGAAGGGAAAATTTACGGCCAGACGGCTGTCCCGAAGGGAAAGTATCAAATCAAAATACAACATTCTCCGAAGTTCGGCAAGGACATGCCCTATCTTCAGGACGTGCCAGGATTTACAGGGATAATGATACACGGAGGGGCTAACGTGGATCATACGGCCGGGTGTCTGTTGGTTGGTGAGAATCAATCTAACGGACATTTAATTAACTCTGCCGCTTGGTCAGGCGTGATTCGGGATAAGATTGCAAAAGCAATCAAGGACGGTGAAGAGGTTTGGATTGAAATATTTGAAGAATGAAAAAGATAATTAACTATTTGATGTGTGGCTTAGTTGCCATTCTTGTTTTCGGTGCGGTATTTATCACCTGTGAAAGAAAGGAGCAGAAAGGCACAACACGTGACCTCGACACTGTAAACATTGGAACTACTGCAAACGACGGAACGGGCGATCCGATAAGAACGGGATTCAGAAAGTTGAACATATTCATCAATCATGCCAATACAATAGGTTGGGATAATCTTTCGGCGCAGGACGTTCTTAATCTTCAGCACCTGGTTGATAGTCTTAATATCCATTTAGATATCAATGACACAGCCTCGATGTTGCTACACTATGCTCTACTTAGTGAGATTGGGGCTGCTGCAAATATCGACCTTGACAGCATCATAATAAATGGAGCTTATGCACTTTTGTTTGACGGTGCTGATACTTCGGCTGCTTATGTGCCTCATGATTTACGAGATGATGCGGCTACACTGTTTCCGACTATACAGTCAGCGGCCGGGGATACGTCGAACTACACTATCCCCGATAAGATAGGAGACTTATTTGTCAATACAGCGACAGGTCAGATATATGTTTCTGTTACGTCTTCACGTGGTGGTTGGAGGATACTGAATTGAGAAAGTTACTTTTTATACTGGCGGTTGTTGTTTTTGCGGCTTGCAATCAGCCCGTTAAACAACTATCACGAGGTCCGGCGGATTGGATTTATGTATCCACTACCGGCAACGACGGAACCGGCGACGGAACGGCTGCTGCACCTTACGCTACCATTGCAACGGGCATCTCTCACGCATCGTCAGGGGACACCGTATATGTGGTGGCGGGGACTTATAATATCACCACACAAATGTCCGTGGGCACGGGTATCTCTATTGTTGGAGAGGGAGCAACTTCTATCGTGGCAAGCTCATCAGCAATCGGGGCTATCTTTTCTCTTACAAGCGCAACAGAGGGGACGAACGGCAATCAGTCAATAAGTAACCTAAGACTCACCGGGGGTGACGCGGTTAACTACGGCATACAGATACAAGCTAGGAGCAATGTACTTGTCCATGATTGTGAATTTGATGGCTTTAAATACTTTGCTATCCAAAACAGGGGCGGCACGTCAGGGGGATCGGGAAGACCAGTTACATGGGCAACCGGAACACGTATCTACAACAACACCGTGACCGACTGCGGATGGGACGAACTTTCTAGCGATACATGGCTAGTCTATGGTGGTGGCATTGAGATAACCGGACAGGATGGCGCACTTATTTATGACAATGATATTGATAACGCCGTGGGTTACGGGTGGGGAATACGGTGCGTAAACGACAGCGGGTTTATCAAAGGGACTAAGATTTATGACAACGATATAAACGTCGGGTTTATCGACGTCTCAGGACAGAGTTCTTACGCCTTCGCAATCGAGCTTTGGACAGGGGTGGGCGGTAATGAGGTTTACCGTAATAACTGTAACGGGGGTATTGACATTAGCGGCTACGGATGGAGTGACGCCGGTAGTTATGGTTATGCTATAAAAGTGTACGAGAACAAGTGTATCCTTCCCGTCAAGCCCACGAACACCGAGGAGGCGGGGATGCTTCTTGAGGGGGGGGCTTCGGGTGGTGCCTATTTCCAGCGTAACTACATCAAGAACTTTTCTAAGGGGATGGTTCTGTCAATGACACAGGCGGCGATTGTGCAGGGTATTGACGGGCTTTATGTGGATTACAACATCTTTAGCGAGATAGGCAGGGTCAGCGGCTCAATGACCGGGACTACTATGGAGTTTAATGTTGTGCCATCATCGGGGTTTACCTATCCCACGGTCAATAATTTTAGATACGCAAATAATGTATCACACCGGGGCGCCTCTCCTATCCAAACTTATGGTATAAATATGTATGCTAATGCGGCAGGAGTTGGCGGGACGTGGACAAATATCGTTGTGGCAAATAACATCTGGTCTGGCGTATATACTCCATGTAAATGGGAGGATCAGACAGTCACCGGAGCAGACCTTTCAAACAACATCTCATACGGCGCTACAAATAATAACAGGTTTGTTGATTGTGACACGACGGATATTTCTGCCGAGACTTTTATAACATCAAATCCTCTCTTTAAGTCCAATGAAACCTTCCGTCTCCGCCCCACCTCTCCCGCTATTGACGCAGGAATTGATGTAGGACTGACAAAAGACTACCACGGCCACCGTGTACCGCAAAACGGCACACCCGACATCGGTGCTTGTGAAGTCGGTAATTATGTTTTATTTTACAATGGTAAACAATTGTATTAATCGTCAAAATATGTTATCTTTGTAGAGTAGGTTTTTTCATGTTCAGGTTAGGGTTAATTGTCGAGGGGTCATTCAGGGTGGCCCCTCTTTTTTTGACGTTCGTCATCAAAAATCAATGATTAGTGTAAAATAATCCTCTTTTTATCATAAACCTGATTTTAATCATAGAATTTGCAATAATTATTTCTTTTTTTTGTTTCATAATTTAAAACCTACATTATGCAAAAAATCGTAATCACCAAGCAAGGCGACCCGAACGAGGGCCGAACAGGTCTGGCGGAATTGACCTCTGACGGCGTTGCTGTCTTTTTTGAAGGCGATCCGAAGTTCATCATGTACTACCTGAATGAGATCAAAGCCGTCGGCAGGGCAACG
>JAKQLB010000246.1 GCA_029567375.1 Bacteroidota bacterium | reverse complement strand
TCGTGTTAGCAGTTCTTTGTCCGTAGGTGCCAATGGGAACATCGCATCGTGTGAGTTCAGGATTGACACAAGTGCATTGTAATGGTCTACGACTTTTATCTGCTGCTCATTCTCCGCAAATGTTTTGAATCTCTCGCAATGCTTCTCAATCTCTGCCTCATTCAGGATAAATCCCTTTGTCGTGAATGACAGATAATTCTTGTATGCGTTAAATCGTGGCTCCGTGAGTGCGGCCTTCTTTGACTTGCGGATAATAGTCTTTGTCTTGCATCCCTCGCAAGTCTCAGTAATTGGCAGGCCCCGGATAGTGGCGACGTATGCAGGTCTGTCGTAGGAAAACAGCTTTGCTAAAGTCTCAGGATCGGGCGTTCTGTTTCCTGTTGTCTGAAGGCTCAAGCCCGTCCGCAAAGTCTCATCATAAAAAAGAATTGGATCAGTGACTAAGGCATAAAACTCATCAATTGTCTCAATCTCTTTTAAATCCTGATAAGCCTGAAAGACAGTTATCAGGTCATTCGCCTGATCCTTCGTTGTTTCGCAGTTCGCAATGAATTGATTTTTGGCTCCATTGTCTTCAAAAATTAAGATTTTGTCCATTATTCTAGAATTAAAGTTTAACAATCACAAGTTTTGCATACGGTCCCAGTGGGGCGATAGCTCTGTATTCATCCACTGTTATCCGCTTATTCTGATAGTCAAATTTGCCGTCTGAACCTATTATTGCCATGTCCGGCAGAACGTAACGAGATATGACTTCCCTGATATCCGCACCTGTTGATGCAACCTCTTCCAATACCAGTGTTTTCATTTCTTTGTTCGGCTCGTGTCCGAACATCGTTTGCCATGTTTGTTTATTCATCTCTTTTTATTTATTAATCGATCAGCAATTTTATCCAGTGTCTCTTCTGATAAAGTTCGGAGGTCTATTTCACCTTCAATATCCATGCTCGCCATTCTCGGCAGAACATACTGTAACAACTTCTCAAAGAGCTGCACACGGTCCTTAGATTCTAATGCGTCAAAGTCATCTTCTATCTGTGACCATTTGCCCTCTAAAAAGTCCTTTATCCGGTCTCTCAACTCCTTTGTGATTTTGTTACTCACCCCCGGCTTCCGTCCGGAAGGGTTTCCGCTCTGTCCTTTTTTGAATTTTCCCATCTGTCTGTATTTATCCTGTTTTTTGCAGGGAATTAATTATTATTGAAATCTGTCCTCAGGTTTGGCCTTACCGTGATCCGTCCCAGTGCGTCGGTCTGACATTTCGTTGCAGCGATCTTTGAATACTTTTTGTATAAGGCTCCGACAAATGCCACAGTCTGCTCGTAGTTGGGTTGTCCCTTGTATTCTTGGAGCTTGCCCAGATAAAGCTGCAGGGAATCCCGCAGAATTAGTGCCTCAGCTATTTTTAAAACTTCACTTTCCATTGTCTTCAGTTTTAATTGATTCATCCTTAACAGGCTCAGTTACCTCTTTCGGCTTGACGACCTGCTGCTTCTTTGGTGGCCTGCCTTCCGGAAAAATTCCGATCGCAATCTTTCCCATATCATTCATTTATTTGTTCAACCTCAAAATTATCTCCTTTTGTCCGGCAGTTCATTATTCCTCTTTTTTACCGTATGGCTGCCAGCCCTCCGCCTCGAATACCCCAATCCACTGCTGTAGGTCAGATGTCAGGATGTAATGACTTCGGGTTAACATCCCTGTTTTCAACCGGCATAGTTTGATATCGACGAAGTGCGGATCATCAGCGAGCGAGAACGTCAGCTCCAAAGCCGTGTTTAACTTCCGATATGCCAATGGTAAAGCAGCCCCAGAGCGGTCTATGCCTCCGCTCCGGGTACTGCCGTCCAGGCTCTTCGTGTCCACCACAGCACGTGAGGCCTTTTTCTCATCATTTTTCGTTATATTTTTTTTTGCCATTTTCATTTTTTCTCAGAGACCGACCCCTTTTTTTTCTTTGTTTCTCAATAACTTACAAGGTTTTGCCGAACATAATGGATAGAGGGATTGTGAAGGAGTGGATTTATTCCTATTGGAAGAGAAAGAAGAAGAAGAAGAGGCTCGAGCCGTTTTGATGCTTAAAAGTGGCTTCGCGCCCACAACTTCTGTCACAACCTCAATGAGTATCCGTGAGACTTCAGCAACGTTATCCGTTACCATCAGCCCGGCAGGAAGTATGCTATCGTGTTTAGTAATGAACTTCACGTCCGGCAGCTCAGACAATACCCGTTGTGCGGCTATGTCAAGGATGATATGTGATTCTATTCTTTGCAATAGAATAGCAAGCCTGTTATGCTCCTTTTCCTTAATCGCTTCAAACAGTCGGTACACATTCGGGAAGAGGGAACGGAAGAGTTTGACGGCTGAAGAGTAGTTGACGGCGGAATTTTTACCGAAGTAGATAGTAAATACTGCCTCCTTCGCTGCGGCGCGGTCGGGATACTCAATTCCATTCAGCTTAAACTTGTCCAGCATGAACTCGTAGAATGTACCACTTGTCACCAGAGACGTATATAGTTTAACATCCTCAAATTGTGATAATTGCATGCTTTTGATATACATTGTAAGGCGAGAGCCTAAATAGTCATTCATAACCGCCTCCACTTCGGGCGAGGGATTGAAGAGGGCGACGGCAAAGAATGGTTGCGAGTTGCGTATGTCTATCTCGGTAAGCGGTAGCCCGTCAATTTTCAGGTGCGGCACCAGCTCCGACGGCAGCCGGGTAAAGTTGGTATCATATCTCCCGTTGGTGGCGTTAACTCTTATGTAGATAGATTTGGCGTTTATCTTGTCTACTTCGGCCAATGAGTATGTACGGTGCGCCTCGGCCTTCATCGGATCCTCTTGGTAGGTGAGGTTATAATGCTCATCAATGGTGTGCATCGCTTCGGCATAGTCAATGGAAACGGCGTACACATAAGAATTTAACATCGGGTATTTCTTCGAGTTGCGGAGTTTCATTCTGTTGTAGTTTTCTACTATGCGCCGGTTGAGCCGGTTATCAGTGACGGTGCGGAATACTGTAGGGCCATCGTGCTGTTTACATAACCGATACAGGCGTGAGTTACGGCCTGCCATGTAGTTCTTATATTCAATGATACCGCACTTCTTCAGGTATTGGATGTACTTGCTGGCACCTGGCACGATGTTCTCAAGGTATCGCATGTTAAGAAGAGAGTATGCGCCGGGGTGCTTGTCTTGTGGGTGCTTCACTATGGTAGACACAATGTATTGCATACGTTCAATGCTGAAGCCTGTTATCTTCGGCGGTTGTTGTTCTATGTCTACAAACCATGTCATCAGCTTTTGAGGAAGTAAGAGTTTATGTTTATATTCTTGTTTCATCTGTGGTGGCGGATAACATCATACCTATGTCAGATTATCAAACCATTGTTTGAATGAGCTGAAGTCGTGGGCCACGAAGTACAGACCTCCCGACTTCTGCTGGTCATCCCGTACAGCCTCCTGGTACTTACTCATGCGATCCCGTCCCGTCTTTACTTCAATGAAGAGGCTCTGACCGTTTCGGGTAATAAGCACGTCAGGCAAGCCCCGGCGGCTGGTGCTGCGGGTATATTTCCCATTGCGATAAATTCCGGTGTTATTCAGACGTGATGCGAATGAGCCGCACAACTTGGCATAGCTTGTAATACATTGTGTTAATGAGTTCGCACTGTCATCCCTGAACTTCCGGGGTGCAAGGTGCTGCGGTGCAATGCTGGGGTGCTTTGCAGCTGCATCAATATCGGCCATGTGTTCCAATTCTTTAACGGCTGCACTTTTCCGGTATGCAGGCCGTGACTTCTTTTTTACGGGGAGTGGTGGCAACTGATACACCGTTACGCCCTCCTCTTCCTGAGGTGCTTCTCAGTGTCTCTGACCATCTCTTCCAGTGTTGAGTGACGACCCGAACGGAGCCAGGCGTCAATCTCTGATTTGAGGAAATAGAGCTTTTTCATCCGTTTGTGGAACGGGATAGTCCTGCGGTGAACATAGCCGTAAATTGTCGGGACGGTAGGACGGTCAGGTAGATATTGACCCAGCTCGACAATATCCATCCACTTGTCGGCTTCTACGGCTGGCTCGTCCGCCTGTTGTGCGGCTATGGCCCTTTGTATCGTGTTCGAAATGAGAGCCTCAAGCTCTCCAGGTGAGATGTTAGTGATTGTCACGGCCTCCATTTTCTTTACATTTTTTTGTAAAGATCAGAGGCTAAAATCCGTGTACTTTATTTTGTACGTACAATCATTCGTACAAAAATTTCTTACTCTTCAGATAGTTTGTAATTGAATCCTTAGTCTTGTCGTCAATCATCGGAAATAAAAGACGTTGCAGTTTCTTTAAATGCATAAGGTCAATGCCTTCACGGTAAAGGGCTTTTGCGACCCTGACAGTATAGGGCAAATTGTATTTAGTGCAAATCCTCATGCAATATTCCTCAGCCGTTTCACGGTCTTCCAGCGGTATTAAATCGCTCTTCGCTACAAGGTGGCAAAAGAGGCCGATTACATCATTCGTTAATTGGGATTCTCTTTTCTGCTTACCCTTTATTGATTTGAACCGCTCTAAATCCCTGATAAGGCACTCCGCTTTTTCGTTAATTGACAGTAAGTTATTATACTTTATCCGGTTCAGACTAATGAATCCCTCTTCGGTCACCTCATTAGCTAAAACGATCTCAAGTTCCCTTATTATCCTATTATTGTCGGCAATAGTCCTTTTTATGGTATCAGAAAACATTGAGATAAATCTCCGGTTCCCTTCCGGTGTACCTTTATTGCAAACACCTTCGAATGCCCTCAACAATTCATCATACCTATACAGTAACCATCCGTCGAAGTCAGAGTTAAACAGGCCGTGTAATAGGCTTCCAGTTTCAGTCACTCTCTCCGTCATCACATATCTAGTTTAATCCTGTTTGTTGCTTCACGTTTCAACTGGTTCACCACTTTTGTATAGACCTGAGTTGATCGGATACTCTTGTGACCAAGCATCTTTGAGACGGTATAAATGTCAGTGCCTGCTGCAAGTTGGAGAGTGGCATAGGTATGGCGAAAGCTGTGGAACGTGATTTCCTTTTTTATCCCTGCATCTGCTAGCCAGAAGTAAAAGTGGCGGTGGGATAGCATAGCTGACTTGAAACCACTAAACACCTGCTCCCCAAATTCGCCAGCAGCACCCAACAAATCAACTGCTTGTTGAGAGATCGGCAGCACCTCAACGCCTTTTGTCTTCTGTTGCCTGAATCGTATCTGGTAGTTATCGTTCTCAACTTCTATTTCACCCCACTTGAGCTTTACAATGTCAGAGAACCTAAGTCCGGTCAAAGCACTGAACAATGCCGCTCTTTTCAATACAGGATATCCACAGTCAGTTCTAGCGAGTTTATTGAGTTCATCCAATGTAAGATACTTTTTATGTGCCTCGACCATTGTAATCGTTTGCGTTTCATCAGTCAGGTCATCTTTGATGTATTTCCGCTTGTATGCCGTCTTTACCACAGTACGAAACTTAATAAAGTATAACGCAGCCGAATTAATAGACAGATTCGCCTTTTTGCTCTT
>JAKQLB010000239.1 GCA_029567375.1 Bacteroidota bacterium | reverse complement strand
CTTGCACCTTACAGTATTGTACTTACCGAAACTACTGCTAAAAAATATTTTGGTGATGAAGATGCATTGGGTAAAACATTAAAAGGCAGCGATGCCCCGGGAAGAGCCAATGCCGGTGATTATACCGTTACCATTTACTCTAATCAATTAAACACCTCACTCCAACAGATACCGCATATCACATTCAATAATGGTACCGTCGGAGATCCGTTTCTGACGACCATACTGGACCCCTTCCTCAATATGGAAGCAACAAGTTTTTCTGACTGCTTCGCCGGATGCACCGGATTAACCGCTATCCCAGCAGGACTGTTTGACAACAATATTCAAGCAATATGTTTCAATAAATGCTTCTCCGGCTGTATCGAATTAAACTCTATTCCGGCTGAACTCTTCAAATACAATACGCAAGCAACAGATTTCTATGGTTGCTTCGAGTACTGCACTGGATTAGACTCTATCCCTGAGGCAATATTTGAAACCAACACTAAAGCAAAAAGATTCGACTACTGCTTCCTCTATTGCACTGGATTAGACTCTATCCCGCCGGGACTGTTTTACAATAACACGCAAGCAATAGATTTTGGTGGCTGCTTCCAGGGCTGTACCGGATTAACTGCTATCCCTGCAGAAATGTTTAACAACAATAAGCAAGCAACACAATTCTTCGCATGCTTTGCCGGATGCAGCGGATTAACCGATATTCCGCCAGGACTGTTCAACGAAAACACAAAAGCAGAACGATTCGATTTCTGCTTCACCGGATGCACCGGATTAACTGCTATCCCGACGGGATTGTTTAACAACAATTTACAAGCAAATGATTTCAGTGGCTGCTTCGCCGAATGCACCGGATTAACCGCTATTCCGGAAGGACTGTTTAATAACAATACACAGGCAATAGATTTCAGTAGCTGCTTCGCCGGATGCACCGGATTAACCGCTATCCCGGTAGGGCTGTTTAACAACAATACTCAAGCACAATATTTCCATTTTTGCTTCAATGAATGCACCAATTTAACCTCTGTTCCAGTGGGACTGTTTAATAAAAACACACAAGCAGAATGGTTCAAATTCTGCTTTTGCAACTGCAAAAAATTAGTATTAATAGAGGATATTTTCCCACTCCCGAGTGTGAACCCTGACTTCTTTGTAGGTAGAACGATGGATTTTGAAAAGTGTTTTTACAACGTTGGCATACAGGCGGCATCCCCTGGTGCCGCTCCCAAGTTATGGAACTTTACAGGTGGTGGACCAGGTACTTCATGGACTGTTACCAATTGTTTCACTAACGCCAATGTAACCAACTACGGTGATATTCCGCCCAATTGGAAGGGACTATAATACCGTCTTAAAATCAAAAAATCCACCATCACACGGTGGATTTTTTGATATTTCTGTATAGGGAATGTGAAGTAACGAGCAAATTAAATGTAAAAATAGAGACACAAAAAACAAAAAGACGGAATTGCCCTTCTTTATTTAACTATGCAGCCACCTGATAATCAACACTCTACTAGCACCCTGCACCACGTAGCTACTTTTTCTTCAGATTGAAATTGACATCGCTGACCTTGGCGTGACCGGAGTACCACACACCTTCATCTTTATATTTGAAATCCTTGAGAACCAGTGTATCACTCTGATATTCACCGCCGCCCTCCTCTCCATCGACATCTTCTGCAATGACTATCATTTCCACTAAAGGGAAAGAACGTATATCAACTTGATATTCTCCCTGCACGTTCGTAAGAGCGGATCCCTCGAAACGGATTTGATGTTGACCCAGGGAATCTTTATAGGGATGGCCACCTACAGATACCTTGATACCTTGAAGCGGTCTGCCCTCCTCACTTCTCACATGCCCGCTGGTGGTATAAGATGCACTGGGAGTGCCGTACATGCCTATCGGACATCCCGCAAGAATTATAGAAGGGAAAATGAAGGCGAGAAGCCTTGTGAACAAGTTACTCTTTATTGAGGATAGCTTTCTTTTCATAATCTGAGTTCTTATCAGCCAAGATGCTCTTTGCGGAGCAGGTCGGCAACTGTTTTTACAGGGTTGAATGTTATAAGGGGGACCTCAACGAAGGTGGTGTTCCAGTTGCTCATCGCCCCATTCCAGAGACCGGGAAGCTCAAGTGCCTTGAGTTTGCGTCCCTCATAGCTTTTGGAGGAGATAAAACCGGCATCATCATTGACAAAACGGGAGAGGTCATACCTTTTGCCCTCTACATCGGTAATCGAGCATACCAGATCCACAGGATTGAAGTGGGTACCTGAGGCAAAGAGTCCGGCTGTACGAGGATCCGAGGGATTGAGTTCTACGCTTTCGAGTATCTGGAGCGAAGTACAACCGTCCGCATCCCTGACTATGAAAGGTCCTCCTCCGGGCTCACCTTGATTGCGTACCATGCCGCATACTCTGACAGGACGGTCGAGCTTGGAACGGAGCAATACGGGAAGCAGTTCATAAGGAATTTTTTCAGGCAAGGTAATGCAGAATTGTTCGTCAAGAAAACCGGAAACCTCATTACACAAAGCTACGATATCATCTTTGCAACCTATTTTGAGCGCATTGTCGAGACGTGCGATATAGTCGAAACAACGTTCGCGCAGTATGATGAGTTTACCGATAAGTAGCTTTTTCCATAGTACGGTCTGCTCGATAAAATCCTCTTTAACTACATTGTCTATATTCTTTATTACAACGATATCCGAATCAATTTCATTGAGATTCTTGATCAGAGCACCATGTCCTCCGGGACGGAAAAGCAGGGAGCCATCTGCTTTGCGGAAGGGCTTGTTCTCCTCAGTGGCAGCAATGGTATCTGTTGAAGGTGATTGTAGTGTGAAATGGATCGAATACTTCACTCCGTAACGTTGTTCATACCTCTCCTTGACCGAGTCAGACAATCCCTTGAATCCTTCGAGATGCTCCGGCGAGACGGAAACCACGATGGAGATGGTACCATCCTTCATTTTGGCGTAAAGGGCACCCTCTACCAGATGCTCTTCGAAAGCCGTACGCACATCGTCTGAATACCTGTGGAAAAGTAACTGTCCCTTGGGTTTGGAACCATAACCGAGGCCGCTATCATTGAGAACCTTGTCAATGATCTCCATCGGAGTGCAACCCTCAAACATTTCCGGAGTGTAAAATGCGAAATCTTTGATGCGTGACGTGAAATTGCGTCCGTATTCCGACATTTCTCCACTTTCGAGCACATTGAAAAGATCCCTGAACATCCTCGAAGCCGCACCTGAAGCCGGTACAAACTTAGTCACCTTAAGAGAGTTGGAAACGAAAGCATTGAAAGCCTCTTTTTTATCATTCTCGGAAAAAACCTTGATGCCCCTGGCTGGCGTTGCAGCGCTTAAAACGTCAAGCCACTCAAAACCTGTCTCGTAGCGAGACATTTGTCCGGTGGCCTGCTCAACAGTAATGCCTCTTTCGGCAAAAACTTTCAAATCTTCACTATTAAACATATATCAAAATTCTGTTCTGTAATTATAATGTGAGCGTATCTGTTCAAATCTTCCGGGGTCGGAGCGCAGCATCCTGTCATCCTCCCATATGTCATAAATGGCACACAATCGGTTGCAAAGCTCCTCCTGAGACAAACCTTGCGGGTCAAACCGGACTACCGCCGTGTCATCACTTATAGTAAAATCTTTCAAATCATCTATTCCGAAATGCTCTCCTGCAGCTCTAACGACAGCCGTACTGCCATTGATCTTACCCTGTCTGGAATAACCCGCAATGTGCGGTGTGGCTACATTTACCGTTTCAAGTAGTTCCCGATTGATGTCGGGTTCGCCCCTCCACACATCCGTTACAACACCCGAAAACTTTGGCACAAAGCGCAAAAGGGCATCTTCACAGACAACTTCTCCGCGAGAAGTATTAACAAAAATAGCCTTTTCTTTCATATCCTCAAAGAAAATGCCATCTGCAAAACCACGGTTCTCCTCCCAAAGGGGAATGTGAAGAGTAACTATATCGGACTGAGCCAACAATTGATCCAGAGAGGTGAAAAGATGTGCGTTGTGCGGTTCCAGTCTTTCCCTCGGAGGATCATTGCGCAACACCCTGAACCCTAACCTTTCACCATAATCCGCCACCTTGGACCCAACATGGCCCACTCCAATGACACCTAGAGTTAGCCCTTGCAGAGAGATGGCTTTACGGCGCGCCAGAGCGTAGAGAGCCGTAAACAGATACTGTCGCACGGCTGAGGAGTTGCATCCGGGAGCATTTACCACCCATATACCATTGCTTGAGCACCAACCTGTGTCGATATGGTCAATGCCGATGGTGGCGCTGGCTACCAGTGAGACACGTGAACCTTCCAGCAGAGTGGCATTACAAAGGGTGCGGGTACGTACAAATAGAGCATCCGCATCACGCACCGCCACCGGAGTGATATCCGAAGCCTTCAAGAAAGCACAATCGGCATAATCCCTTAAAATATCCATATAAGGTATGGCACTGTCCGCTACAAATCTCAATTTTTTCTCCATATCAATAGATGGTTATCTTTAGCACATGCTCCTCTTGGAGCATCGTGTTGATCCTGTTCCGAATGCTTTCAAGCTGAAAAAAGAGCTGGCTACGAAGTACTGAAGAGGAAATTTTACAGGAGAGTACGCCATCCCTGAAGTATTTTTTCAGAGTCAGACCCGGTATCTCTTCGGGTTTGTAATAGGAACCGGTCATATCAAGCAGAACCAGATCCCACGCCTCGAAGATGCGTGCACAAAGAAGTCCCGATGCCATATTGTCCTCCTTTATGTACTCCTGCAGTACTTCTGCTACGGTGCGGCTCTTTTCTCTTCTCATAGTTCAGGGGTTTGAAGTGACCTGAATACTCCATTTTCAACGATGAAGGAGCGTGATTCTCCCTGCAGACTCTCCATAAGCCTCTCTATTCGTACTTTGTTGCTGTCGGAGATGAATATCTGACCAAAATCATCTTTAAGGACTATCTTAAGGAGAGATTCCACCCTCTCCATATCCAGCTTGTCAAAAAGATCGTCGAGCAACAGGATGGGAGGCTTGGAATAAATACTTTTCATAAAGGAGAACTGCGCCAGTTTCATTGCCAACAGAAAACTCTTCTGCTGACCTTGAGAGCCGCAGTTACGAATGGGATGATCTTCGATAAGGAAGCTCATATCATCCCTCTGAGGGCCTACGGTAGTATATTTAAGGATACGCTCCTTTTCCTCATCCTGTTGCAGCAGTGCAGAAAAATCTCCGTTGTCAAGGTCTGTACGGAAGCGTATTTTGACCTCTTCCCGACCGTCGGAGAGTCTGGAATAGTATTCTCTCACGAGCGGATCCAGTTTGTTGCAGAGTTCGCGCCGCGCGTCGCCAACATAGTGTGCGTGCGGGGCCATCTGTTCCGCAATTGTATCCAGTAGCACATCCGGAAGAAGATCTTCCTTGAGCAGACGATTGCGTCTGATCAGAAGATGAGTGTAGGCCTGAATATGGCGTAGGTAAGCACGGTCGGTCTGTGAAAGGATAAAGTTGAGATATTTACGGCGCTCGTCACCGGAATCATGTATAAGAGAGGTGTCCGCAGGTGAAACCATCACTATGGGAAGCAATCCGATATGCTCTGAAAAGCGTTCATAGTTGCGTCCGTTGCGACGCACTGTCTTGACTCCGCCCCTACGGATTGAGACTCCGATACGCTCCTCTACCCCTCCAATATCATATACTCCCCCAATCTGCGCCTCATCCGCGTCAAAATTGCATACATACCTGTCGGAAGAGGAGAAGAAACTCTTGGTCATCGAAAGATAATATACGGCATCAAGCAGATTGGTTTTGCCGGCTCCGTTGTTGCCCGAGATGTAGTTGATTTTAGGCGAAAATTCCAGCGAAGCGGCGACTATATTTTTAAAATTGTGGAGTATGATGCTTTTGAGGTACATATAAGTCTTGTCAGAGTTTACAAAAGTACAAATTATTGTTTGTGTTTCCCATTTTTGTTGTAAATTTGCGTTTCGTAAATAACGCGAATGATACGAATAAAAACGAATATAAATAAACAGACAATATAAGTAACAATGGCTACCAAGAAAAAACAATCCGCTAAAAAACAAAACACTCAGGAGGAAGTTAAATTAGGAACAGCAATTTCTTCAATAGAACTCTTCTTTCAAGACAAGAAAAATCAGAATAGGATCTTTATAACTGTAATAGCAATTCTTGTCATAGTATTCGGCATCGTTGCCATCAACAGATGGTATCTCCAACCTCTAAAGGCGGAAGCAAAGGCACAGATGTTTCCCGCAGAGCAATTATTCATGGATGGAGACTACCTCACAGCCCTCAATGGTGATGGCAATGTGATGGGATTCGCAGAAGTTGCAGACCAGTACGGCAATAAGGCCGGCAAAGTAGTCTACTTCTATAAGGGTATATGCCAGATTCATACCGGTGACAATGAAGGTGCAATCGAGTCACTTAAGAAATATAGCGGAAAGGATAAAATTACAAAAGCAAGGGCTTACTGCTGCATCGCCGATGCCTATGTCAATCTCGCCAACTACGCCGAAGCTCTAAAATGGTACAAGAAAGCTATTGCAGTTGACTCCCATAGCTATACGGCAGGTTACCTCCTCAAGGCCGGCATCATCTGCGAAGAGATGGGGAACAATGAACAGGCGCTCAAATTCTACGATGAAATTTCCGTAAAATATCCCAACACACTCGAGGCTTACGAGGTTGGCAAATATATCTCGCGCCTTAAAAACAATTAGTGCCATGGGAAGAGCATTTGAGTTTAGGAAAGAGAGAAAATTCAAACGCTGGGGCAATATGGCCCGCGTCTTCACCCGCCTTGGCAAGGAAATAACCATCGCAGCCAAGCAGGGAGGTACTGATCCTGCCGGCAACCCCCATCTTAGAACACTTATCCAGACCGCAAAGTCCGAGAATATGCCTAAGGAAAATATCGAAAGGGCTATCAACAGGGCGGTCGAGAAGGATCAGAGTGATTATAAAGAGGTGGTTTATGAGGGTTACGGTCCTCACGGAGTTGCATTTTTAGTGGAAACTGCTACAGATAACACAAACCGAACTGTGGCCAATATCCGCAGTTATTTCGCAAAATATGGCGGCAGTCTCGGCACGTCGGGCAGCGTAGCATTTATGTTCGACCACAAATGCTCTTTCAAGGTTAAAGGTGAGGAGCCGGTTGATCTCGAAGAACTAGAGTTGGAACTCATCGATTATGGTGCCGACGAGGTTTTCAAAAATGATGATGACGATATTATCAACATTTACGGTGAGTTTACTGCATTCAACGCCATTCAGAAGTTTATTGAAGAGAAAGGATTCGAAATTGTCTCCGGCGGATTCGAAAGATTTCCAAACGGAGAACTAAAGAAAGTGAGTGCTGAGGAGAGGGTGGAACTGGACAAGCTTATCGAAAAACTCGAGGAAGATGAAGATGTCCAAAATGTTTATCATACCCTCGATATTGAGGAGTAATTTTCCGTTGTCCCACAAATTGAAAGTCGTTCCTACAAGGGACGATTTTTTTGTTAAAATTAATGGTTTATATCACAATAATTGTTAAGTTTGCCGAATTGTTAAAAATCTAAATAATCTTATAAATTAATCCCTATAAATATGGACTTAACTCACATTGAACACATCGGTATAGCCGTCAAGTCTTTGGAGGAGGCTATCCCCTATTATGAAAATGTACTGGGTCTTAAGTGCTACAAAATTGAGGAGGTAGCAGACCAGAAGGTAAAGACCGCATTCTTTCGAATTGGAGAGACCAAGATTGAGCTTCTTGAAAGCACATCACCAGAAGGACCCGTTGCACAATTCATTGAGAAAAGAGGTGAAGGTGTACACCACATTGCATTTGCCACAAGCAGTGTAAAGGATTGTCTGGCTAAAGCCGAAGCTGAAGGCCTCAGACTCATTGATAAGGCTCCCAGAAAGGGAGCAGAGGGTCTCAACATAGCTTTCCTCCATCCGAAGTCCACAATGGGTGTTCTCACAGAGTTTTGTGAAAAAGGCGAATAACCAATAATTAAATATTTAAAATCTATAAGAATGAGTCATCAACTCGAAAAAGTAAAAGAGCTTATCGAACTTAGGGAGAAAGCTCGTTTAGGCGGTGGCCAAAAGGCCATTGACGCCCAGCATGCAAAAGGCAAATACACCGCTCGCGAAAGGATCACTATGCTCCTCGATGAGGGTAGTTTTGAAGAATTTGACATGTTCATGACCCACCGTTGCACCAACTTCGGGATGGAAAAAAAGACATTCCTCGGTGACGGTGTTGTTACAGGTTACGGAACTATCGAAGGCAGACTTGTTTATGTATTTGCACAGGACTTCACCGTTATCGGCGGTTCTCTTTCAGAGACTCTTGCTCTCAGAATCTGCAAAGTTATGGATCAAGCCATGAAAGTAGGTGCTCCCATAATCGGTCTCAATGACTCCGGTGGAGCCCGTATCCAAGAAGGTGTGAACGCACTCGCAGGGTATGCTGAGATTTTCCAGAGGAATATTCTCGCATCCGGTGTCGTTCCCCAGATTTCAGCTATCCTGGGTCCCTGTGCAGGTGGCGCAGTTTATTCTCCTGCACTCACCGACTTCAACCTCATGGTTGAAGGTACCAGCTACATGTTCCTTACCGGCCCTGCAGTGGTAAAATCGGTTACCGGTGAGGTTGTAACCCAGGAAGAGCTTGGCGGTGCCAGCGTACATGCTTCAAAGAGCGGTGTGGCTCACTTTGCACTCCCCACTGAGGAAGAGGCTATCTCAACTATCCGCGAACTGATCGGATACATTCCCCAGAATAATATGGAAGAGCCTCCCTACGTTCACACTGAGGATCCTATACACCGTCTCGAAGATTCTCTAAACGATATTATTCCTGACAGCCCCAACGCTCCTTATGATATGTATAATGTTATCGGTGCCATAGTTGACGACCATAAGTTCCTTGAAATCCACAAGAACTTTGCGAGGAACATCATTGTCGGTTTTGCACGCTTTGGCGGCACCTCTGTGGGCATTGTTGCCAACCAGCCCAAAAATTTGGCCGGAGTACTTGACATCAATGCTTCCAAAAAGGCCGCACGTTTCGTACGTTTCTGCGATGCATTCAACATCCCTATTATAACTCTCGTGGATGTTCCAGGCTTCCTTCCCGGCACACAGCAGGAGTATGGTGGAATCATCCTCAACGGTGCAAAACTTCTATACGCATACGGTGAGGCTACTGTCCCTAAAGTGACTATTACCCTTAGAAAATCCTACGGTGGAGCACACATCGTGATGAGCTGTAAGCAGCTCCGCGGTGATATCAACTATGCATGGCCTACGGCCAGTATTGCCGTAATGGGTGCTGACGGTGCCGTAGAGGTGCTCTATTCCAGAGAAATCAGAGCCGAGGAGGATCCCGAGAAACGAGCTGCATTCATAGAGGAAAAGAAAAAAGAATACGAAGACCTCTTCAGCAACCCTTACAATGCTGCCAGGTATGGCTACATTGACGATATTATCGAACCCAGGAATACCCGTTTCCGTATTATCCGTGCTCTTGAGCAGCTCTCTACGAAGAAGCTACTCAACCCTGCAAAGAAACACGATAACCTTCCACTCTAATTCAGGACAATGCCAATGAAACGAATATTAAAAATATTTCTTGTAGTTGCCGGATTGAGTATAGCGCTGTGTGCGAATGGTCAAAACCAAAGCTCCATGCGCATCAACGAGTATCTCGTTTTCAATACCGACGACTATCAGGATGACTTCGGACAACAGAGCTCGTGGATAGAGCTTTTCAACTCTTCCTATGGCACTGTAGATCTGGGAGGATGTTACCTTACAGACGATCCGGCAGACCTGAAAAAGTATCCCATCCCCGGAGGTGACGTACTGACGGCTATAAAACCGCGCCAGCATGTAATCTTCTGGGCAGATAATCAACCTTATCGCGGAACATTCCACACATCCTTTGATCTTGAGAATGCCATTGAAATTATTCTTGTTAAAAGTGACGGAGAGACCATTATCGACAGGATTCCCGTACATAAGGACCTTGGCGAAAATGTCTCATTCGGCCGCTTGAATGACGGTGTGGGTTCCGTAAATGGAGATGGAGAAGGATGGGGAATCATGGAAAGGACCACCCCCAGCACCAACAACGTCACCATTGACAAGACTATAAAGTCCACCAAGATGAAGGATATGGACCCATACGGATGGATGATGGCCGCATTAGCCATGACTATCATATTCACTGCTCTTTTCCTACTCTATGTGATTTTCAAGTACGTCGGAAAATTCAACATCAGGCAAGGCAAGAAGAGAGTTGCCGCTAAAGCAGGCAAAGATCTATCCGAGGTCCAGTATGGTGAGTTGCCCGGAGAAACCTACGCAGCCATCGCTATGGCTTTATATCTCTACAAAGGACAAGCTGAGTCACATGATGAGGAAAGCTACGTAATGACCCTCCAGCACACCGACAGGTCATACTCACCATGGAGCTCCAAGATATACGGCCTACGCCAGGTTCCCCAACTCAAAAAGAAATAACATTTATAACTTGAATTGAAATGAAAGAATACAAACTTATAATAAACGGCAATAATTACAATGTTGTAATTGGTGATGTGGAGGAGACTTCTGCTATGGTGGAGGTAAACGGTACAAGCTACACTGTTGAGTTCGAAAAACCTGTGGTCAAATCCTCCGCTCCCATAAAAATCATCAGAACTTCTACTCCTGCAGCCGTATCGGCAGTAAAACCCATTCAACCCATGGCACCTGACTCCGGTAGTACACCTGTTAAGTCACCTCTCCCGGGCGTTATCCTTGAAGTTAAGTGTGCTGTTGGTGACACAGTTAAAAAAGGTGACGTTATCCTCATCCTTGAGGCTATGAAGATGGAAAATGTCATCGAAGCTACTGCAAATGGTAAAATTGAAAGCATCAAAGTCGGCAAGGGCGACTCAGTACTTGAAGGCGACACACTTGTAGTAATAGGGTAATAGGTTAATCTAGTATGGAAAATATTTTATTAAATCTCAAAACATTCTGGGACTATACCGGATTTGCCAACGTACAGTGGGGTCATCTGGCAATGATTGTCATCGGCTGTATCTTTATCTATCTTGCAATCAAGAAAGAGTGGGAGCCGATGCTGCTCGTCCCTATAGGGTTCGGAATACTCATTGGAAACATTCCTCTGTTTGCCGGTATGGAGGTCGGAATATATGAGGAGGGATCAGTTTTAAATATACTCTATCAGGGAGTTAAACAGGGCTTCTACCCACCTCTTATTTTCCTTGGTATCGGGGCAATAACCGACTTCTCCGCATTGATTTCCAACCCTAAATTGATTTTAGTCGGTGGAGCGGCACAATTTGGTATCTTCGGAGCCTACGCTATCGCGCTTGCAGTCGGATTTGACCCTCTTCAAGCAGGCTCCATCGGTATCATCGGTGGTGCTGACGGTCCTACAGCTATCTTCCTGACATCAAGACTAGCTCCGGACCTTTTGGGAGCAATTGCTGTTTCTGCATACTCCTATATGGCACTGGTGCCTGTTATCCAGCCACCCATCATGAGACTCCTCACCACCAAAAAGGAGCGTCTCATCCGTATGAGACCCCCTAGACCGGTATCACAAACTGAGAAGATTCTTTTCCCTATCATCGGTTTTCTACTGATGGCATTTATTGTGCCTTCAGGCCTTCCGCTGCTGGGTATGCTCTT
>JAKQLB010000236.1 GCA_029567375.1 Bacteroidota bacterium | reverse complement strand
TACACATTTGGGCTTAGATAGCGATAATGGCGCTAGGAATTATCGTATCGAAATTGCAATTTCAAAAGATGTCAAGGTTGATTATCATTTCGAAGTCGGAGTCGATGAGATAACAGGGAATCCAATTACTCCAGAAGAGGTGAAAGCCAATATTCTTGTAAAAAAGGGACAAGCCGTGAGGGCTGGAGATCGGATTGGCATTATTCCTTACTATGAGGACGGTAGCCATGTTCATTTCAGCATTCATGACGAACAATATGATGGCGAGACACCAGACATGCCAAGCCCGCTTAGCTACTTCGAGCCTTCGGTGGCAAAGGAACTAGAGGCCATGGATGTTTTATGGGAGAATTGAGTGTCTTCCTTAGAGAAATAAAATGATACCTGTGGGCGTTTGCCCTGCAGGATTTCCGCGCCGTCATGACTATGATGATACTTATTAATGAAGGGCTGCCGCTTTATAGAAATTCGTTTCATGGCAGCCCTTCTTTGCCTATCTGCTTATCTGCTCCAGGCTGAAGATTCTACGGTGAGTTTTGTCATCGATTGTAATGTGCTCTCTGTGAGTTCAATTGCCTCTTGCCAATGTTGCATCGAGAAAACGTCGAGTAGCATTTGAGCATCCATCGATTTTCCCGATGCTTTAAGATTCATGTACTGCTTCTCCATTTTAGGCATTGCTTCAAAAAGAGTTGCTTCATAAGGGTCGAATATTTCCCTTATACCGTCGTGATATGTTTTATAGCATCCAAATGATATTTTGGAGATTTGAAGGAACTTTGAACCTACCTCAGGGGTAGCATATCGTGAATCCTCTGCGGACGCCCCTACATAGAAAGGCACAAAGAGGCTATCACATGGCTGACAATACGCATGGAGCATCAAACCAAGCTCATTCCGAACATCAGGTCGGGCGACCAAAATTGTGGTAGCAGCGGTACTACCTTCAAAGGCATGATGGCAGATTGACCGTGGGAATATCGATACCTCTACAGTATCTACCGTACTTGCGTATTATAGAGAGTCTCCACAGCGGGCCGTGAAGCAAAATTTTCATTATCCGAAGGATAAAGCTCGATTGTGCCATAGACTGCTCTAAAATTTATCTTTTGGGTGTTCGGGACATTCCTACTCAACCACCCTTGTGCCTGTGCATAGGTGATAAGGTCATCGGAGCAAATTTCATAATCATCGGTGATCTGGAATTGATTTGTCCTTACCGTGTAGCAGTTTGTATACCGCCGCGCGACCCATTGTTTGTTTGCGATCTCGACGATCCAAAGCTCTTGGGGATCCCCAATTTCAAACATGATGGAATTCCAGGCTTGACCATATTTTTCAGTGAGCTTTGTGAGTATTTCAACTCCTTCACGTGCTGTCCTCGCTCTTTCCAAAATATTAGCCTCTATGGGCAAAATGCTTCATAGTGCCTTTGGATTGCTTCATTAAAG
>JAKQLB010000225.1 GCA_029567375.1 Bacteroidota bacterium | reverse complement strand
CTTCGAGGATGAAACAGCCCTATATGAGACAGTACTCTTTCCCACAAGCTTTCAGCGATATCATCATTTACTCTATGAAGAGCGTCCCCTTCTCATAAAAGGCAGGGTAGAATGCGACCACGGCGCTGTCGTCTTGAATGTGTTCGAGATAGCGAAGATTGGGTGATGTGGAAAGGCGTATCTCGCCGGCACTGCTTGCAAGCCTTACGATAAATCAGCAGTAAGAAGCCGTAATTGTCTTGGAGTATAAAGAACACTATGATTTGACAGCGGAAATATAGAATCAAGAATTGGTAAAGGAATACACTATGCAAAGCAAAAATTCGTGCTCGCTTCTAGGACGCTTGAAGGATTATAGTTTACGCAAGAATCATTTGCTGATTGGTGTCATGTCAGGTACTTCTTTTGATGGGATCGATGCGGTTGCAGTGAATATTTCGACTGAATGCGACGGAAGCATCGCGAAAGTGAAATATCTCGATCATGCGACCCTGCCATATTCCCAGGAAGTAAAGAATATTCTCTTGCCTTTATGTGATGTTCAAAGCTGCAGAATAGATGATCTTGTCTATGCTCATTTTTTGCTCGGGGAATGGTATGCAGAGGCTATCCAGAAGCTCATCGATGCCTCTGGTCTAAAGGCTGATGCGATCGACGCAGTGTGTATCCATGGGCAGACAATCTGGCACGCACCGACGCTGCGCAAGCTGCCTGGCCCCAAGAGTGAGCTCTCTACCCATGGCACCTTGCAGATAGGCTGTGCTGCGGTAATCAAAGAGCGTCTTGGCATCCCGGTTATCTACGATTTTCGCTCCGCGGATATGGCGGTAGGAGGGGAGGGGGCGCCATTAACGCCAATCGTCGATGCCCTTCTATTTGGACATCCCACGAGAGGGCGTGTAGTCCAGAATATTGGTGGCATTGGCAATGCTACAGCGATTCCTGCGGGTCCCAAAGAAGATGGCGTATTCGCGTTCGATACTGGTCCGGGGAACATGATCATCGACGAGCTCGTAAGGCGATTTACTCATGGCACACAGGAGTATGATGACGATGGTACGATCGCGCGTTCAGGACAAGTTTCGCTTGGGCTACTTGCCTACATGCTAGATGATCCTTTTTTTGCATTGCCTCCGCCCAAGAGCACGGGCAGAGAGATCTATGGCTCGACCTATGTCGATAGACTGGAAAGTTTTGCGGCCAAGGAGCACCTTTCCTATGAAGATATGATCACCACAGCTACGGCCTTTACTGCAGAGTCCATAACACGCGCATATCGCGATTTTATAATTCCTGGCATCAAAATCGACGATGTAGTGGTAAGTGGTGGCGGCGCCCTCAATAGCACGCTCCTCGAAATGCTCCGAAAGCGGCTTCCCACAGATATTTCGCTGCTAACAACGATGGATTTTGGATATCCAGCATTTGTCAGAGAACCGCTTGCGTTTGCGGTTATGGGGCATGAATCTCTTATGGAACATCCGGGGAATCTTCCTATTGTTACAGGCGCGAGGAAGCATGTTGTTCTGGGGAGCATCACGCTTTAGAAAAAATAAAAATTATTTTCATTGGTGCAGTTAAATTTTCGATTGACATAGGAAAAAATGGCCTTATAATGAAATTATATTTTAGGCATGGATTTTTTGAAAAAGGAGGCGCTTATGAAACATGTTTTGCGAGTCACACTATTATTGCTTTTAATTGGACTTGTGATGCCTTTGGTAGCTCAAGAAAAGACTTTAACCATAGGTGTTGATCAAGAAGCGATTGGTCTTGACCCGCATATAGTCACGGCCTTCTCATCCCATCGTAGGATTGATTTGCTTTACAATAAGCTTGTAAGGCACGATGAAGATCTGAAGATTGTTCCTGATCTAGCCGAATCCTGGGAGATTCCAAATAATACTACCTATATTTTCAATCTTAGAAAGGGTGTGAAATTTCATAATGGAATAGAGTTGACTGCGGATGATGTGATTTTTTCGCTGAATAGAATTCTGGATCCCAAAACCGCTGCACCGGGAAGATCATATATTACCTCCATTAAGTCCATGGAAGCGATTAGCCCCTATCAAGTGAAAATAACTCTTTCAGCACCACTTGCCTCATTTCTGGAGGGGCTTAGCTCTAACAACTGTGCTATTGTCTCAAAAGCCGCAGTTGAGCAATATGGAAATCTCCAAAAAGTGGAAGTAGGAACTGGTCCTTTTATCTTGAAAGAGTGGATTCCTGACAATTCGATGACATTGGTCAAGAATTCCAATTATTTCGATAAAGGCTTGCCGTATCTTGACAAAGTCATCTTCAGGGTTATTCCGGAACAAGCTTCCCTATTTGCGGGAGTCAAATCCGGTACTCTCGATATTGCCCAAATTAACGATGGTAGCACCGTATTGCTTGCCAAGAGAGATCCGAACCTTATAGTCATGCAAAAACCAGGCATCAATCTGAGAACTTTCGGTTTCAATGTGACGCGAAAGCCATTCGACGATGAGCGAGTGAGACAGGCCATTTCTCTTGCAATTGACAGGAATGAAATCATAGCTGCTGCCGAGTTTGGAATGGCGCAACCCAGTGGGCCGATACCGGCTGGAGCGACACAATGGGCACTACCATTGAACAGATTACCTTTCTATACTCCCGATCTTGCAAAGGCAAAGTCATTGCTATCCCAAGCTGGTTTCCCAAATGGATTATCCTTGAAAATCGTATGCTCGAATTCCTTTGAAGGCGGTCTCTCGGTCGCGCAGGTCATTCAGAATCAACTCAAGAAAATAGGAGTCAATGGAGAATTGGAAGTCGTTGAATGGGGCATCTATATTGACCGATGGAATAAAAAAGATTTCGACTCTATGGTCGAAATCTTTTTTATTCCATCGGTCAATATAGATGCCCCATTCAACGACTTCCAATTCTCCATTGACTCCTATTTTCTTGAGTTGATTCTGAATGAC
>JAKQLB010000214.1 GCA_029567375.1 Bacteroidota bacterium | reverse complement strand
AAAAATTATTTTTCCGGTCTGAACCTGATACTCATCTATTGAAGTATGTTTCAAAAAAATTAACGTTTCGCTCGAATTTTGTTACAAAATTCGGTACTTGCTTGTACTTTTTGTCTTCCAATTTTGTCAATGAACTGACGTCTCTTTTTAGAAACGGGCTGCAAATATAGAGACATTTTTTTAATTGGGCAAAAAAATGCTCAAAAAAGATTAATCTTTTATTTCTTCATAATCAACATCCTCTACAAGCTCTTTGGAAGGATCAGCATAACTCTCCGAGAATTTTTCTTTTATCGCTTTGCGAATCTTGATTGTCGCGTAAAGTTCAAATAAACCATAACCCAGAAAACCCGCACCCAGAAGACGAAACATCAGAATCTGTGACTCGTGAGGATTGAAAACTAAGAATATGCCACAAAGAGCCACTATGCAGGGCAGCACATACATATACCACGGGATCGGAGTATGCTTGTGCGCCGAGATGAATGTAACTATCTCACCGACACCAAAGATCACAAGAATAACTCCCAGCAGCACCAGTAAAAATCCCACGAACACATCGGGAATAATAATCAGCACCGTACCGAAAATTATGCTCAGCACAGCATTCACTGCGGAGAAACTGTCTTTAACCTTGTCAGTGGTACCTTGTGACTGAGCAGCCTTTCTACTGCTGATGAAATAGATGACAAGGGAAACACAGCCGATCACCAGAAAAAGTCCACCGATGATACGCACTATGACATCCTTCATCGTATCGGGCCAGATAAGCAGCACAAGGCCCGCTACGATCCCAACCAAAGCCCTTAAATAACCATAGCCGGGATTGAAAAAACTTTTGAATGACTTCATTTACCTGTATGATGTTTCTTTTATCATTTAACTTCACACCAGCCGCCCTTGACTGATGCATTTACTGTCTCATCGTACATCG
This sequence comes from Bacteroidota bacterium, assembly GCA_029567375.1. Classification (GTDB taxonomy): domain Bacteria; phylum Bacteroidota; class Bacteroidia; order Bacteroidales; family UBA932; genus Cacconaster. The sequence continues at coordinate 28,827 of JAKQLB010000214.1, read as the reverse complement.
CCTTGCAGATGGTTGAAGGAAGATAGAATTTACCCTTGTAGGTGGCCGTTGCCCTGATGGTTATCTCCTTTGATGCCGATTTATCAAGGTTAAAGTAGGAATAAACCCTGTCATCACGGAAGTCCTGATAGAAATCAGTTGTACGGTCATTGGCAATTTCCCATCCGGAAGGGAATATCTGCGAAAGTATGAGATTGGTGTAATCCTCGGTTGCACTAATGTTGGTAACACGTGCCTTGATTACAAAGTCAGTGCCTTGCGCCAGAGAGAATGGATCTACAGGATTACCATTGGGCAGCGCATAACTTACCGAGAGGCGGAGTCCGTTGGAAAAGTCGGTTTCCTGACCCTTTGCCGGAACTCCGGTGGAACTCATCACTATATAAGTAGGAGCATCTGTCTTGTTGGTGAACTCAAAATCAATCCTTTCACCTTTTGCTACATCCAATGTACGGCGCGCTATACATTTGTCATCTTTAAGAGTGATACTCTCCCTTCCTGCCTTTACGATAACATTTACTCCATTCTCAGAATATTGTGCAGCATAGGCAGCCACAGCATTCAGAGCCCAGGCCGTACTTTGTGTGCTCATAAAATGATTGCGGTCGTTCAGTGATTTGGAGAGAGTTTCTATGGACTTGAATGCCTCCTGTTTGTTGTTTGTAAGACGATATGCAATGGCTGAAACGGCCTGGAATCTATCTTCACTTTCGAATGAATAGGAGAATCTGTCGATTTTACCTGCCGGACGGTTAGATATTTTAGATATTAGATTCTTTGCTACATCACTCTTCTTGTCGGCAGCATAGGCCAGTGCGAGGAACCAGCCGGACTCCGTGTTCATATTATCCACTTCGTTACGCATACGGTTCATATCACCTCGAGGTGCGGCACCTGAGAGCGTAAGAACGTAGGCAGCGTATGTTCTGTAAGGATATCCCTGAGATGTTGAAGAGGCCACATCTTTGACAAATGAAGTCATACTGCGCTTGAGCCAGGCAGGTACTGCATATCCCTTAGCCTCAGCTTCCACCAGGAAGTGAAGCGCATAGATGGTACCCCATGTGTTTGCGGATGCATACGAAGAGGTATTTGGCCAGTAGGTCATTCCTCCATTGTTGAGAGCATAAGAGGGAAGTTTGGTGATAGTCACCTTTATATTGTTCTCACATTCGCTTTTCTGCTCATCGCTCAGTGTCTGGACTGCTCCAAGATAGAGTTGAGGGAAAGCAGAGGAGACTATCTGCTCAATGCAGCCGTGAGGATATCTCACCAGATACTCAAGGCGATAGCTCAGATCTACAGGTGGAATGGAACTTGCCTCTACGAAAGCGGTATTCGTACCCTGTTTGCCTGCAAGATCAAAGGTCACTTTTTGGCTCTTACCACCTGCCAGCAGTATGGTCTTGGCATTGGTGGTGAGAGGATTGGGATCCCTTACATCTATTTCTATCTTCTCCTCTGCATTATCTGTGGAGCATTTGGCCTTTGCAGTGATTTTGGCTATTCCCTCGGCAGATGAGGCCTTCACTTTAAAGAACGCCATCTGCTCACCCGCAGCCGTGAAGTTGAGTGTCTGAGATGAAGATCCGGATACATCTAGCAAATCATTGGTCGAGAGCGAAACGGTTACTTTGCCCAGATTGTTCTTCATCGCAAATACTGTAATAGGAATCTCTACCTCTTCATCGGTACCAATGACCCTGGGGAGAGTACTCTGTACCATCAAAGGTTTGGTAACGGCAACGTTTTGCTCTGCAGAGCCTTGTGCTTTTCCGTCAGTCGCCACCACCATCACGCGGAGGTTGCCTATGTATGCAGGAAGAGTTATTTCGTGACTCTGTTTGCTTCTGGATTTGATGGTAAAGGGCCCAAGGAAAATTGATACGGGTTTGAACCTTTCAGCTTTGTTGGCTGCTGCAATCTCCTCAACTTCCCCATCACCTCCGATGGCAAACATCTGCTCCATTCTCGCACCATAGGCACCGATTACAAGATCGTAAAGGTCCCAGCTACGAACACCAAGAGCCTCAGTAGCATAGAAAGCACTCCATGGATTGGGGGTCTTGAATCTGGTAAGACTGAGCAATCCCTCGTCCACTAAAGCTACAACATAGCTCATTGGGCGACCATCACGCTCACTTACAGTCAGTGTAACTTTGCTTTCAGGACGAATCTCGTCAGCTATGCCGATACGGGGATTAAGATGAGTGGCATCATCCTCCACCACTATCCTCTGGATTCCGAACAAACGGATGGGAGCATCATTGACTGTGGTGTTGTGAGGCTGAATCAGGGTAACCGAAGCATAGACATTTGGAGTCATTCCCCTCTCAATAGGGATACGGATGGTAGTCTTGGTATCCGTACATGTCTGCCAGAAGGTCTTGAGTACGTTTTCTCCCTTTTCAAGGGAAACAAGTACCCTCGCGCCGGGTGCAGAAGGAATGGTGAGTTGTGCCTCCTCGCCCACACTATATTTATCCTTATCCAGGGATGTAGCGAGACGAGTAGCCGATTCACTGCCGGCATCGGCACGCTTGTCATCACCTGTGTAAACTTGTGTAACATATGAGGTAGCGTGTCCGCCCTGAGGATCTTTCACTCTAATGAAATAGTATCCTGACTCTTCTGTAAATGACAACTGGAACGAACTCTCACCATTTACAATGGAAACCTTGAAAGTGCGATACGGCTTGTTATAGGAATCCTTGGAATATGAGGCCAACTCACTGCCGGAAGAACCCCACCACCAACTCCAGCCCATCTTATAGACCTCAACCTCTGCATCAACACGACCTCTCACAGGATTGCCTCTGTAATCGACTGCAGCAAGTTTGATGGTATGTGTCTTGCTCTTGTCAAGATACAGATCACCCCAATAATCTTCCATTTCGGGAACATTTATACCTAGGTATGTCTTATAGGGTGAAATAGTAGTAGTATAGGAGTCAATGCTGAAATCGCCGCTCTTTTCAAACACCCTGGTAGTGAAGACGGCCCTTAACATACCTGGCTGCTCACCGATTCCGGTCAAACGATAATTGAAAGATAGGCGTCCATCCTGATCGGTCCTGCCGGGAGTGAGATTATATGTGGCCTTATTAAAACTTCTGGAACGATCTTCAAATACGAAATTTTTATATTTCGCAAATTCCGTAACTCCACGGAAACACTCTACCTCAATTCTGGCCTCGAGATCTGCAGCCGCAGAGCCGACAAGCCATTTGACGGAGAGATCACCTCTAACTTCGTCAATGGGAACGATATCTTTTTCATCAAGCTGAAGGTCAATGAGAAGTTTGTTGGGCTTGACTGTCTCGATCCTGACACTCTTTGAATAGGTCTGACCACCTGCGGTCACATCTACCTGCCAATGGCCAGTAGGATCGCTGTCCGCAGTCTGAAATCTGAATGAATACATTCCGTTAAAGCCATTGTTGTTGACAATTGAACGGATAATCTGCCCCTGAGGGTTTCTTAAAACGGCCGTAACCGGGTGGTCTGAAGGAAGTACTCCTTCGTCCAGCATAGAAACAAATGTGATATAGATGTCATCGCCGGGTCGCCAAACACCTCTCTCTCCAAAAATAAAGCCTTTCTGGCCTCCTGAAACGGAAGTGCCCCCGACATCAAAATTACTTACCGAAAGTGATGCTCCATATGTAAGTTTGAGATAATTCTTGTCATTGCCACTAGTAACTACAGCCGTATGGGGTTCATCAGAAAGTTTAATTTCAACTTTACCGTCACTACCTGTGGAGCCCTCGCCAATTACTTGATTAACATAATCAAATACTCGGACTTTAGCCCCTGATACGGGAGATGCGTCGATGATATTTGTTACGAAGAAGGTATATGTACCTTTCCCTGACCCTTTTGCAATCACGGCAAGGTCGGAAGCGAGAATATTGACATGCCTCTCATCATAATCACTGTAAGAACCGAAATAATAATCGCTCTCGTAATAATCCGAGTCCTGCTCCACAAGAGGGTCAACGCCCTTAATGCCGATACGGTAAAGTGCACCTTTTTGGACATTGATAAGGTCGGTAATATTAAGTCCGTAACTTGCCACTCCCTTGAGTTTGGCAGATGAAGGGTCAGCCAAAACCAAAACCGTGTCAATCACAACCTTGGCTACGCGACCTAGTATATAATTGCTCTTTTCATCAAGTCTTTCGGACTGGAGATACTGGAGCATGTTATTCTCGAAAATGCGGTGTACTCTCACCTGCACTTTGGCATAGTTTTGTGACTGGAAAAAGAGTTTGTTGCCGTTGGATGAAGGCAGCACTACACCCTTGGTTGAGAATTTTACAAAAGGTTTCTTCTGGGGAACATCAAAGGTCTGTTCCCAATCGAAACCGAGCTGTTCGCCTTTGGCGTTTTTTATAAGTTTACTGATATTAACTGTCTGTTTCTGTACATCCTCAACAGTAGGATATATGGTAAGTTTATTCCTATCGACAAGGAATCTGAGCTTTCCTGCATTGGGGAGTTTGACCAGATTGGCCATAACCTGTTTTTTGTCGAGAGCCGAGGAGAATACTATCTCATAACGATAAGGGTCGAGGAAGGGTTCGGCACTGATTATCACAAATACTCCCTCGGCTGGAATGTTGAATGACCAGGAACCCATATCGTTGAACAACTCATATTTTCGGCTTACCGTAAATACGGACTGCTTTTTCTCAGGAATGATATCGTTGATGGAGAGCCTGTGAACAAGACCATCCTCCGCATGCTGCCAGGAAACCGGAAAATCTTTACTCAGGATGATACCTTTCTCTATATAATCATTGCCAACCGGATCTGAAGTGGTTATGACAATATCAAGATGATATTTGTCCTCCTCATCGGGATAAATAGTAATTCCGCCCACCTCATAGTGGATTTCAGGAGCCAATGTTTTGAAATCATAACTGATCTTGCGGGATTTTTTCCCCACCAGCTTGCCGGCGTCAATCTGAATTTTGTACTCGGAATTGAACTCCAGCGGCTCTGCAAAAAACACAGCTGCTGTGCGTTCGTCAATCAGCGATACGCTAAACTCCATTTTGGGCGTTATCTGAACCAATTTTTTCAATTCATCAGGCGTATTGTCACCTACATTGATAACATAAGCATCAGGTACCGTGATGACAACGGGATCTGTAGTCCTTATTTCTGAAGAGACGGATAATGCGTAACCGCCCTTACTCTGATCACAGGACACTGCAGAGAATAGGAGGATTGCCGCAAATGAGATAAAAGCAGTCAGTCGTTTCATATTTTTTCTGTTAATTGGGTTAATTGTTATATTTGCAAATGTACTGAAAATTCGTCTGCATTCTTATGCAAAAAGGCAAAAAGAAAAAAATAATTATAGCACTCAGCTGCGCCGCACTTATTGCGGCGCTTATTGTAATCTACTTTCCCCGCCGGATTTTTCATAAACCGGTCAGTGCATTACTCGAAAGCTCAGACGGAAGATTGCTGGGAGCCAGAATTGCCTCTGATGGGCAGTGGCGATTTCCACAGATTGACACAGTACCCGACAAATTTGCCCGCGCCATCATTACATACGAAGATAAACGGTTCAGATACCACCTAGGGGTGGACCCTCTCGCCATCGGACGGGCCATTGTGCTAAACATACGCAAACGCGATATCCGCAGTGGTGCCAGCACCATAACGATGCAAACCATACGCTTGAGCAGGGAAAATCGCCCCCGCACAGTTGGGGAAAAAATTATCGAAATGCTTCTGGCGGTGAGACTCGAATTGCGCTATTCCAAAACGAGAATCCTGGCGATGTATGCCTCCAATGCCCCTTTCGGAGGCAATGTGGTAGGACTTGAAGCAGCCTCCTGGCGCTATTTCGGTCGACCCGCCGGGGAACTCTCCTGGGCGGAAAGTGCCATGCTTGCAGTACTCCCCAACTCTCCCGCACTAATTCACCCGGGGAAAAACCGCGACATCCTCCTCGAAAAGAGAAACCGGCTGCTGGACAAAATGGCTGAAAAAGGCATAATAGATGCCACCGAATGCATGCTCTCCAAAGAGGAACCTCTACCCGACAAACCCTACCCAATGCCCGACATTGCGTACCACTACCTGGAAACTCTTCGCAAAGAGGGAGGAGACCGCCGATATGCCAGCTATATTGACAAAGGGCTCCAGGAGCGCACAGAGGAGATACTTCGACGCCACATCGAACTCTTCGAGAGCAATCAGGTCTATAATATCGCAGCTCTGGTAATGGATGTAGCTACAGGACATATTGTCACTTATTGCGGCAACCTCAACCCCGAAAGAAGCGATGCAAGTCATGGAAGAGCTGTGGATGTGATACAAGCAGCTCGCAGCAGCGGCAGCACTCTAAAACCATTCCTTTACGCTGCAATGCTTGATGAAGGGGAGATACTCCCTACTATGCTGGTACCGGACATTCCCTCCCACTACAAAGATTTCACCCCGAGCAACTATAATCACACTTTTGACGGAGCGGTACCTGCCAACAGCATCATCAGGCGCTCGCTCAACGTACCCTCAGTAAGGCTGTTACAGGAGTATGGTGTAGAAAAGTTCCTATTGCTCCTAAAAGAAATGGGATTTGCTACGATCAACCGCAGTGCCGAAGACTACGGTCTGTCGCTAATTCTCGGAGGAGCAGAGATAAAGCTAATCGATCTGGTGCGCTCTTACCGCGATATGGCCGCTACACTTGCAGATTCTGAAGAGGGCCTCTCCCCTCTCTCTCCGGGAGCCATTTGGTGCACTTTCGACGCCCTCACCGGAGTCAGCAGACCCGAGGAGGAAGGGAGCTGGCAAAGTTTCAGTTCCTCACGAAAAGTGGCCTGGAAGACAGGCACCAGTTACGGTAATAGAGATGCCTGGAGTATTGGTGTTACCCCCGAGTATGTTGTAGGAGTCTGGGTGGGAAACTGTAATGGTGAGGGACGTCCCAATCTTACCGGTATCGGCTATGCTGCACCGGTGATGTTTGAAATACTCTCCATTCTGCCTCCAACAGGATGGTTTGAAATGCCGATACTCGACCTCGAGGAGGTTGCTGTTTGTCCTCTAAGCGGACATCCGGTATCCGACATCTGTTGTATTGGCACCGGGCTCACTCCTGATACGCTTTTGGTACCCCCACATGAGCATAAACCTGATATCTGCCCCTATCACCGTCTGCTCCACCTGAGTGAGGACCAGAAATATATTGTCAACAGCGATTGTTACAGCACCGCTAAAATGGTTACCCGATCTTGGTTTGTACTGCCTCCTTCGCAGGAATGGTACTATATGGCCACACATCCGGACTACAAAAGACTGCCGCCTCTCCATCCCGATTTCGCATCCGGCGGAGGTTCATCGCGGAGCAAGATTGTGGAGATTATCTATCCCCAGGAGGGCATGACTTTGGCAGCGCCTCTCTCTCTTGACGGAAAGAGTCAGGGAGTGGTTTTCTCCGCGGCGCATGCCAGTCCATCTGCTACCCTATACTGGCACATTGACGATCGCTATATCGGCTCCACATCGAGCAACGAACACAAGATGCTGATCATCCCTGAACCCGGACGACACCGTCTGGTGGTGACCGACACTAACGGCAATAGTGCTTCCGTCCGGTTTGAAGGTGCGCAAGCCAATTGACGAAGCCTTTTTTCCATTATTTGTTGAATAATCCGAAAGAATGTCTATATTTGCAGTCCCTTCCGAACAAAGGGTATATGGTGGTAGTAGCTCAGCTGGTTAGAGCATCGGATTGTGGTTCCGAGGGTCGTGGGTTCGAATCCCATCTTCCACCCAACAAAAAAGCGACTTTTGAGTCGCTTTTTTTGTTGGGTGGGTCGCTTCGCTCCCTATCTACCCCTCCTTTTAATGGTTCCCTTGGGGAACCAAAGCATCGCAGAAGCGCTGCATAGTCGCTTCGCTCCAATAACTGATGACTTTTGAGTCGCTTTTTTTGTTGGGTGGGTCGCTTCGCTCTTATCTAAAGCCAATGTCTGTATAAAATTTACAGGTTAGTACTTCATCTTTGTAGGGAACCGGGGCGTTAGGGTTGCTGTGTTTATCCTCAAGCCATTGTAAATAATATACAACCCTGACGGGGATCTTCAGCGTGAATGTAACCCTTTCAACTACTCGGATGTAATCACCTACAGGAAGACCAATGTCAATTCGGGATTCCAAAAGGCATTCATAATCCAAAGGAATGTCAAGAATTGGACTCAATTTCTCTTTCGTATTGCCCGGAGCTGAAAGAAGAGGCTCGATTGTCCGACAAACACCTGTCCAGGAAGAAGGATGATTGACACTGGGATGACTTACAATAAAAGGGGCAAGTTCTTCACCTGCCGGGTGTCCGGCAAAATCCACATCTGCAGTCAAAGAGAGACCGCCATTATATAAGAGTGTCGTGATTTCAAAATAACTTCTGCCTTCTCTTATTTTGTCAAATGAATCAAAGAAGTCCGACTTTACAAATGACTTTTTACCGAATGACTTAAACAGCTCATCAGATGGGATATGGAAGGCCGGATCGGATTTAAAGAGAGGACGATCTTTATACCTCTGAACGTTTGCGGTATCCAAATGGAACACAAAAGGGAAACATTTCCATTTTTCTAAATAATCATCATCCCTGGAAGCATAATATGGAACGTATATCAGTTCAGTACTCCCCAGACACTCTCCGGTGAGAAACAGATTTTCAGGTTCAGGCGGACCCGGGTTTATCCACCACATCCAATCACAGGATGTTAAAAACACAGCTACTAAAAGTAGTACCGGAAAAATTCTATTTTTTTTCATAACTAGTGGTGCTTGACAGATTGTTGCATCAATATTTGAATGTCAGCAAAGATGATTCCGATGTTTATTTTTCAAATTTAAGAAAATCCATCAAATTTGCAATCATTAATCATATTTTTTTGCAAAAAAATCAGCCCTCTCGAGCTGATTTTTTATTTTGCAGGATGGTACCCCCGTGGGGAATCGAACCCCAACCGGAAGAACCGGAATCTTCCATTCTATCCATTAAACTACGGGAGCATCCTAATCTACAAATGAGAATTACTCATTGCCTGCGAGCCTCTTGTAAGTGTTGTAACGCCACTTTGCAAACTCCTCAGTCTTGGAGAAGAGTTCTGCTGCACTCTCAGGGAATGTATTTAGGAGTGACGAGAAGCGTACTTCACCTTTGAGGAAATCCTGGAATTTGCTCCAATCCGGCTCTTTACTATCCAGCGAGAAGGGATTCTTTCCTTCTGCTTCAAGAGTAGGATTGTAACGATACAGATGCCAGTAACCACACTCAACTGCCCTCTTCTCCTCTCTCTGGCTCAAGCCCATACCGGCCTTGAGACCGTGGTTGATACAAGGTGAATAGGCAATGATCAGTGAGGGACCATCATAAGCTTCAGCTTCCTTTATGGCATTGAGGAACTGCACCTGGCTGGCTCCCATTGCCACTTGTGCTACATATACATAACCATAGCTGATAGCCATCATTCCGAGGTCTTTCTTGCGAACCCTCTTGCCGGAAGTAGCGAATTTAGCAACCGCACCTGCAGGGGTTGCCTTGGATGACTGTCCGCCGGTATTTGAATAGAGTTCAGTATCGAGTACAAGAACATTTACATTCTCACCTGAGGCCAGCACGTGGTCAAGTCCACCGTAACCGATGTCATAGGCCCAACCGTCACCACCAAAGATCCACTGTGAGCGGGCGGGGATGAAGTTCTGAAGCTCAAGGAGCTGCTTACAAATGTCGCAATTGCACTCTTTCATCATCGGCACCAAAGCGTCATGTACCTCACGGGTAACTTTAGCATCGCCACGATTAGCAATCCACTTATCGAATAAAGCTTTCATCTCTGAGTTGCAGCTATTGCACTCCAGACCTTCTGTCATAAGTTTAGCTACAGTGTCGCGAACCCTTTCGCTACCCAACCTCATACCAAGACCGAATTCAGCGTTGTCCTCAAATAGGGAGTTTGCCCATGCGGGACCGTGTCCATGGTGATTGGTGGTGTATGGTGATGAAGGGAAGGAAGCTCCGTAAATTGATGAACAACCGGTAGCATTTGCAACCATCATTCGGTCACCGAAGAGCTGGGTAATAACTTTGATATAGGGAGTCTCACCACAACCTGCACAAGCTCCTGAGAACTCGAAGAGAGGCTGGGCAAACTGCGAATTCTTTACATTCTGCTCCTTGGGAGCTACATTATCCTTATAACCTACATTGTGGTGGAGATAATCGAAGTTAGGCTGCTCGGCCTCTTGAGTCTCATAAGGCTTCATCACGAGAGCTTTTTCCTTGGCGGGACAAACATCGGCGCAATTACCACAACCTGTACAGTCCGCAGGGGAAAGCTGCATTGTGAATTTATACTCCTTGAAAGCTGCATTGCCCTGCACTTTCTTTATCTCTGCGGGAGCGGCCTTGGCCTCTTCTTCAGTCATAAGGAAAGGACGAATGGCTGCGTGGGGGCAAACATAAGCACATTGGTTACACTGAATACATTTATCAGGTTGCCACTCGGGAACAAACACGGCTATACCGCGCTTTTCGAAGGCTGCTGTACCGCTGGGGATTGTACCATCTACCATATCTCCGGCAAATGTGCTCACAGGAAGAGAATTTCCATCCTGAGAATTAACGATGTCGGCCACATTGCGGATCCATTCGGGAGCAAGACGGTTGTAATTGGCATGTACGAAACGGCCGGTAGCGTTGTTCCACTCTTTGGGTATCTCAACTTCAACATATTCACTACCGCGGTCAACCGCAGCGTAGTTCATCTTAACGACGTTCTCACCCTTAGTGCCGTAGGACTCGTCGATTGCCCTCTTCATATGGTCAACTGCCTCCTCGTAGGGAATGATGCCGGTAATCTTAAAGAAAGCGGACTGTAGGATAGTGTTGGTCCTTCCTCCGAGACCGATTTCGGCAGCAATCTTTGTAGCGTTGATCAGGAAGAGACGGAGCTTTTTGGCCACAATCTCTTTCTTTACAAAGTCGGGAATCCTGTTGAAAGTCTCCTCAGTATCCCAAAGGCTATTGAGCAGAAGGATACCACCCTTTTTGATGCCTTTGAGCACATCATATTTGTAGAGATATGATGGCACGTGGCAAGCCACGAAATCGGGAGTTGATACAAGGTAGGGTGCACGAATGGGGCTATCGCCAAATCTCAAGTGAGAGCAGGTGTATCCGCCTGACTTCTTGGAGTCATAGTCAAAATAACCCTGACAATATTTAGAGGTGTTGTCACCGATAATCTTAATGGTATTCTTGTTGGCACCGACAGTACCGTCAGAACCCAAACCGTAGAATTTACACTCATATGTTCCCTTCTTTGCAAGGGAGACCTCCTCTTTAAGAGGAAGTGACTTGAAGGTCACGTCATCCACGATACCGATGGTGAAGCCATTCTTGGGCTCCCTGAGCTTGAGATTGTCAAATACTGCGATAATCTGTGCGGGGCTGGTATCCTTTGAAGAGAGACCGTAGCGGCCACCTACCACCAGGGGAGCATTTTCGCCTAGATCTGCAACAATGGCTTTTACATCCATGTAAAGGGGCTCACCGAGTGAACCGGGCTCTTTTGTACGATCCAGTACCGCAATCCTCTTAACGCTCTTGGGAAGAACTCTAAGGAAATATTTAGCTGAAAAAGGTCTGTAAAGGCGTACTGTAATCAGACCGAGTTTCTCGCCTTTGGTTTCGGCAAGATAATCGATAGTCTCCTTTATGGTTTCACATACGGAACCCATCGCTATAATCACATTCTCTGCATCTGGTGCACCGTAATAGTCAAAGGGGAGATAATGGCGACCGGTAAGTTCGGTAAGTTCGCCCATATACCTTGCAACGATGTCGGGAACTGCATCATAGTAGGGATTCGCAGCTTCACGTGCCTGGAAGTAAACGTCAGGGTTTTGGGCCGTGCCTCTGGTAACGGGCTTATTGGGATTCAATGCCCTTTCTCTGAATTTTGCAAGAGATTTATCACTTACCAGCGGTTTGAGGTCTTCAGCTTCCAGCAACTCTACTTTCTGGATCTCGTGGGAGGTCCTGAAACCGTCGAAGAAATGCAAGAACGGGATGCTTGACTTGATGGCCGAAAGATGGGCTATCGCTGCCATATCCATTGCTTCCTGCACACTGGCAGATGCAATGAGTGCAAATCCCGTCTGTCTGGCGCTCATCACGTCGGAATGATCTCCGAAAATAGATAGGGCCTGTGCAGCAAGTGCTCGAGCTGATACATGGAATACTGCCGGGAGAAGTTCGCCTGAGATCTTGTACATATTGGGAATCATCAGGAGAAGGCCCTGGGAAGCTGTGAATGTTGATGTCAGGCTACCTGCCTGAAGGTATCCGTGAACAGCTCCTGCAGCGCCACCTTCACTCTGCATTTCAGTAACTTTAACTGTTTCACCCCACATATTCTTTTTGCCGAAGGCTGCCCACTCGTCAATGTACTCTGCCATTGTCGAAGAGGGAGTAATGGGATAAATAGCAGCGTGCTCACTAAAAAGGTAAGCAACATGGGCGGCAGCATAATTGCCGTCACAGGTGATGAATTTTTTCTCTTTTGCCATTTGATTTTAATGTTTTTTATTGATTTGTCCCGTTATTGTTATTAATCTTAACTTTATAAGGACTGTACCTTGATTATACCTATTTTTATTAGTAACAAAACTCAAAAATATGGATTATTTTTGGGATAAGAAAATTTAATGTCTATTTTTACTTTTCAAACAAATTGTTATATCAATTTTAAAGATTATGAAACGCACATTGATAATTATTCTCACCGCCTGTTTTGCTATTAGTACCCAAGCTCAGAATGTAATTCAGCACAAAAAGGGTGAAGACATGACCCAGTATATGCTTGACAGCGTCAAGTATGTCCTACCTGATTTCACTGCAGGGATAGTCATATTCAAAGATGGACGTACCGCCAACGGCCCGCTCAATATCAGTACCATCTCACAAAAACTCCTCTTTATCTCCCCAGAAGGCGAGATACAGGAAGTTCTAAATCAGAACAGCATTGACCGCGTATCGGTTAAGGGACACTCGTTTGTGCAAAGCAAACAAGGATTCATAGAATTACTCGACATGGTAGACGATGTAATACTGGGAAGTGTAAAGAGAGTCAAATTCCTCGAGTCGGAGAAAAAAGGTGCATTCGGTACCACCTCAGAGACCACATCCGTAACATCTATCAGCTCTATTTCCACCGAAGGACAAAGATATGAGCTTGCCCAAAATGTAAAAACTCCCTTTACATACAGAGTAACACCATATCTTGGGCGCAACGGCAAATTCAGCTATGCGACTAAGAAATACATGCTAAGGTGCTTTCCTTCAAAGAAGAATGAAATAGAAACCTATCTCAAAGAGAACAAAGTGGACTTTGAGAATTTGGATGATGTGAGAGCGCTATTTGAGTACCTCAAATAGTTGTCAGGGCCTCACAGCCAATCAGGTGATTGAAAACAGCTCCACTTCCGGGGCTGTTTTTTTTATGAGCCCTTGAAGCACATTACCGGGGCCGATTTCGGTGAAGTGAGTCGCACCGTCTGCCACCATATTCAGCATTATATCCACCCATCTCACCGGAGAGGTGAGTTGCATAAGCAGATTGGATTTGATCCGTTCTGGATCTGTATTGGGCAGAGCATCCACATTCTGATAAATCGGGCAAATAGGCGTAGAGAAAGGTGTCTTATCTATAGCTCCTGCCAGCTCTACACGGGCAGGCTCCATAAGCGGGGAATGGAAGGCCCCACCCACCTGAAGCATCACACATTTGCGCACTCCTGCCTCCTTAAGGGCTACAACAGCGCTCTCCACAGCGGGAGTTTCACCGGAAATCACCGTCTGTGGCTCGCTGTTATAGTTAGCGGGAACCACTATGCCTGGAGTTTCGCTGCAGATACGCTCTAAAAGCTCCGGATCTGCAGCGATGATGGCTGCCATAGAACCGGGATTGAGATCACAAGCCTTTTGCATAGCCTTTGCTCTGAGAGAAACCAGTCTCAAACCATCTTCAAAACTGAGAGCCCCTGAGACCACAAGTGCTGAAAATTCGCCTAGAGAGTGTCCGGCAACCATATCAGGCGTCGGCAGGTCGCTGCAAAGTGCCGCCACTACCGAGTGGAGGAACACTGCGGGCTGGGTCACTTTTGTAGCTCTTAGAGCCTCGGCATCACCCTCAAACATTATATCGGTAATTTTGAATCCCAATATTTCATTTGCCTGCTCGAAAAGAGCTTTTGCCTTGTCGGAACTCCCGTAGAGTTCCTTTCCCATTCCGGGATATTGTGCTCCCTGTCCGGGAAAAACGTATGCTTTCATCTTAATAAAGTTTTAGTAACAGCGGCAAAGATAGAAAAAAGTAGAGAAATCAAGCCTTATAACCTGTTCCTCTCTCTTTCACCGGCACCCGTGCCTTTGTATTTGCTCTTTGCGCTATTGAAGTTGTAGCGAATGGTAATGACAAGCTCGTTGGAATCTAAACGCTTGCTTTCAAGTATCTGATACACTCCGCTGTAGAGATGGGTTTTTTCATGTCTGAGTGCAAAGATATCGAGACCCCTTAGTTCCACCGTAAGAGCATCATTGAAAAAAGATTTACTCAGAGAAATCTCAAGTTCGTGCAATGGTTCGACCATCTCATACGCTAAAATGTGCCCCTTCCCCTGTAAATTGTATTCCACATTGAGCATAAAACCTTTTGGGAAAGTAAAAGTACTACCCAGAGCGAAAAGTAAGACCGGTGTTGTCAGTTCAACATCTTCTCCCATATAGCGGAGGGTAAGCCACTGCTTATTAACGCCGAGAGAAATACGGGGCGTCCAAACGCCAATGGTTGGAGTGGCCGATACTCCGGCATTAATCATGGGAAAATTTTTACCGTAGTTAATAGGACGAAGCACAATGATATTAGGCAAATCCGGTTGAGCCGTAGCTGCATTTATAATGGCATCCTTGAAAACCTGGTAGTTGACTGATAGCTGCATAAATTTCCAAACCGCAGATAAAGAGAGGTCTTGGCTTATTTGCGGTTTGAGTGTAGGATTTCCTCTGGAAATGCCGTACCTGCCTAAATAGGTAGATATACTGGTAAATTGGTGATAGAGGGGGCGACGGGCCTTTTTAGTGTAATTCAACTGCAACTGAATAGGTCCTGCAACTGCACTTAGCGATGCGTAGGGGAAAAAATGGTTGTACTTACGGCTCCTCTCTTCATCTTCCTTATCATTCTCAAAGAAACTGAAATCTACATGCTCATAGCGCACGCCGGCAGAAAAGGAACCAAAGGGAAGCGAAAGGCTGTACTGCGCAAAAGCAGCGGCATTGTGCTCACGTACTTTATTATCTACGTTGGGCACATAGTTTTCAGGGTTGCGATAATCTTCCTCATATTCTGTCCAGGTATACTCACTTCCGGCAGAGAGATTCCCCCCGAACAACGGGTATGTGAGCACGAGCTTAGAGGCCATAAGACGGTTTGCAAAGCCGTTGATAGTATGTACTTCGCGGCTCTCCTTCATTTCACTCCGCTCCTTAAACACTATACTATCAAGCGCGCCCCCACGCTGAATGTCAGCATTAAAGTCAATATTGAGTTTGCCAATGGTACCGTTGTAGTATACGTTGGCCCTCTGAGTAACACCCGCGAAACTTTTTCCATCCGCAGGTATGTGAACATTGTCATTGAGGATCCCATCTAAGTAGGTTCTTATATGAAGATCCTGCGTCGAACTGCCCCCTAAAAACGCATAGGGATAGTAGCGGAATCCGACAGAATGGTTAGGATTGAACTGGTAGTTGAATCCTAAGATGGGAGTCATGTATTTCACCTCACTAGAATACTTCATATCCTTCTTCAATTCAAGCAATTGCTCTGATTGAAGGCTTTGAGTAATATCAGAAATACGGTCAAACCCGGTTTTGCTATAACCCAGAGAGGCGAATAAGTCCAAATTTTTGTATCTGTAATTGAAATTGATCTGCTCTACCAGATCTATACTATGATGGATATAAGTACTTGAACGGAGGTCAAAACTAAATCCATCACCCTGTTTCTTTATGGTTTTTATTCTGATTATCGATTTAGCCGTAGCGTCATATTGGGCACCCGGGTTAGTGATCACCTCCGCCTCAAGTATATCTTCCGAGTTGAGATGTTCCAGTTCGGTATTATCACGCACCATACGTCCGTTAATATAGATTAATGGAGTACCTTTACCAAAGACCTCGAAATCGCCGTTTCTGCGGATTACTCCCGGGAGCCTCTTGAGCACATCGTTTGCCGAACCGGCCTTTGAAAGCACGCAACCCCGTATAGGGGTGACAAAAGCATCATCGCGAAGCACTGTTTTGGGAAGTTCACTCTTTGCTAAAGCCCCGCACAGCATCTGTGAATCTGGCTGTAACTGTATGGTCCCGGCATCGATGCCCTCTATCTTTCCGCATTGTATGTCGTATCCGACAAATGATATCTGAAGCAGGTCGGATTCGTTTGTCAGATCAATAGAAAAGAGTCCGGAAGTATCTGTTACTGTACCATTTACATAAGTGGAATCCGCTTTCAGGAGTACAACATTGGCGTAAGCCAGAGGGCAGTTGTTTTCATCAATCACCCTATCTTTAATGATTTGGGATGAATTATGAGTCTGTGCCTGGGTTGTAAAGTCGGCAAAAGAGAGCAACAGCATTGCCGTTGCAAAGAGTGTCTTTTGGAATAAGTGGTTCATAGATCAAAAAACAGTTGCTACTACTAAATAAGACGCACGTCTGGAAAAATTGTTGCAAACTATTCGATAACGGCTTGCTGGAATCTCCGGTTGTATTTGAATACTCTATCTTTCTTTCACGAAACCATTGCGATAGGCCTCAACCAAACGGAGCAGAGCGGCGATTTGACCACGAATCTCCTCTCCATTGTCAGTATCATTGACAAGCATTCTCTCTTTGTTGAAATCAACAAAAAGGCGTGTTCCTTTGATGACAACACCATGTTCAATGGCCTGGCGAGTCGAAGTGAAGGGCTCGTGCTGCACCAGTTGCATTCCACGTGAATTGAATATGAGCGTATACCCCGCAATGCCGGTCTCCCCCTGATATGCACGCGAAAAACCGCCGTCGATAATCAACATCTTGCCACCCGCACGGATTGGGGACTCGCCCTTAATGGTCTTGACCGGCACATGACCGTTAATTATATGACGATTGACGCCCTTAACACCAAATTCATCCAAAATCATGTCGCAGACCGATTCTTGCTCGCGAAGGATATAATAATGGCCTTTGGGCTCCTTGTGAGGCTCTTTGTCTGCAATGAAACAGCGTTCGAATGTAGTCATCTTTCCTTTGTCAAATGCCACCGAATCGGGACCGCACCAGATATACCACATATAATCGACTGCAAAACTATGTTCCGGGGTACCCTGCTCTCCAAAGTAAGCCTTCCTTATCAAACTGTCCACTTTATCCATCAAAGCCTTTCCTGCATAGGCTACTCCATCTATCTTCACACTTTTGAAACTGCCATCGGCATTGAGAGGCATAGAAGCATGGAACATCAAATTACCATTGCGAACCAGATAGAGACTACCGTCACTTAACAGAAATTCAATATGTCTGCGGAGACGCTCACAATGGACAAATGAGCGGTGTAATTTGCCCACGAGTTCCTCTTCTTCGGGGGTAAGACGATAAGGATCAGCCGGGTCCACAGTAGGGAAATTGGTGTCAAGCATCGGATACTCTTTCCCATATACCATAACGGTACCCTTCTCATAATTGACCAGATGCAAAAGATTTCGATCAGCCATTTCGAACTCGGACCGGCGCTTGATAATATCAGCCTCCAATTTGAACTGGATAATGGAAATAGCCTTCATCATCTGAGAAATCAGATGCGTGCTCTTATCGCTATGTTTATCATCTGCAAACTTGAGACGTGGTTGGAAAGCATCACAAGGATCATCACCATAAGCTTCCATTGCAAATGTCGCCAACGGCACCAGATTTATACCATATCCATCTTCAAGGATTCTAAGATTGCCATAGCGCAAACAGATACGTATTACATTTGCCATGCAACTGATATTACCGACAGCAGCACCCATCCAGAGGATATCGTGATTGCCCCACTGTATATCCACATCGTGATAATTCATCAAAGTTTCCATTACAATATGAGCCCCAGGACCCCTGTCATATATATCGCCCACTATATGGAGAGAATCTATTACCAGACGCTGAATCACATCACAGAGAGTGATAATAAAATCGTCGGCCCTGTCAAGTTCGATAATGTTGGAAAGGATATTATTGAGATAAGCCTGCTTGTTGGGGTCTGAGAGAGATTCGTGCATCAACTCCTCTATGATATAGGAATACTTTGGGGGTAGCGCCTTGCGAACCTTTGAACGTGTATACTTGACAGAGACTCTCTGGCACATTTTCACTAGCTGTATAAGAGTAACCAAGTACCATTCGTCAATATTGCTCTCCCTCGATTTGACGATCGCAAGTCTTTCTTCCGGATAACAAATCAAGGTGCACAAGTCCCGTTTCACGCTCTCGCGCAATGTATCCCCGAACTCATCGTTAATTTTGCGTTCTATGGAACCTGAAGCATTCTTCAATACATGACGGAACGCCTCATATTCACCATGAATATCAGTCAGGAAGTGTTCCGTACCCTTAGGAAGATTGAGTATTGCCTGGAGATTGATAATCTCAGTACAGGCTTCTGTTATTGTCGGAAAACTTTTCGACAACAGTTTCAGATATCTGAGTTCATTCTCGTCAAATGAGGCGTCGGGTCTCTTCATTATTATAGTATTAAAGTTAAGTTAAAATAGTGTATTATCAGATTTTCTCATTACATATGGCTATTACACGTTCACGACGCACATCAGCTTCAGATGCAATCGAAGCCGCCTCTGTCAGAAGGGCATCTGCCGCAGCACGGTCTTTTAATCCGGCGGCATTGATTTTAACATTGAGCCAGGCACCGTGTACTGCCGACCAAATGGCCAGAGCACCCACACCGGCGTCTGACACGGAGTTAGGGTTGCCTTCAGAAGCCATTGCATCCAAAAGATCAAATGCAGAGAAGGCCTTTTTCATCGTCTCCAGAGGTACACGCGTAGCATAAAGAGTAGCATCCTGAATAGCTGCAGTGCGGATAGCTTTCTCTTCATCGGAACCCTTAGGCAAGCCAAACGCCTCCATTATACGGTTGAATGCATTTGTATCCTCATCCACCAGATGGAGCATCTGCTCTATAATCAGCTCTCCCTGCTCAGCCCATACCGAAAACTTCTCCCAATCGGCATCCCAACCCGGCTTGTGAGAGGAGAGGTTAGCTACCATTGTACCCAATGCCGCACCCAAAGCACCCATATAGGCTGAAATCGAGCCGCCGCCCGGAGCCGGAGATTCGCTCGCCGTCTCAAATGCAAAACCGGCGCATGTCATATCCACCAATTTGCGTGGAGCGCCTATCGCTTCCGCATCCTCCATCAGGTACTCTATCACCTTTTCGCGGGGATTGAAGGGCTTAAGGTCATCCAGGCCCATTGATTTTACTGCAATCTTTATAATTTCATCCTCGGAAATACCAAGACTGCGTTGCTGTTTTTTAAGATAATATTTTCCTGCGTCGATAAGCACCTTTTTTGGAATAAGACCCACTATTTCCGAGCCCGTTACACGGATACCCCGGCTTTGTGCCGACCTGCATACTTCATCAAATGCCACGTGAACCGGAGTCTGCGAAATATCGGTCACATTCATAGATACTTGCGCAATACCATACTCTTCGATAAACCATCCGATGGCCTTACAACCCTTGAGTGTACCGGGAATCCAAACCTCTTTACCGTTTTCGTCTCTTACCACCTTACCCGTGATCGGATCACCCTCGCGTTTTTTTCTTCCTTTTTCGCGTACGTCAAAGGCGATGGCATTGGCACGACGGGTGGAGGTAGTGTTGAGATTGTAGTTGATTGCCACAAGGATATTGCGTGCTCCAATCATCGTACAGCCGGTGTGTGCTACCCTGTCATTGAATACTGCAGGACCAAAATCGGGTTTCCAATTGGGATCCTTAAATTTATCTGCAATGCCCTCATATTCGCCGGCACGACAATTTGCAAGGTTGCGCCTTTCCGGACGGAATGCAGCATTCTCGTAACAATATACAGGGATTCCGAGTTCATCACCCACTCTTTTTGCGAGCTCACGTGCCAGTTGGGCACACTCTTCCATGGTTATATTTGCAATCGGAACGAGAGGACATACGTCAGTAGCACCCATACGGGGGTGTTCTCCATGGTGATGGCGCATATCTATCACCTCTCCCGCCTTCTTTATTGCCTGAAAAGCCGCCTCAACAACTGCCTTAGGGGTGCCCACAAAGGTTACTACCGTACGATTGGTGGCAGCGCCCGGATCCACATCCAGGAGATTGACTCCACCTATTTTCTCAATTTCGGCCGTAATCTGGCCAATTACCTGCATATCGCGTCCTTCGCTGAAATTGGGAACGCATTCGATGATTTTACGTGTCATTATAAGTTTTTAATATTATTATCTATTCGTTAGTATTCGTGGTCATTCATCACCATCTTTATCTGAGGATCGATTTCCGCCCTAAGTGCCTTGGGATTGAGTTCAAAGTAATGGTAAGGATAGAGAACTGCCGGTTTGATGGTGTTGGCCGCCCTTACAAACTCTGCGTCAGGCATGGTGTAGGGAAGATTTTTGGGGAGAAATGCAATGTCGATCTCTTTGAGAGTTTTCATAAAGGGAATGAACTCGGTATCTCCTGCGAAATAGATCTTAAAACCGCCTAAATCGAGAATATAACCGTTACCGACTCCTTCGGGGTGGAAAGGCTGGTCCTGATCATTCAGATTGTGGATATTATAGGCAGGGACAGCGGTGATTTTAACGTCATCAAGAGTGCAGCTTTCGCCATTCTGCAGTACCTGATAATTATAATGTTTTCTGGGCACCACGGGAGGAATAACCAGTATGGTGTGGTCTTGTACAATATGTACGAGGGCCTCCTCATCATAGTGGTCATAATGGTCGTGAGTGATCAGAATGAAATCTGCAGGAGTCTTGCCTTCAAAAGAACAGACATCGCAGTAAGGATCAAGGTACCAATTCTTACCTTTTATGGTGAAATGTACTGCGGCGTGACCGAAGAGTTCAATCTTCAGCTCGCCTAATGGTGTGTTGTAACTCTGCATAATGGTATTTTTTTTATTTATTATTATATAACGATTTTTCCGTCAAGTATCAGATTTTCCACCAGCGGAGTAGAAAATGCATAAGGGATGAATTCCAGCGAAGGTATCGGTTTGGTGATTATCAGTGAGGCCGCCTTACCGATGGTGATGCTGCCATGCGTTACTCCCAACCCCATTGCGAATGCGCTGTTGAGTGTGGAAGCATTTATTACCTCTTCCGGGGTCATCTTCATTTTCATACAGGCCAAAGCCATCATAAATTTCATATCTCCACAGGGACAGGACCCCGGATTGTAATTGGTGGCAAGTGCCACCGGAATATCATACTGCAGCATTCTACGAGCATCCGGATACTCCATATCCAGGAAAAAAGTAGCCCCCGGTAATAGATTTGCTATTGTCTCCGACTTCTCCAGAACCTCAAATTGAGCGTCACCGGCATATTCAAGGTGAGAAACCGAAGCGGCATCGTATTTTACCCCAACCTCCACACCGCCGGAACAGCTCATCTGATTGGCGTGCACAGAGGCCTTGAGGCCAAATTTCCTACCGGCTGCAAGTATTCTGTCACTCTGCTCTTTAGAGAAGAATCCCTCTTCGCAAAAGACATCTATGTATTCGGCAAGCCCTTCGGCTGCCACAGCAGGTATCATCTCATTTATTATCTCACTGATATACCCTTCATGATTGTCACGGAACCTCTCAGGGAAAGCGTGTGCCCCCATAAAGGTCGCTTTCACCGTAAGCGGAGATTCTTCAGCGATACGCCGTACAACTCGCAACATTTTGATCTCATCTTCCGTAGTGAGACCATAGCCGCTCTTGATCTCTATTGCGCCGGTACCGAAGTGCATAACCTCTTCCACCCGCACCATTGCCTGACGGAAAAGTTCCTCTTCAGACGTCTCGTGAAGTAAACAGGCGGAATTTAGAATACCACCACCGCGAGCTGCAATTTCCTGATAGGATAGGCCACGAATTTTATCTATAAACTCAATTTCTCGGCTGCCGGCGTAAACCAGATGGGTGTGGCAATCGCAGAAAGCAGGCAGAACCATCCTGCCTGCAGCATCAATCACCTCATTGACACTTCGAGCAAAATCCTGAGGGAGCTCCGACATAGGACCGAAAGCAGATATTTTCCCAGTTTCTGCAAGCAGAAAAGCATTATCCATTACCGGCAGGACATCCATTTGCTCGCCTCTGAGTGGAGAGAGAGTCTGCTCCCTAACCTGAACCAATTTCCCGATATTTACAATCAGCAAAGATGACATAACGAGGATTATTTTTGATTTCTCAAAAAGAGAATTGAGCGTCTGATATGATGATACATCACCTCATCTTCATCGATAAAGGGCACTACGTCACGATACTCGGCAACGAACTCCTCAAGTATAGGTGAAGTGCGAAGCGGCCTGCGGAACTCCAGTGCTTGGGCTGCGTTCAGCAGTTCGATGGCCAGCAGAGACTCGACATTATGTATGACTTTGACACACTTGGTAGCAGCATTGCCTCCCATACTCACATGATCTTCCTGACCCTGCGAGGAGTCTATGGTATCTACGGATGCGGGAGTACAGAGCTGTTTGTTCTGGCTCACAATGGAGGCGGCGGTATAATGAGGTATCATAAATCCCGAGTTTAGGCCCGGATGCGCGATAAGAAAGGAGGGAAGTCCTCTTTTACCGGCTATGAGCTGGTAGGTTCTCCTCTCTGAGATGCTGCCTAGTTCAGCCATCGCTATTGCGAGGAAGTCGAGATTGATAGCAAGTGGCTGACCATGGAAATTACCCGCAGAGATTATCAAATCCTCATCCGGGAGGATAGTGGGATTGTCAGTTGCAGAATTAAGTTCGGTAATAAAGACTCCTTCTATATGTGAGAGCGCATCTTTTGTGGCTCCATGCACCTGCGGTATACATCTGAAAGAATAGGGGTCCTGAACATGCTCTTTAGGACGATCGATGATCTCACTTCCTTCCAAATAGATATTCATCATCTCCGCAGTCGTGATCTGTCCTGAGTGGGGTCTGATTTCGTGCACTCCGGGAGTAAATGGCTCGATCCTTCCGTCAAACGCATCAAATGAAAGAGCGGCAATTTTGTCAGCCAGCGAAGAGAGTCTTTTCGCGTGACAGAGCGACCAGAGTGCGTGTGCCAGCATGAACTGGGTGCCGTTTAGCAGAGCCAACCCCTCTTTAGATGAAAGCTTGAGCGGCTTCCATCCAAAAATATTTTCCAACTCTTCACCGGAATATCTCTCGCCGCGATAATCAAAATCTCCCATGCCGAGCAACGGAAGAGACATATTGGCCAGCGGCGCAAGATCGCCGGAGGCACCTAGAGAGCCCTGGCTATAAACTACCGGTGTTACCCCGTGATTGAAAAAATCCACCAGACGCTGTACCGTCTCAAGTCTGACTCCCGAATAACCGTACGAGAGGGATTTAACCTTTAACGCCAGCATCAATCGCACAATATCTTCTTTTACTTCATCACCTGTACCGCAGGCATGGGACATAACCAGGTTTTCCTGAAGTTTGGAGAGATCGGCAGCACCTACTGCCACATTGCAGAGAGATCCGAAGCCGGTGGTAATGCCATATATAGGCTCAACCTGATTTTCCATCCTCTTGTCAAGGTAATCACGACACTTTGTGATACGTTCCATAGCCTCATGGCCCAGTTCGATTCGGCAGTCCGGCTCCAGCAATGTCCTTACATCTGAGAGGCAGTGAATTTTCTCATCTATATAAAAGGTATGCATATATGTTATGATTTGCTTTAGTTTTCCATTAGCAAATTACAATTATAAGATTTTTTTCCAGAATAATCTACAGTTCATTAAAAAAGCCGGTACAAAACCGGCTTTTTTAATTCAGGAATTATCCCCGATCAGATCACGGCTATTAATAACCGGGATTCTGATAGATGTCAGGGTTCGAGTTAATCTCATCAATACCTATGGGAAGGATAGCTCTGAAGAATGTTCTGTCAATGGTCTTGTCACGATACTGTGAAGTAGTACCGAAACCCCATGCATCATCTTCAAATGTCACCTTTTTATTCAAGCGCATCTGCTCGAAGAAGAGTTTGCCCTCAGTCAGAAGTTCCCTTCTATACTCATTGTAAACAGCATCTTCATTTATAGTTGAAGCTGTCCAGGCAGGTCTGTCGGGGTCGCGCTTTGAAATAGCATTGAGATAGCTTGCAGCAGTAGCCTTGTCGCTCTTGAGAGCACATTCGGCAGCAAGAAGATAAACTTCCGAGAGACGAATAACCTTGATGTTTACTGCAGTATACGTACTCTTGCCATCACCGGCCAGAGTAGGAGAACCCAGATACTTGTAGCAGCAGTCGTCCCAGTCGCTACGTGCCTCTTGCCCCCTCATGTGGTCAAAAGTCATGATACCCCAACGGATATCATTCTCACCCATTATGTTTTTCCAGTATGTACTGGCCAGGAAGTAGCCATATGCACTATTGTGGGCATGTTCCCTGCGACTGTAGCGTACTCCAAGAGAGCTGGCACCAAGGTCACCCTCATTGGGATACATTGCAAGCTCGAAGATGGACTCACTACCGAACTGTGTTTTCCAGGAAGCCACCCAATTTGCGGGAGTGTAGAGTGTATAGGCCTTACTGTCGATGATATTCTTGAAACAGGTCAGTGCTGATGAGAAGTTATCCATATACATATAGACCTTGCCGAGTATTGCCTGATTGGCGTAGTAGTTGACATAACCATTTGACTTACTCTTTGAAATGAGCGGAGCAGCTTTAGTAAGGTCAGCAACTATCTGGTCATACACCTTCTTCACAGGATCTCGCTGAGGTTTTGCACTGGCATCAACCGGAGCTGTCACAACGGGAATACCATGCGATGCGCCACCGTCCATATTGTAGGGCTTACCATAGAGACGAACCAGATCAAAATGGATCAAAGCACGAAGTGTCAAGGCCTGACCGAGCATATCGTCAAGACCGGTAGTGCCCTCCTCTTTGAGAGTCTCAATGCCTTGGATAATATTGTTGGCCTGGAGAAGGCAATCATATCCCCTGATCCAGAAACCAATCTGTGAACCACCTTCAACCCTGTGGGCAAAGTAGTACATATTATCATCAAAACCGGCAGTATAGATGGTGAGGTCACCCCCCTTGGTATCACCATAAAGTACAAAGTTACGGCCGTAATAATTGGAAGATGTCATCTTGTTCATTAGACCGTTGATCATTACCTGAGCGTCAGCAGCACTGGTTATGCTGGTGGAGGAGTCTGCCTGGTTGGTGGGGGTCACATCCAAAAAGCCTTCGCAGGAAGAAATCGCCAGGACGCAGATCAATGAAAGTATGATAGTTATTTTTTTCATATTCTTAAACAATTATTTTCATTAGAAACTGATTTCCAAACCGAATGTGTAGGTCTTTCCGATAGGTGTCTCCCAACCTCTTGTACCATAATGGTTGACCTCGGGGTCAGCAATTTTGTACTTGGAGAAAGTGAGAAGATTACCACCATTGAAATATACGCGTGCACTACTCAAACCAACCTTGCTGATCCACTTGTTAGGGAGTCTGTAGCCCAGCGTAATGGTCTTGAGTCTGAGGAACGACGCATTGTGGAGGTGACGTGTACTCTTTTGCATCGAGTCGGTAGGGTCGGTACCGAGAATCTTGGGTTCTGTACCATCAGTGTTGTAGTCAGTCCACATATTTTCGAAATAGAGCTGACCGCGGATACGGTTCCAATAGTAACCGTCATCGGCCATGTCTTTCCAGGCACCGTCATAGAGATGTCCACCCAGTTTGTAGATAAAGTTAAGACCAAAGGTCAGACCCTTCCATTCCAGATCGGTATTGATACCGCCATATGCGAAAGGAATAGCATTACCTATTACGATCTCGTCGGCATCGGAGAAGTTATAAACCACATTACGACCGTTAAGCTTCGTATCGGAATTATCATTATTGGAATACCAGATATTGAGACCTGTTGCTTTCTCAACACCTGCCCATTCATATCCCCAGAATGCGAGAGTGGACTCGCCTTCGCGATAAATGAATTTTGCACGTGCATCGCTTCCTGTGGGATCGTACCAGATAATATCTTCGCCGTCATAGAGCTCAACCACTTTTGATTTGAGGAATGTGGCATTAAGGCCTGCACTCCATCTGAAGTCGGAATTTCTGATGATATCGCCATTAAGTTCCACTTCCCAGCCATTGTTATTGATTGAACCGATATTCTTGAGGGTAGAGCCGAAACCTGTCACATAAGAGATGGGAACATCCTGGAGCAGGTCTTTGGAATCACGGTTGAAGAACTCCACGGTACCATTCAATCTGTTATCAAACAGACCGAACTCCAATGCAAAGTTCATTGTGTAACTGGTCTCCCAAGAGAGGTTTGCGTCAGCAGCATTTGCAAGTGCTCCACCGGGCTTGGTCATATAAGGATAACCATATGCAGCGAGAGAACGCCAGCCGTAGTTGCTTGAAGGAAGTGTACCGTTGACACCATATGAAGCCCTGAGACGTAGATTGCTAATCACATCCTGATCCTGCATGAATGCCTCATTGCTGATGCGCCATGAACCTGCTACCGACCAGAAGTTACCCCAGCGTGCAGAAGCACCGAGTCTTGAGGAACCGTCGCGACGGAATGATGCAGAAGCATAGTATCTGTTATCGTAGTTGTATTCGGCACGCGAAAGGATGGACATCATTGAGTTACCCCAAGCATATGCGTTGGAGTCCTTGGTACCAGCTGTATAAACAGTAGTAAGCGAACTGGTGGATAGGTCATTACCCGTAGCGCGAATATACTCGGTCCAGTTACGCTCCGCCTCAAAGCCCAGAAGCGCGCTAACACTGTGTTTGCCAAACTCTTTTGCAAAGTTCAGAGTGGATGATGAAACGAGCTTGGTGTAGTCAGTCATCATTTCGGAAACCGAACCATTTACAGAAGAGCCACTGAAGTGCTGTGCGCTGTAGTAGATATGGTCTCTAACCCTGGTATCATCATATGAGAATACAGTGCGGAAATTGAGCCAGTCAGTGAATTTAACTGTGGCTGTCTCGCTGATTGCAAGTTTCAGGGTCTTTGTAGAGTTGTCCCAGTAGTCGTTATAGTATATATTATTCTGGGCAAGAGATTGGTAACGTGCAGTCCATGGTCCGCCTGTCTTGTAGTCATCCGGCCAATAGACAGGCCACAAAAGGTTACGGGTCTGCATGAAGTAGTTGGCAGTCGTGCTTCTTGAGTCGTTATAACCACTTTGGTCTGTGTGTGACACACTGATATTGGTTGCCAGTTCAAAATGCTTACCTACCTTCTGATTGAGATTTACACGACCACTGAGACGGTCAAACTCATTTACATATATACGTCCCTGGTCCTTTGTATAGGAGAATGAAGTATAATATGTACTGTTGTCGGTACCACCGCTCACACTCACATCGTAAGTCTGATATACTGCTGTACGGAAATAAGCATCATCCCAGTCAAAATAGATGAGGTTGCCCTGGTCGTCAACACGCTTAAGCTGTCCGTCCAAGAGAGCCTCAATCTTAATATTACCGTAACGCTCGGTATCCGGTTTGCTAAATGTATAACCGAACCTATTCCATTTGCTATTGAGCTGACGGAGTGAATATGCGCTTGCATCTGCCGGAGTTCTGCCCTGTTGTGTACGATAGTCCCAGAAAATCTGGTATAGCATATCCACGTTGTCCTGAGGAGAAGCGGTCTCATAGTTATCGGTAGCCCAGCTGGGAGTTATACCTACAGATGCTTTGAAGCTCACTGTGGGACGTCCTATCTTGCCTCTCTTGGTGTTGATGAGAATCACACCGTTTGCAGCACGCGAACCGTAAAGGGCCGAAGCAGCAGCGTCCTTGAGGACTGTGATGGATTCGATATCACTCTGGTTAAGTGTTGACATCACGTTGTTGGAGGTGTAGAGGTAATCACTCATCTGACCTGTACTCCCTGAAACAACTGGTACGCCGTCAACCACATAAAGAGGAGCGTTGGAAGCATTCATGGAACCGATACCGCGAATGCGAACTGCAGAACCGGAACCGGCCTGTCCTGAAGTTGTGGTAATCTGCATACCTGCAACCTTTCCGGTTAGGGCCTGTTCAAATGAAACCGTAGGCACATCCTTGATGGACTCCTGTCTCACTACGGAAGCAGCTCCGGTATAGGTACCTTTTTTGGCCGTACCATAGGCAACGACCATCACCTCTTCGAGGGCCTCGGCATCCGGACTAAGGACTACATCGATCCTGGTTCTGCCTCCCACCGGGATTTCGGCATTCAGAAAACCGATAGAAGAAACAACGAGAGTAGCATTTGGAGCAACATTCTCCAATACATACTCACCATTGTCAGAAGTGGCAACACCATTCATTGTACCTTTTACAATAACGCTTGCAAAAGGTATCGGCGTACCATCCTGAGAAGAAGTTACCTTACCGGTAATTCTTGTTTGAGCAAAAGCGACATTAACTGTCAATATCGCTAGTGCA
>JAKQLB010000210.1 GCA_029567375.1 Bacteroidota bacterium | reverse complement strand
TAGAGGCCTTTCCGTAACTTGTACCATGAAAAATCTCTTCCTCCTCCTTTTATTCCCCCTCTTCTCCCAGGCCCAGACCTGTGATCTCCTTATCACCAACGGCAAGATCATGGATGGCACCGGCAACAACTGGTACTATGGATCCGTAGCCATCAAAGACGGGAAAATCATCGGCATCGGCCGGAATATTTCCTTTACTGCTACTAAGACTATTGATGCACAAGGAATGATCGTGGCCCCCGGTTTTATTGATGTACATACCCATCTCGAAGGCGATGAGATCAAAGATCCCGAGGCAAAGAGTTTTATCTATGATGGGGTGACTACCTGCGTGACCGGCAACTGCGGTTCCTCACATGTGGACATTGGTAAATACCTGCACTGGGTGGATTCACTGAAGACCTCCATCAATATTGCCAGCCTCGTGGGACATAATGATGTTCGTAAAGCCGTGATGGGACGAGCTAACCGCGATGCCACTCCGGAAGAATTGCAAAAGATGGAAACCATCGTGGACAAAGCCATGAAGGATGGGGCTGTGGGCTTATCCACCGGATTGATTTATATCCCCGGTACCTATAGCAAAACCTATGAGATCGTGGCCTTGGCCAAAGTAGCCGCTAAATATAATGGCTTATACGCTTCGCATATGCGTGATGAAGGAGATAGTGTGACACAGGCGATTGAAGAAGCACTGACCATAGGACGGGAAGCAAAAATCCCCGTGGAGATCTCACACTTCAAACTCAGCGGACAACAAAACTGGGGTCGCAGTAAAATCACCATACCCATGATCGAAGCCGCCCGGAGAGAAGGAATTGAAGTCACTATTGATCAGTATCCTTATACCGCCAGCAGTACGTCGATCAGTACATTGATACCAGATGAAATACTCGCCGACGGACAGGATTCCATTAAAGCAAGACTGGAAAACCCGGCCACCAATAAATTTGTGGTGAAATCCATTTTAGCCCGGTTGAAAAAAAGAAAACTGAAACACCTGAGTTATGCAGTCATTGCCTACTTCTCCCCCGATACCACCTATAATGGTAAGAGTATCGAACAAATCGATTTAATGATGGGCCGGAAGCATAAGGCTAAAGAAGAAGCACAGACCGTTATTGATATCATGAAAAGAGGGGGGG
>JAKQLB010000208.1 GCA_029567375.1 Bacteroidota bacterium | reverse complement strand
TCTCCCGATTGCTCAGGATAACCCCCCCTCTTAACCTTCCGGCACCGGGCAGGTGTCAGGCCTTATACCGCATCTTTCGATTTCGCAAAGCCATGTGTTTTTGCTAAACAGTCGCCTGGGCCATTTATCTGCGTCCCTGATGTTTTAAATAACAGGGAGACCTTTATTCCGAAGTTACAGGTCTAATTTGCCTAGTTCCTTAGCCACGGATCACTCGAGCACCTTAGGATTCTCTCCTCGACTACCTGTGTCGGTTTGAGGTACGGGCACCATCTGCCTGAAGCTTAGAGAATTTTCTTGGAAGTCTGATTAGGGTCACTATCCACTTGCCCGAAGGCTCATGGTACTTTCAGGTTCATCACTGCTTAGCTGTTAACCATGCAGTATAACTACACCCTTCAACGTACTATTCCGTCAGTACGCGGACCTTTCACTTCTCCGTCTTCCCATCGCAGCAGACGGTGGTACTGGAATATTAACCAGTTGTCCATTATGATCGCCGTTCGGCTTACACTTAGGACCCGACTAACCCTGATCCGATTAGCGTTGATCAGGAAACCTTAGTCTTTCGGTGGGCCGGTTTCTCACCGGCCTTATCGTTACTTATGCCTACATCTTCTTTTCCAGACGCTCCAGCATGATTTACATCACACCTTCAGTGCTGACTGGAATGCTCCCCTACCAATTCCGACTTGCGTCGAAAATCCATAGCTTCGGTAATATGCTTATGCCCGTTTATTATCCACGCACAACCGCTCGACTAGTGAGCTGTTACGCACTCTTTAAATGAATGGCTGCTTCCAAGCCAACATCCTAGCTGTCTAAGCAGTCGCACCTCGTTTAATTCAACTTAGCATATATTTCGGGACCTTAGCTGATGATCTGGGTTCTTTCCCTTTTGTCCACGGACCTTAGCACCCGCAGGCTCACTCCCGGGGAACATCTTGCAGCATTCGGAGTTTGTCAAGGATCGATAGGCGGTGAAGCCCTCTAGCCTTATCAGTAGCTCTACCTCTGCAAGACTACCACCGAGGCTGCACCTAAATGCATTTCGGGGAGTACGAGCTATTTCTCAGTTTGATTAGCCTTTCACCCCTATCCTCAGTTCATCCAAAGACTTTTCAACGTCAACTAGTTCGGCCCTCCATCCCGTGTTACCGGAACTTCAGCCTGACCAAGGATAGATCACAAAGTTTCGCGTCTACCTCCACTAACTATACGCCCTTTTCAGACTCGCTTTCGCTTCGGCTCCAACTCTCTAAGTCTTAACCTCGCTAGTAAAGTGTAACTCGTAGGCTCATTATGCAAAAGGCACGCCGTCATCCCGATTAATCGGGACTCCGACAGGTTGTAAGCGCACGGTTTCAGGTACTATTTCACTCCCCTGTTCGGGGTGCTTTTCACCTTTCCCTCACGGTACTGGTCCACTATCGGTCTCTCAGTAGTATTTAGCCTTGCCAGATGGTCCTGGCAGCTTCAGTCAGGATTTCACGTGTCCCGACCTACTCAGGATACCCCTCCCTTTAATGATAGTTACGCGTACAGGACTTTCACCCTCTGCGGTGTAACTTTCCAGTAAACTTCCGCTTCTTATCATTATCAGTTGTCGAGGTCCTTCAACCCCAATATTGCCGAAACAACATTGGTTTGGGCTATTCCCCGTTCGATCGCCACTACTTAGGGAATCACTATTGTTTTCTTCTCCTCCGGGTACTAAGATGTTTCAGTTCTCCGGGTTTGCTTTCCGATCACTCGGAATGTCACGCCTTCAGCGTGACGGGTTGCCCCATTCGGAAATCCGCGGATATGTCGGATATTTGCTCCTCCCCGCAGCTTATCGCAGCTTGTCACGTCCTTCTTCGCCTCTGAGAGCCAAGGCATTCACCATGCGCCCTTTATTTATTTTCTCGAATATAATCTTATTAACTTTTCTTTTGTTTTCTTGCCAGTATGTCAAAGAACCTTTATCCGCCCCAGCTTTTGGCCAGGGAGGATTTTTAATTTGTGGAGAATAAGGGAGTCGAACCCTTGACCCCCTGCGTGCAAGGCAGGTGCTCTGGCCAACTGAGCTAATTCCCCAATATTACAATGAACTTTTTTTCCGGAGAATCGAACCCTTGACCCTGGCGCTTTATGGCGCCATGCTCTGGTCCCGATCCGTCACCAGACGGATCGTGGATGCTCGATCCGATGTATCGGATCGGCACCAACTGAGCTAATTCCCCAATATCAGTGTGAGTGTGAGTTTTGAGTGTGAGGAAATTCCCTCGCACTCCCACTCTCAATCCCGTTATGTAGTCCCGCGCGGAGTTGAACCGCGGACCTCTACATTATCAGTGTAGCGCTCTAACCAACTGAGCTACGGGACTATCTTTTGGTTGCTGGTTACCGGTTTCTGGTTGCAGGTTTATTTTCAACAACAAGCAACCAGCATCCAGCAACCAGTAACAATATAATAAATGAAGTATAACCAGGGAGATACCAATTAATCTTCTCCAGAAAGGAGGTGTTCCAGCCGC
>JAKQLB010000194.1 GCA_029567375.1 Bacteroidota bacterium | reverse complement strand
GTTACAGAAGCAGGCTCAGAAAATGAGCGAGTCTATCACAAAGGCATCCGGGAAGGGAGTGAAATCCAAGGAACTTACGGCGGAGTTGGCCAAGATAAAGTCAAGCATGACAGCCGTAACACATGCGGTCAAGCAATTTGCAGATGTTCAGGTAAAAAGCGAACAAGCGTCATCCAAAGTTGCCATTGCACAGAACAAAGCCGCGATATCCGCACAGCAACTTGAGGCAGCAACGGCACGTGCAGAAATGGCCAAACTACGCCTTGCCAACGCACAGAACAAGATAAACACAGGATTCAAGATGCAATCCCGTCTGTTGTCGCAAGTCACCATGCAGATTGGATCCTATACTTCCATTTATGCTTTATTACGTTTTGCCACAGCTGTACGTGACATAACGGCACAATTCGAGTTGCAGCGTGTCGCATTGACAGCCATACTGCAAGATAAGGCTGCGGCAGACAAGATTTTCGGACAGATATTGGTGCAGGCCCTTGAGTCGCCATTCAGGATAAAAGACATCATATCATACACCAAGCAGTTGGCCGCCTATCGTGTGGAGACAGAGAACTTGTTTGAAACCACGAAACGTCTCGCTGACATATCGGCAGGTCTCGGAGTGGATATGAGCAGGTTGGTGTTGGCGTACGGACAGGTACGTGCTGCCTCGGTATTGCGTGGGCAGGAGCTGCGCCAGTTCACGGAGGCTGGGATCCCACTTGTAAAATTACTGGCGGATAAATTCACCGAACTTCGCGGAACCATGGTGTCTACGGGTGAGGTGTTTGAACTTATATCAAAACGTGCCGTACCATTCCGCATGATAGAGGAGATATTCAACGATATGACCAATGCCGGTGGCATATTCTACAACATGCAGAAGATTCAGGCCGAAACCCTGCATGGTGTATGGGTGAACTTGAAAGACGCCTATGACAAGATGTACTATGAGATAGGACAGAAGAACATGGGTATGTTGAAAGGGCTTGGGCTGTTCTTGAGGAAGATGGCGGATAACTGGGAGACGATTTCGGTAGCCCTGCAATCTGTTATTGCCGGGTATTTATCCTATATCGCCGTTACAAAAATATTAACGGTTTCTACGAAAGTCTTAACGGCAGAACAAGTAAAGGCAATTGCCACTGAAGAAACACTTTTGTATGTTAGGCTGCGTGGTACAATGGGAGTAAAGGCAGCTACCGCGGCAACCAAGTTACATACAATAGCGCAAAGCAAGCTAGCGGTAGCCAATGGATTTCTCACCAAATCCTTCTGGAAATTAACGGCTGCAATGGCCGCGAATCCAATAGCGGCAATTATTGGGGTAAGTGTTGCGGCCATAATTGGACTCGGATACGCAATATCAAAACTTGTAAAATATCAAACAGAATACGAAAAGAGCGTTGATAAATTAAATAATAAAAAATCTGAACTAAGCTCATCAAGTAATGATGAAATATTGCGCCTTAACATTCTATATAAAAGATTGGAGCAAGCAAAAGAGGGAACTGAGGAATACGCAAAAGTCAGAGGCGAAATTAGTTCAAAATACGGGTTATATCTCAAAGACTTAAAGGATGAGGCTGGCAATGTATTGGATTTAAAAGACGCATATGAACAACTTTCATCCAAAATTCTCAGTGCGGCACGTGCACGGTCAAAAACGGAATTATTAACCCTCGTTTCAGAAGAAACGGTAAATGCTCAAAAGAAAATTTTCGACGAAATCGATAAGCTACTTAAGAATAAATATGGCGAAATACAAGGAGCGGAATACGCAAGGAGGATTAAAATATCACTTACTACAGGTGATAGTTTTGATGAGGAAATTAAGGACGTAATAAATAGTTTTAACAAGGTATCAACTGTTGTAAACCAAGAACCATCCCTTGTCGAGATGTTAATTATGGGAAAAGACACGAGGGGTGCAGCCAATCGCGCAGAGAACATATTGGATTCGTGGATGAACACATTTAAAAAAACAAC
>JAKQLB010000193.1 GCA_029567375.1 Bacteroidota bacterium | reverse complement strand
AGGTCAAAGGACAAAAGGTTTTTATGAAATTTGACAACCAAAAATATGATGAACATAACAACCTGCTTTGCTATTTATATTTAAAGAATAAAACTTTCATTAACGCCCACTTACTAAAATCAGGACTAGCAGAGGTTGATATCACTGCTGATTTTAAATACAAAAACAAATTCTTAAGCATTGGAGAAATATAATTAAGAAAGTAATAATGAATAAAGAAGTAATTGGTGAGATATTACAGGAGATTGAACGATTAAAAAATAAATGATTGTCTAACAACCGAATCAACTCGGACTGGCAATTTCGCTGCGCTTCATTGCCAGCCGGTTTGCGGAGCGTTAGACAAAGAGGACAAATATGAATAACACCATTGTGACTTATACTGCGGATGGCAAAAAAACCGTGTGGTTACCGACAACCCTCGATGACATGAAGAAAGAAGAACAATACCTAGAATCGGTGATCGCGGAGACCCCAGAACTCCTCCGGTTGGAGACACGACGAACTGGAGTGTACGGACCATATGCGATATTTCGCCAACTAAGGTTTGCCACTCCCCAATCAAGAGAGATTATCCCTGACCTTCTGCTCTTGTCCGCCAGTGGGGATGTCATTGTTGTTGAGGTTAAGCGTTCCTCAAACCCCGAGTTAAGAGATCGCCGTGTCATTGCTCAAGCCATTGACTACGCTTCTTCGCTGTCTGCTTTGTCGGACAAAGAGCTTGCTGAACTATTCAGCCATGGAAGAGAAAGTGCCTGGATATCGTTAGTGACCTCTATGTTCCCGGGCGACAAGGACCCGGAAGATCTGGCAGCCACCCTTCAATCGAACATCAGAGCCGGCAAATTACATATCGTCGTTGCCTGCGACAAAGCTCCTGTCGGTCTCTACGAAATGGCCAAGAGTGTTTCGGTGCAATCGTATCTTAGCTTCTCTCTGGATGTGATAGAAATTACCCCGTTTCTATCAGACAACAGAGAAGCAGACGAGATCATGTTCGTTCCGAACGTTCGTCTGTCGACCGAAATCGTGGCCAGAACTGCAATTACCGTCACGTATCAGCCTGGTTCTCCTGTACCCAGTGTCAGTATCGCGACGACCAGCATAGAAGAAATAGAAGAGAACATTGCTGCAGTGTCGCGCGAGAAGACATGGACAAAAGGTATTTGGTATGCAGTCAACGGCGTGCAAGGAGCCGAATTGCCCACGTTGTTTGAACGGTGCATCAAGAGAATGCGTGAAGGGGTCAATTTGGATGTTGCACTGAGAACCGATGTGGATGCCAATATGAAGATAGACCAGTTTAAGAATCACTGGCGCTACGAAGACTACACAACACGCTTAGGGATCACCCCGGAGGAATGGGAAAGAGCATTTTCAGCTATTCGCTCGGCAAGAAGCTTGGAGGAAGGTTAGGGCTATCCGAAAGAAAAGCCCTTACTACCATGACGAGTGAAAAGGACTGCACAACAAAGTAAATTCAGCGGACTCGCTACACTCGCCGCTGATTTCACCGTTGGGCTGCCTAATTCGATTGTGTGATACACACTAATTAAGAAAGGAGAATAAGTATGAGAGTCAGTATTCACCAAATTATATTGGGGGCAGATCACTGCTATATTATTCAGGGTGAAAGTACCATAATGATTGATGGCGGAGCCCCGAAGCAAGTAAAAGGTTTTATTAAGGCTATGGGAAAACTGTCAATAAAGCCCAAAGACATCAGACTCATTGTTCTCACTCATGGGCATTGGGATCATATAGGATCAGCCAAGGAGATTAAAGAACTCACAGGAGCTAAAATTGCCCTGCATAAGGAAGAAAAGGACTGGCTCGAGAAGTCATTGAAACCGTTGCCTCCAGGTGTGACTGCCTGGGGGAAAATATTTGTCAAAATCATGGCGATGTTTATGCCATTGGTCCATATCCCTTCAACCAAGGTGGATATTGTTCTGGGAGATGGGGATTTTTCTTTAACAGAGTATGGGATTCAAGGAAAAATCATGCATACTCCTGGTCATTCTATGGGATCAGTCAGTGTTTTGCTGGAGACAGGTGATGCTTTCGTGGGGGACTTAGCAATGAACATGTTACCATTACGTCTCGGTCCAGGACTACCAATTTTAGCTGAAGACATGCAAAAGGTCAGAGAAAGCTGGCAGTTGCTGTTAGATGCTGGTGCGAAAACAATTTACCCTGCACATGGTGAACCATTTTCAGTTGATATGATTCGGGAAGCCTTGTTGTAGTGGAACGCAATAAACAGGGTGTGAGAGTTGCCCAACAACCCAATCCATCCGATCGCTACGCTCCGGCTGAATTCGGTGTTCGGCTCTAATCAAACTTGACACTGGTTTTCTTGTGGGCTATACTTCGGGTAGCCACAGGAGGTGCAAATATGATCACAAGAATACAGAAATGGGGAAACAGTCAGGGGTTGCGCCTTGCAAAACAGGTACTTGAGGATGTATGTATTTCCGTTGGCGACGATGTTGAGGTAGTTACAAGAGACGGTATGATTGTTATAGCTCCAGTAAAACGTGTCCGTGGTAAAGTAAGTCTACAAGAATTGGTGTCACGCATACCTGAAAACTACAACCCCGAAGAAACTGACTGGGGCAAACCACTCGGTAGGGAAGTGTGGTAAATGAAATCCTATGTTCCAAAAAAGGGGGATTTTGTTGCTGTTACATTTGATCCGCAGTCCGGTCATGAACAGAAAGGCCGTCATCCTGCGCTGGTCGTAAGCAATACCCTTTTCAATGAACAAGCAGGTCTTGCTATGGTGTGTCCTGTAACAACAACAGACCATAGATACCCTTTTCATGTTGCCGTAACAAACGATCCACACATAAATGGTTTTGTAATGGTTGAGCAGATAAAATCCATAGATTATAAAGCTCATAAAACCAAGTTTATCGGAAAGGCCTCTGATAATGTGCTTGACATGGTACTTTCCATACTTGATGCTTGTATTTTTTAAAAGCCGAACAAAACGGTCCAGCGAATCCGCAAAAAAGCGCGGCTCGCTGACCTCAGCGTTAGAACGGAATTTTATTTTAAAAATAATTTTAAGATATAAATGAAATAAATATCAATTATTACAAGTCTATCAAAGAGGTGTAACATCCGATGAATACAATCAGTTGGTTTTATTGGGCAATTTTATCTGCAGTCTTTGCGGCTCTTACTGCTATTTTTGCAAAGATTGGGATTCAAGGTATAGACTCTGATTTAGCTACATTAATTAGAACAACTGTCATTATTGTCGTTCTTTCATTTTTCATATGGTTAACTGGAAAATGGACAAATCCATTTTTACTGCCTTCTAAAGCTTGGATTTTTCTTGGGTTATCGGGATTAGCCACTGGGGCTTCTTGGGTATGTTATTTTCGTGCATTGAAGATTGGTGATGCTTCTAAAGTCGCTCCAGTAGATAAATTAAGCTTGGTTCTTGTCGCAATTTTTGCATTTGTATTTCTTGGTGAACGGCCAAGTTTAAGGGAATGGGCTGGTATTGCTATGGTTGCTGGTGGCGTTATAGTTCTTGCTCTTAAACGTTAAAATAGATTTATTATATCTAAAATTTAATACAAACTTGTTCTAACATCCGTTGCAGCATGACCTTGCTCCACAAGATTAGCTGTGGAAGCTGCGAGTTGTAAGTCTGCTTACTTTTTCTTAAATTGCCATAACTATCAGTCGCAAGGCAACTGAACGCGTCGTTATACCTTCAGTCAAGCGAGGAGAGAATCGTGAGAATCACAGCAACAATGCTGGCTTTGGTATTCGCACTGATAATTCCTATTGGAGCACACGCTGTTGAAATTGAAATGTCAGCAGAAACAGCGTTTCAGAAAGCTTCTAAAGTGCTAGTTGATCTCGGTGCCATACCAACCTTTCGCGACAAAGAGTTAATGGTCATTAAGGCTGATCCTGTCCAGGTTCAGTTAACCCCAGAGCCAGGCAGCCACCGAAAATCCATGACCCGCCTGTCTGCATACATAACGCAGGCAGGACGGCTGTCCTATCCATTCCGGATGACGTCTCGCAGATTCCCACCCATGACGATCATTTCTATGGAGACCCCCAATACTCCTGGGACGATTACATCCAGGCATGACGCTTTGAAAAATTGAGGCGCGCAGCAGAGGTCTGTCCGGAAAGTACCTCAAGGCTTGTCCCCGCAAAAGCGGAAGATGCCTACCTGACGGGCAATTCGTCCAGAATGAGAGCCGATGGCTCAAAAAAGACCTCCGCCAATCAACACACCATGCCAAACCCTATCGCCGCCCCTGATTCTCGATGGGAAATATCCCTTGACACGAGAAAGCAGCCCCACTATACTCTGAGATGTCTAAAGCAATACCTTATCAACAAAAGCAATACCTTATCAACTTTGGCGGCCGCGTGTTGCCTCAGACCTCCCTCGATGCAATGCTCACCCCTGTTGCACCTTCAACCTATTACGGCATGGGCTATGGAATTAGTACAGCCACCGACGGCCGCACCATCTATTACCATTCTGGGTTGATTCCGGGCTATTCCTCGATAATCGGTCATCACCGGGAAAGCGGGCTCACCATAATCGTCCTCTCAAACAGGGAAGATATCTCTGTCGAAACGAATGACGTGCTCAATCCGGTTTTCGAAGGAGCCCTCGGCTTGTTGCCGTAGCAAAGGGAAATCATGATCAGGTCTTGTTTCATTACACGCATTTGCGCCCTGCCACCCAACTGGTTAACCGGACAAGGAAAAGGAATTATAGGCATCAGTTCAGGCAATCATTTCACTGATAAAATTAGCCGCTTCTCAACCGCCTTCGTTGCTTTCATCTGTCTGACAGCCTCACTTTTGCTGGCCGGATGTTCGAGTTCTAATACCTCCTCCAATGATTTCCCATATTTTCGTACCATCGCACAAGGGAGGGCAGCCGCTCTCCAGGCAATGACGGACACCGGCTCGTCATCGATCTCACTTGCCTTTGTCGACAAAGGGCGGGTGATTTGGGCAGAGTCTTTTGGGTTGGCTGACAAGGAAAATAGCATCACCGCTACCCCTGACACCCTGTATTGCATCGGTTCCACGAGCAAAATGTTCGCTGCCGTCGCTACAATGCTTTTGGTCGAACGATGGGGAGTATCTCTCGATGAGCCTCTTACAACATACATAAAGAGTTTCACCATGGCATCGCCCGAGTACCGTCAGATCACGGTCCGGATGCTTCTCAACCATTCCACCGGTTTCCCGGGGTCGTCAAGCCTGAACGCCGAAACAATCGGTTCCCCCTTTACCACCTATGCCGCTACCGTGCTGGCATCACTGGCAAATCAGAAGCTGAAACACCAGCCCGGCTACTTGAGTGTCTACTCGAACGATGGCTTCACCATGGTAGAAAATCTGGTATCGGCAGTGACCGGGAAGAGCTATGCCGAATTTGTGAGGAATGAAATACTCGATCCTCTCGGTATGACCAAAAGCATCTATCCTTCAGGGGCAATACCTCCAGGGACTTACGCCAAGACCTATGCGAGCGGCGTTTCTCAACCGCAGCAATTCGTCAACAGCTATGGGTCGGGCGGCCTCTACAGCACAGCATCAGACATGGCCCGCTTCGCCATGATGATTCTTAATCAGGGAGTTTACGGCTCAACCCGCCTTTTGGCGGATGCATCGGTCGGTGAAATGGGCAAGGACCAGACCGCACCTTTCAATCCCATGCCCTGCGATGCATTCCGGTATGGGCTTGGCTGGGATTCAGTTACTCAGCCGGGACTGAAAGCCGTAGGGCTCAGCGCTTGGCAAAAGGGAGGCGACGCAACCAACTATGGATCGTCCCTGATCGTGTCATCCGGTGCCGGGTTGGCAGTCTTTGTGGTAGGCGCTTCAGGTCTCTCCTCCACCACTGCGGGAGCCCTTGCCGAGGAAATACTCCTTCTTGCTTTAGCAGAAAGAGGCACCATCGCCTCAATGCCTCAAAAACTGGCATCTTCTCCCTCGCCCACACAACCGCTCACCCCACAGGATCAGGCCGATTTAGTTGGATACTACGGAAACAACGAGGGGGCCATCCATGTGAGTTTTGATGCAGACAGTCTGGGTATCATCGACAAATGGAGCACTTCAGGCTGGACCACCACTTTCGGTAACCTCAAGCTTCGCAACGACGGATGGTATTCATCCGACGAAAACCCGCTGACCGCGGTTACGACCATAACTGCCGGGGGACGCCGCTATCTTGCGATCCGCTATGTGGGAGGCTACGGCCATTACACGAACCAGCTCCTTTATGCACAGCAGTTGCCGGCGATAACGGCTATTCCCACGGACTGGCAGACGCGAGTGGGCAATACATGGCTGCTCGCCAATGAGCTCTCTTATGGGGCAGAGTTCTCCCAGACAGAAGATCCGCGCCTCACTATCACCACTGTATCCGGTATGCCGGCAGGCTATCTCATGGGAACGAATCTCGGAGTCGTTGACACCGGGGACCCCGACAGGCTCAACGGCATGATTCTTCTTATCCCCACATTATTTGGAAGAGACCTGACCGATATCGTCGTAGAACGGCACGGAAGTGGGCAATGGCTCAGGTGCGGTAGTCTTTTCTTTCGTCCTCTCGCTGATGTTCCCGTGCTTGGTACCGGAGTAACGGTTGTCACGATTGGCTCCGAAGGATATACGCAATGGCTTAAACTTCCCTCATCGGGGTTTGTCACCGTAACCGGCGCAAGCGCCTGGAAGCTGTATGATGCGGACTTCAAACTACAGACATCTATTGACGGTAACGGCGCTGCAGGCCTCCCCGGAACAGGAAGCGAATCCTATCTCGTAGCATTCGGCCAGGCAAACACAACGATCCAGCTCAATGTGACTCCCTGAGGGCCTGTTTCAATTCGAATTTTGAATAATTTTGAGAGGGCAAAAACGGAAGTGCAGATAGGCACAAATGTCGGCTACATCAAGGAGAGCCATGACGCAACAGATCGTGAGAGTAATAATTGAGCATTCAAAACCGATAGAATTTAAATACCGGCAATTCCTTCCGGCTTGATCTTGTAAAGCCCCTACTATTTGCAAAATAAACAAGGTGATCATATCGCGGTGAATTGGAAGCCTTACGGCTGTTGATGTCCATTCAGCCGTGAATACCTCCTGGCCTTTTCCTGTAAGCACCGTCATTTCTGTCCATCGTGACATCAGAAGCGCGTCGTGGAGTTCGGCGAGTGGCTCTGCACGGATGTCCTCAAGAAGATTCCTCACCGGCATTTCATCTTTGGCATCCAATGATG
Source organism: Bacteroidota bacterium (assembly GCA_029567375.1). Lineage (GTDB taxonomy): Bacteria > Bacteroidota > Bacteroidia > Bacteroidales > UBA932 > Cacconaster. The sequence continues at coordinate 1,285 of JAKQLB010000193.1, read as the reverse complement.
ACCGTTCACGCCTTGACCGACCTGACCGCCCACACAACCTACCTTTCAAAAAGCCTATCAAATACACTTCTCCCTGTCTATTGGTATCTTGTATAATAGTACGAGGTCTTGCAATATAACATTATCTATGTTGTGTAACTCTTAATGGCTCGTCCTCTTAAGAATAGAATATCCAGGCGCCCTATAGCATGTAACATCATGGGGCAACAGCAGACAGGATGTATTCAGAAAAAATACAATTGGACATATAAAAAGACCGGCCATGTTTTTCAGGGACGTTATAAAGACAGTTATCTCCTGGAGTTTTGCAGATATGTGGTCTTGAATCCCGTCAGGGCTCATATTGTGCATGGCTACACCCAAAAAGAGATTGCCGATTATCTCCACTTTCATTATACCGCTGTGAGTAGGGCAATAATAAGAATCAGTACGGATAATATATGATTGCAAGACCTGACTCCAAACTTTTTTTACCCTTGACAACCTTTCAAGATAATAAGAAAATATGCTGGTAATGCGGGTGGGCATACACAGAATACATTGATTGTTTGAGTTTTTACCAGGAAAACTATTCACGTTTTGAAAGTTTTCCTCACGAACCTTGAGGAAGCCTGATGGAAGCCTGACTATGGTACAAGTAAGCTCAGATATTCCGGATAGAATAAAGGCAACCTTTCCTTACAACCCTCAGATTGTCTCGAAGATTAAAACTGTCGGGACAAGAAGGTGGAATAAGGAAGAAAAGTATTGGAGTTCCCCCAAAGTCTTGAATGAACTGATTTCCGCTCTTGACGGCGAAAAACTCGATATCGATCCATCATTGGGAACCCTTTTACTTCAGGAGACAGGTGAAAACAGGGACAGCCGTAAACTCTCAGAGGGTGACTCATCGCCTGATAAATTGGTGCTTGATCGTGTCCGTGGCATGATCCGTTTGAAACACTACTCGCACCGGACAGAAGATACATATCTGCATTGGATCGTGAAGTACCTTGAGTTCCATAATGGCCGTGATCCGGAAATGATGGGAATTCCTGAAATAGAGGCATTTCTCTCGCATCCCGCAGTAGATATGAAAGTGGCCGCAGGCACGCAGAACGTTGCCTCTGGCTTAGCTCCATGTTGGGTCAAACAAGAACGATGGTGTTGAGAGAAGAAAATGAAGGCAAATACACAAAATCTATTCAGTCGGAATCATAATATCTCAGAAATGTTTTCCTCGTCTGAGTCCATCGTTGTCTACCTCGGCGACTGCCTTGATCTTTTGAAATCAATACCGGATGAG
>JAKQLB010000132.1 GCA_029567375.1 Bacteroidota bacterium | reverse complement strand
GCTCCTATGAGCAGCTTACAGGTTTCAATCCACGCGCCCGCGTGGGGCGCGACCATTTTAGCCACACAAAAGCTAGCAAAATACACAGTTTCAATCCACGCGCCCGCGTGGGGCGCGACCCGCGAGGTCATAGAGCGTAAGAGCTGCCAAATCAGTTTCAATCCACGCGCCCGCGTGGGGCGCGACCGAAGAGAATAAACGAGATTGCTGCCGAAGATCCTGTTTCAATCCACGCGCCCGCGTGGGGCGCGACGTGGCGGCGCTTCTCCGATGACCTACTGGGATTATGTTTCAATCCACGCGCCCGCGTGGGGCGCGACTTCCGTTTTTGACATATCTTTACAAACATATTGATGTTTCAATCCACGCGCCCGCGTGGGGCGCGACATATCGGCTTAAACTGATCCTCAACTACCGTGGATGTTTCAATCCACGCGCCCGCGTGGGGCGCGACGTGTTCATCCCAAACCATTTTTAGCCTCCTACCAAGTTTCAATCCACGCGCCCGCGTGGGGCGCGACAGCGTTTTTGTGCAGTCATCGAGCTTCTTGAAGTTGTTTCAATCCACGCGCCCGCGTGGGGCGCGACAACACTCAGTAACAGGTAGTGATGGGCAGTGGACAGTTTCAATCCACGCGCCCGCGTGGGGCGCGACAGAATGAGCGACGACGATTAAAAGCTTTAGTGAGTTTCAATCCACGCGCCCGCGTGGGGCGCGACTCATAAGAAACCCTACCTTGTCCATCACCGACAACGTTTCAATCCACGCGCCCGCGTGGGGCGCGACATATTTCACGATGAGATCTCCAGTATCAAGCTCGTTTCAATCCACGCGCCCGCGTGGGGCGCGACCGACGTTCGGGAGATGCTGCGCAGGATTTCGTTATGTTTCAATCCACGCGCCCGCGTGGGGCGCGACGAGACGCAATCGATGGATCGGGTGAATCTTCGGGGGGTTTCAATCCACGCGCCCGCGTGGGGCGCGACATGTGCCCCGTACTTGATGCGATTGAAGATGATGAGTTTCAATCCACGCGCCCGCGTGGGGCGCGACGCCTTTTCATTTGCCTTTTTCATCTCATCCATTGCGTTTCAATCCACGCGCCCGCGTGGGGCGCGACTATATACGATTTAATTATATGCAATAAATTAAATTAAATCAACTGAAATGCGACCCTTTAGAACGAGAAGAAAAAAGCTCCTCACAATTCCTTCCCTTGATTTTCAAAGATCGATACATAAGAGAATTAGCTATAGTGCGAAGATTCTGGATTTTTCTGTGTCATTACGCTTCGCGTGGATTCGCATCCTCGCCGACACAAAGCAAGGAGACGATGCGCTGTCAAAATCACAAAAGCATACCCTATACTCATTCTAAACAACCAAAGGATCATCAAGATCAAGACTGGGTTTTGCTCCAATATGTTCAACTCTATGCTTCCAATTCGATCCAAGATAATAATATCGCAAACTATCATGATCCTTATCAATAATAGCTTCAAGTTGGCTTTTTAGAGCTACCCATTGCGCGGGCTCCACAATACATTCGAAAACACTACATTGTACTCTTTGACCAAAATTGAGGCATGTCTTGGCTACATGGCGCAATCTTCTTTTGCCTCCAGGAGATGTGATCGCTACATCATAACTCACTAGTACAAACATTTGTCACCTCCAGAAAAATGGCGGATAGCCATCTATGTCTCCGCGGATGAATCTCGCCATGAGGTTTGCTTGAACAAAAAACAAGAGCCCAAGCGGAATTTTTTCCTCAATGTAGGGATGAAAAATCTCATCTTGTTTTCTGTTTTGATATTCAACAAGCACGGTTTTTCTTGTTGAATCGTCCATTATGACTGCGCCGCTCTCAGCTTTTTTGAAACCATTTGGAGCAACTTGTCTTCTATTTATTAAAGAGAGCACAAGACGATCGGCAATAACTGGACGGAATTCTTCCATGATGTCAAGAGCAAGACCAGGCCTTCCAGGGCGATCTCGATGAAGAAACCCAACTGCTGGATCAAGCCCCACGGTCTCTAACGCAGATCGCACATCATGAACTAGCAAAGTATATACAAAAGATAAAAGGGCATTGACAGGATCGAGAGGAGGCCTTCGGTTTCTTTCATTGAATATGAAATCATTTTTCTGATCGACAATTAATTGATTGAACACGGCAAAATATTCTGAGGCTGCCATACCTTCAATCCCGCGTATTTCGTCTAAATCAACAACATGAGGAAGCGCACCCATGAGCCTATCTATAGAAGCAGAAGCGCTCTTTATTGCAGTTATATTGATCTTATCGCCATGATCGCGAATAGCCCGATTCATGACCAATCGCGAATTCGCAAGTTTGCCCGTTACGATATTCGCAGCGATTTTAGCTGTCTTATCGGGATTATCTGCTATGCGGTATTGCTCTCGACGAAGAAGGACATTACCAGAAACAGGCCCTTGTACCGAAGCAAGAAAATTACCATTCTCTGTAAGAAATGATATACTTATGTCATGTTCTGCACAGAATCCAAGCAGAAAAGGAGAACAAAGCACATTACCAAAACATACGATACCGCCCAGTGTGTGGACAGGCAACTGAAGGAGCTTTTGTTGTTCTCGCTCAACTATGATGGTTTCGCCTTCTTTGTGAATATATGAACCTTGGGAAGTGACATATAGTGTGTTGAGAAGCTTTCTCATTCTCTCCTTCCTCTATTGCATATTATCATTGATCCAAATCTTCTCTTGCTGCGCTAACCTGTGAGCGTATAAAACGATCGACCTCTTTTCCTCCAGATCCGGCGCTTTTTGGCATGCATACCTCTAAAAGAGAACATCGATCGCATCTGCGCTTTTGATATTCGGCTGAAGGGGTTATCCCAGAAGACTGCAATTGCCGTATTCTTGCTATAAGCTCAACAGTCTTCGCTCTCAGAGCTCCATCGAGATTCACGGTTGTTCTACGATGCTCCTGCAGATAATACAGCTGTCCGGTTCCTATTGTGATATTAAGCATCTCTTCTAGGCATAAAGCTTGAGCGCAGAGCTGTACGCGATCTACATCCTCCTCTTTGTTCCTCCCGCGTTTGAATTCTACTGGCACTGCCTCAGCAACAGTCCCCCCTGGGGCAAGGTAGATCTCAACAAGATCACATTTTCCTATCAAACCATAGTTTAGAGAGCGCACAGCCATACTATATTCTTGACGGAAGAGTCTTCGAGATTCACGATGTTCCACATCGACTCGCTCGTGGAGGACCCTTCCTTCGGCGGTGAAAAGGTTTTCCTCCCAGACCTGCTCGATATGGATCAAAGCATACTGCCGCTCGCAAAAGAGAATGTGCTGGAGCGAAGAGAGAGGAATCAAATCATCTTCTGAATACAAGAGATTAGCCTCCTGTCATAATATCGCCCGCCCATAGCCGAGTAAGGAATTAGCGCCAGGACAAAATATCGATACCATCGAGCCTTCGAGTACGGGATTCCCTGCATACGAGGTAGAAGTGCTTGATTTTTCCTTATAGCATGAGATAGATCGCCAATATGAAAGGCGCGATGAAGGTTTTCGGTAATCGAGATAGGCTTTGAGTTCCATGAAAATATAGTGCTCGAAGAATTCACCAAAGTCTGCACCTTCGGGCACTATTGGAGGGAGCCGCCTCAATATACGCACGACCCCGATATCAAAGAAGTAGAACTTTGCAGTTTTGATCGCCTTTCTCTTCAATGTCGATGTATATGGCAAAAGTTCATAACCAAGCATTGTATCGATGAGAATCTGGAACCAAAGGCATACGGTTTGACGCAGTACTTGCGCATCGTTTGCAATGTTGGTGTAGTTGATTATCTTTGCGTTTACGGTTGCTGCTGTTTGCAGAAAACGAGCAAAGGCAGGGAGGTTGCGTGCTTCCACTTCTTGTCGTATCAGAGTCGGATCAAGGAGCCGTAGTCGAAGGCCTCCATCAAGCAGGTTGTAGCTCAAAACAGGATGTGACTCGAGTTGCTCCTGAACATACGAAGATTCCCCTATCTGCCGTGGGCCAAAGAGAAATACTGACCGCTGGCTAACGGAAGAAGCTATATCCAGGACTCTATGGCGATAATCGCGCTGCATGTATACTCTCCAAAATTCTAATAATCGCCAAAAATATTAATGATTATAATGTTAAATACCATGAGAGTTCGGCTATTAATAATTTCCATGAAATCATATGGACGCATGCAGCCAAGTACTCTTCTTGCCTATTTTGTGGTACCCAAGAAAAAGGCAATATCTTCCTAAAATAGCTATCTTCTTTATTAAAAATATTGAGGTTAAGCTTCAAGATCATTCTCCTTTAATGATCTCACATTCTAATCCAGGGAGCTCGGCCAGATCGATCTGATAGTCATCAATACTTTTCGGCTCAGCAATACCATCTTTGACTTTAATATTGAGCAAGCGATGGACCTTAGCTGAAGAATATTGACCATTAGGACTATTATGTTGCCACCAGTACAAACGATAAACTTCCATACTTCCTTCGGGACGAGCAGAAGAAGCGTCATTAACGAATAGTGTCCTTATGGCTTCTTTGATTGCTTTGGCGTCTTCATCCGAGAAAAAGGTTTTAGTAGCAAGCTGTGGATTCATGCTGCCATAAAACACATATACACCGTGATCGACACGATGCTTCATGCCCATTGTGTCAGGGCCACGTTCATTCTCAGCTTCATTACTAGCACTTTTAGTGATCTGGATACTTGAAACTCGGTCCAGGACTGGAGCAACTGAGAATGCAGAATGAATAGAAACCGGCCCACGAACAGAAATTGAAATACCGCTGCTATCTTCTTCACCTTCATTCTTTTTACCCTTCTTGGCACTATACGGAAACACCTGCCCAAAAGCGCGTACGTCGATCCAGGCTTTACAAGCAGCTTCCTGGTATTTTTTCTTGTCCTTTGGATTAACATCCTTTAGTACACCTTCAGCACGCGCACGCAAGCTTGGATACTGGTCGACTCTATTATCTTCGGATTGTACAAAAATAGGATAATTCATATCCTGCAATCTATTTCGTATTTTGCGCTTGATTGCGACATCAGAGATTTCGCCCAAGTTGTCATAGGTAATCCGAGGTCGGTTGCCATTAAGTGGGTCACCATTTGGATTAGCGTGATTAACACAGATAATAGCTGCAAAATCAATCTTGTTCGTAAGTATATCCATACCTTTACTCCTTAAGTAGAATAAATTTATCAAACTTCCTTCGTATCTTCCTCTGCACGAGGAGCAATTTCTTTCTTTTCCCACATTTTCTGGCGTTGACAATAGTAACCTAGAAGGTATTCACCACTAAGTGGACTGTCGTCGATGAAATCTTCAGGACAGAATAGCGCCTCCACCTCTCCTATCAATGTTTTATAATACGAAGCAGCATTTCCTTGCCTTATGAGATAAGGGATAAGCAACTCATGAATCTGCTTCCAAGTTCTGAAAGGACGCTGCGAAAAGTGTTGCATGTAGCGAGTCGCGTTAGTTGGGCGGTTCTTTTCTGCCTTTGATAGGGTACGTTCTTCGAGAACATCTGCTATCGCTAAGAGCCGGCCATAAAGGTAGTCCCTTGTAGTTCTGGCTTCATCAAGTGCCATAGAATACTCCTCCTTTTCTTCTCTATATTTTCTATATAAAGCACAAGCAATGCTTAATGTCTTTTCCCATTGCCAATTCTCTATACTGACTTTGTTTGAAGCACGTCTCACAACAGACTCTACAATATCCCGCGGAATAGGTTGCCCATCTACGATACATGGAAGCAGCCGCTTGATCGTTGCTTTTCTCAGTTTCGAATCTAGGTCATATTTTGAATTTTGTTTTTTCGCATAGGCGGCTTCAGCAATATCGGCAGGAGCTGGTGCACCATAGAAAGGAATAAAGTGCTTCTCAGTTTTCCCTTGATCATTTGTCTTTTCGATATAATGATACATGTGCCTCCATGCACAAGTCTCATGCCATCTATTGATACGTTGAAGAAAGTCGGAACAGGTCAATAAATTATAATAAACTATAGACAATCGCCCAGGCGTAGCGGAGTCTACCGCCATAACGACTACGCTGTTGGTCTGCCCAATTTCTTTGCTATATCCGGCTATTCTCTTATCTAGTCTCACAGCTGTCTCTTGAGCTGTATCGACATTGGGGCTCGTGTCGGCAGCCATGTTTCCATAGAGTAGCTCCCAAGTGCCGTCAGTCGGCTGTGGCGGCTTGGCTCCATTAATTGCCCAGGCTACTATAGCCATATCGTCCTTTGCATACCCTTGTCGACTGATAAGCCAGGCAAGAGCATTGTGAGCCTTCTGAGAAGTTTCAAGCCCGACACTACAGGCCTGTTTATCATCCGTGAAACGTCCTAGGAAGGTAAAGCCACTGGTATCATTTGAAGAGATTAATTTTCTCCCATCTCCTTCTCGTAGGATATACTTAGGATGATTTGTTGTTATTATTTGTTCTGAACCTGTCACCATGCAAGTAAAAATGCGATCCTCACGAGGGATATTGTGTCGTACATAATCTAAATAGAAATTTGACCAACTATCCCATAGAGTCTTATCGCACCAAACACGATGCTCTGTACTATCGGACGATTCCACTATCCAGCGAACAAATGCTTCATCTTGAGAATTTACTCGTGAGAAAATGTCTTTTGCATTTCTATCCCTATGCACTGCTTCTTTTTTAGCTAGTTTTCCATTTTCTCCTATTATAAGGATTTTATTCTCAACTAGATCTCCAATGAGTGTATTACCTTGTCTATCTTCCCCTTTAATGTATTTCAATACTGCTTCAATTTTGGGATGTCCAAACCTGGAGTTACACCATTTTGATAATAACTCAACATAGTTCCTGTATGGTTTGCTTGGGTCATTAGAAAAACCAATGGTTACCTGCCCTCCATATTTTTGAAAATCGTATGCAAGATATTGAAGCTTATCGCATAAGGGATGATTCTCTGGAGTCCTACCAGCCCTGCTTGCTGATCCCTCTGTACAAGGAATGATTGTCGTAGCATCCATTTTATCGACAAGGTTTGCTCTTCGAAAATTTCCCTCACCATCAATGACAATCTCTATATGAGCTTGTGCAGTAATATGACAGATAGGCAACAATGGTCTCTCGTTTTTATCTTGTGCATAACCTACTAGAGATTGGCAATTCTCATAGGTTTCGTAGAGGCTTTGCATCCAATTCATAATTGCCTACCTTTTTCTTCACAACTTTCGTCGAGTAGTCCTTCTTCTTGAAGCCCGATAGTTTTTAGAGGCTTAGCGCTCATTGGTCTTACGAATTTTCTGATAATGGATTTATCGTCTGGTTGCACGAAATCAATTACGCCCCTTACCATTTTTGGTCGCCAAAAGCGCGCATAAAATTTGCCAGGCTCATGCTCATCTGGATAGTCGAAACCATGAAACATTAGACCAAAAGACATTTTTCCATCGTAGTTATCATAAAAGCCTTCCCCTTCTCCAAAGACACATGGCTCAACATAGCCCTGACATTCGCGAGTTCCAAGAAACACATCTCGCCTCCCACCTCGCTCAATCATACGTTTTGCAACACAGTAGTGTTTATTCTCATTGCGATCATGTTCCAAATCAGACCGGTTGTAATTCCAGTCAAAATGTGCCTGTACCTGGTACAGAACGTCAACGAGATAGGTGTAAATCGACAGATCGCTTCCTCCACTATATAGTAGAGGTTTAGCACTTCGACTTTGAGTCCTTATTTGTTTCATAATTCGGACTTTGTCTATGTACCATATGATAGTAGGCTTCCAATAAACTGAGCTCAGAATTCCTTTCAATGCTTCATATGTTGGAACTTGATATGAGAATTTTTCACCACCAATGCGGGTAAGTGGATCAGTAAAGAGCGCATATCGCCCCCAAACTGTAAATTCTACAGTATGCTGGTTATCCATTGACACCTCCTATACATCAAAAACATCCATGAGCCCAACTTTATTTTCAGACCAGCCAAATTCATCGCTGTAGTACTCCTTGGCTAAATAATAGATACCCGAGTTTTCTTGAACTTCACGGATTGCTCCTATTCTCATTAGGCGATCAAAGTCATTTATAAAGAGGTTGACTGAATAACGCTGAGGTTTTTTTATGAGTTCGTATTGTTTTTCCAGCTCAGATGCTCTACTTAGTTCAGTGATCAACTCCTCTCCATCTTTATACGGAACAATAATGCCTTGTGTAGCAGAGTCGATAACCTGAAAGGTCTTCGCTGCTGATTGAAATGACTGTCGGAGAGGAAGGTTGATGGTATCTTGAGAATTTCGCTGATAAATCTTTGTTGAGATCGTGTTTGCAGAGAGCAAATTAAACAAATCATCATCTCTTCCGATGGGTGTATTGACTCCTACACTATAATCAAGTTCATTCTGGCGTTGATTATAATACAGATTGTAATATGAAGTGAGTGAGCGTAATCCAATCCTATCTCTTTCATAGGCATCGGGGTTATCGTTATAATTATCCAAGACGGTTTGAGCTTTTTCTTTTCCTATCCTAATATCTCTCAAGGGATCAAGGTTTTCTTCTGCTGGATTCACAATCCACACGCTTCCAGGACTATTTCGCAACCCATGGCGGTTACAGCGCCCTGCTGATTGAGCAATAGAATCCAATCCAGCCAGGGCCCTAATGACTGCACCAAAATCAATATTCACGCCTGCTTCAATAAGTTGTGTACTGACACATATTACTGGTTCATTGGCAGCAAGTTTAGCTTTAATCCTATTCAACACATCAAACCGATGTGCTGGACACATATTGGTACTAAGATGATACGTTTCCGTCCAGTTCCGAGCTTTTATTTCTCGATAAATCCCCAGGGCTGATGCGCGAGTATTCATAATTATCAGAACACTACCTTTTTCCAGTAATGCGCGTTTAGCTAAATCCGCAATTTCAGGATAGGTCCAACCAAGAGGCTTGCGTTCGTCATAAACATCGACTCGCTTCAATTCTTTGTACAGGGCTTCTTCATCTTGCATGATGTGCTGTCTCGGTTGGAGGTTCAAATCACGATAAGGGTTCCCAGTAGCCTCAAAAGGTGGTTGCGTAGCCGTACAAAGAAGGACAGTCGAGCCACAATCATGAACAAGAAAACGTAGAGCAGTTGTAAACATGTGAGTCGTTTTGATAGGGATAGTCTGTACCTCATCTAATATGACGACCGAGTTTGCTAATTGGTGCATCCTTCGGGTATTTCGTGTACCGGCGCCAAAGAGCGATTCCAAAAATTGAACTTGTGTGGTGAATATGATTGGTGCATCCCAGTTCTCGGCCAGTAAACTATGACGGCCACTTTCTTTTTCTGGAGTGAGATTAGAATGATGTTCCAGGACAACTTTGTCACATTCGTTCTGCTGCTCCAAAATCTCTCGTACTTCATTTGCGTTCTGATCGATAATTGTAATATAAGGAACAATATAGAATATTCTTTCGATTCTTTCCTTATCATTTGTATGTGCTTGTGCATGATGAAGCGCAAAGCGTAAGCTTGCTAAGGTCTTCCCTCCTGCTGTTGGAACTGTAAGCCGGTAAATTCCTTTAGGTTCGGAAGCGAAGTCGCAACAAGCTTGAGCGACCTGGGCACGGATCTGATTTACCTTATATGCTTGGCTATTCTTATCCATCGAGGCTGTTTTGAGATCAAATTCTGAAAATTTTTTTTCTATTCGTTCTATTAGGATAGTCCACGGAAGATACCTTCCATAACCTCGTACTATTTTGTTTTCAGGTGTCTCGAAATCAGAAGTGCTAAGACGGTCTGCGTCTAGCAGACAGCTTAGCAGGAAACGCACCAGAAGACCATGTTTGAAGGATAATGTAGCCTGAGACTCTGCTTCGCTTTCTCTCATCTTGCTCATTTTTTCCAGCAAAACTTTTTCTGGAGCAAGGATAAGTATGTCATCAAGCTCTCTTTCAATTTTTACTAGTTTTGCTTTAGCCTCTATAAAATGAGTATCCTCTTCTGGTTTAGTTATGCGACGCATAAAGTTGTTTCTACCATCTGGTGTTAAAGCATCAATTAGGCCAGAATGGTGCGAGGCTAAGACAAGCGATAGGACTTGCATAAGGATTAGTTTAGCATTATCGGAATAAGAAAGCTTTTTATAAATCAATTGGGCCCCAGCAGTTGAATGGTCAACTTCGCCGCGATGAGCATCAACATAGCCATCTTGATCCGGATTGATTAAGCCCTCTTTTGACCTCAAATAACCTTGATATATATCGCTTGCTTTACCAAAATCATGAAGTAATCCCAAGATTTCGCCTATCTCCGACAATCCTATCTTGGCGGCAAAGCCCCTTGCCAATTGCGAAGTTTCTTGAAGATGCCTAATAAGCGCCTGTTCGGCACCATCAGATTTGCGACGATGTGCAATCAATTCTTGGCCTTCGTATGTCCAAATACGTTGTTCCAATATGCACTCCTCTCTACATATACCTTTGAATCTGCATTATTATTAAATTCCGATTCGGAGCAGAAAAATCATCATAGTAGAACATCCCTACGCCTTTAATTTATTTTATAGACAGCAGCTATTATATCATCCTTTATTCGTACAGAAAACATTTTCTGTGTCATATGGCCGAATATTAGATTTAGCTTTTTTGCTTGATATACCAAGGTCTCTAGCAAACTTTGAGCCAATCACCCTTCACTCCCACCACCCTAACCGATCATTATAGGGCATTGAAATTTCCTTTAGACTGCGGACATCAAAAATCGCGGTAATGGGGCTATCGCCATAGGGTGTGCAGCGCGCGACGAACTGCGATGCACTCCCAAGTCGCTGTACCAGCCCACTCGTGTACTTGTAAGGGCAGAATGAGGCCTTACTGTCGGTGGAATTGTCCCAAAGTAAGGTGGCTGGCTGATCTTGATCCACACGCGTGGTGATATATTTTGACTCATATTTGTAATCATCTGTGTCATTGCCAAGATAGGTATGCCAGTTAATAAAGAGCTCAAGTTCATCTCCATCCTGTCGTATAACAAGTACTGGCAGCTCGCCGTAGTCGTTCTTGCCACTATCCGCTTGCAGTATAAAGAAATATTTCTTGTTATCGGTGAGGGGATCGACTTTTTGATCAAAAATCCACTTTGACACAGTCTGAATCGAAGGACTTTAGGCAGTTTGGCCAATAGTTGCCACACCAAAGCTCTGGACAATGGCATCGTATAAGGCAAGCCTTGCGCTATCGTCTTTCTCTGTAGCGGCCTGTTTGAGAGCAGCTACAAGACTGTCATATGCCTTATCGGATTGGGCATACGCCGAAAAGGCTGCTATGCATAATGTCATGATCAAAAAGCATTTTTTCATATCGTTCCTCCTCTTTAATATCGTTGCTCCTCTTTGGAATAATTATTTTATGACAAGAATAGGGACATATGATGTCCCGCATAATTTCTTTTTTAATTTTTCTCTAAGATGCTTTATTTCTTATTTGCTCTCTCCGCCATCTTCTTTATCTCTTCTTGCCATAGTCTGCGAAACTCCGGCGGTCCGAGCACTTCACAGTTGGCGCCGCAGCGAAGGGCTCGGCCAAGGATTTCGGTCCAGTCGTGGACGGGCAGGGAGAGGTCGATGGCGTCGGGGTCTGTAGCATCGGGAACTGGGTCAATTATCTGATCTTTGTGCCACTGCTGGATTCTGATGGCACGGGCTGCTCCCCCAAAGAATCGCAAGGTCGCTCTGCCGAGCACTTCGCCTTTGAAAATGCCATATGAGGATGAAATATAGCTTTCGATTACGTCATCGCTTGGAATAGGAAAGTTGGGCGCGCCCTTAGGCAAATTCTCGCTGGATTGCTTGCCTTTAGACAGCGCTCTTGATG
>JAKQLB010000118.1 GCA_029567375.1 Bacteroidota bacterium | reverse complement strand
TTTCCGCTTTTGGCTTGTTATCCAGATAGCGCATAACGTAATCGGTGAGGGCAGTTGCAATGCCCAACCCTTGATAAGCCGGCGCAACAGCAACATTGGCAATTAAGGTACGCGGCTTGCTTGATTTATGAAAGTGCATCAGGGTGATGTTGCCGACGATTTCATTATTCTCGACCCAAACAAAACCTTCGGTAGAACTGCGTAATGCGCGAATGGTTGCTGAAGTTCGTTGGTGAGCAACCCGGCGCATCTGGCGGATAACAGCCTGCCCTTCAGGGTCATGCTTAAGATCGAAAGCTACTTCGATTAAATCGGCGACAGCCAGAAGATCCGCAGGGGATTCGACTCGGCGGATATGTTCAGATTGATTCGGTGAGGTGGGAGAAGGCATAGAATAGATTGAATGAGATACAGAAAATAGCCCCCTAAAAAGGGGGCTATAACGGTTGATGCTATTAAGCTTCTTCCAAATTGGAAGATCCTTCGCGCCGTTGACGGTAAACGATACGGCCGCGGTTCATATCATAAGGGGACATTTCCACTCTGACTGCATCCCCCAACAAGATACGGATGTAGTATCGGCGCATCCTGCCAGAGAGGTAGGCAATAATTTCGTGGCCATTATCCAGGCGCACACGGAACTGGGTTCCGGGTAAAGCTTCTATGATTGTCCCGTCGACGAGGATCTTCTCTTCCTCTTTCGCCATAAAACCTCTTTCTAACTGTAGGCTAACTTGGGTACGACTTATTCCGATAAGAGCGGCGCACCGCCTTTTTCTTATCCATGCGTTTTTGTTCGCCTTTGGAGATGAACCAGCGTTTTCGCCGTACGGTGCTGAGCACACCACTCTTTACCACTTTCTTGCGAAAGCGCTTCACCAAGGAATCCTGAGATTCATTGGATCTCAATGTTACACTTGCCATTAGCATTCACCTCCAATCCGGCTATAAAATATAATTGATCCATAACATTTTGCACAATCGGCTATTATACTATAGTTTGCTTTTTGAAAATTTAAAGATGATAAAATTGTCAACTAGCGGGAGAAAATCTTGCAAAAATCTCTCGAACTTGTGTTAGAATGTTGCATCGTATAATCTATTTTGATTGACTCATTAATCAGATTGGTATATACTGAAAATTTGCGTTGGAAATATCTTACTTTGGCGTGGTAGCCTTTGTCTCACCACGCATTTAACGTTTAGGAGAACTGGATGACGGATTTGATGCCTCCAAAAACTTATGCTCGTATCCCAGTAGGGATGTCGCTCCCTCAATTAATCCAAGTGCAATTGGATTCTTTTCAGAGGTTAAAAGAGGAAGGGCTTAAGAGCCTGTTTAACGAAATTTCCCCAATTGAATCGTATGTGGGTGATCTACGGCTTTACTTCCCCAGTGATGACCCGATCGCTCAAGAGTTTGGATTGAAGTTTT
>JAKQLB010000113.1 GCA_029567375.1 Bacteroidota bacterium | reverse complement strand
TCTACCGTTCTGCGAATATCCTCGGCAAAAATACGGGTAAAGCTTCGGGAAAAACTGCCATAGTCTCCAATTACTGCATCGCGAAACGAAAAAACGTCATCCACTGGATTTGTCCTTGATTTGTTTTCTCCATTATATCATCTTTTAGCAAAACTCAGGGGCGTTTTTTATGTCCTTTGGAAAGCTCTTTCAGTCGTCTTTTGAAAAAAATCAACATAATTTTATCCCCCCTCCTACTCCTCCTTCTTCCACCAGTTAACATTCAAAGCGGTGATCTCCAGAAGCATATCCATTTTTTCGAGCAGCTCATCAATAGGTATGGTAAACCGTGCCTTGTCTCGCCGCTCAGTCGGCAAGATTCCGTGCTTCTCAAGAATCTCGAAAATTTCTTCCTTGCTTGAGCCATACTTCATTTCAACCAGAGTAAAATTGCCGCTCTTTTTGTGGAACTTTATCATGTTGTACATATTCTGCTTTATAACGATACTCCACTTGTTATACTCAAGCGTTGCACCCTTATAGATGTCTCTGGTCAAATCAAAAACCTTTTGGGCAAGTGTTAACATTTCTTTGGATTTTGTTTCCCAGTACTTCTCATCAACCAGTTCATTATCATTCTGGATATCTTCCGGCTCTTCATACGCATCAAGTACTTTTGTAAAAATCAATGACCGCTTTTTATCAATCTCGATTACCTGACACTGTATGGCAATTACCGGGATATTCGCAGAAAGCAAATTGATAACATTGAAAAATCTCTTGGTAATTGACTCGGCAATAAGAACCGCAAAATGTTGTCGTTGCGGATATTTTTTTCTGATGAAATCCCAATATTCAATTGTACGAATTATATGTGAGGGATCTGTCTCTCCGAGCTGTACCTCCACTTCGTACATGGTGTCTTCGTCAACATTCTGTAACAGAATATCGAGCTTGCCTCCGGAACTGATTATCTTTTCTCGCGCAACAAGCTGTAATTCCCCAAGACCAATTAATCCGGGATTATCGCAAATTACACCCTGAAGCCAATATTCATCATAGCCCGCTTCCCTGAGTGTCAGAGACTTTGATTCATGTAATGGTTCCATAGTTTCCTCCATACAAAGCATTACAATAAAATTATCAGGATTTAGCAGTTGTTATGCGCTTATTAATAATCTTATAATCTCATCTAAAAAGTTGAAAATTATTTCTCTTTGGTCAGCTACCGGAATAGCATCGTTACACAGTTTCTCAAAATAGCTATCTTTAAGTTTTATCCAAAGATTTTTACTATTCTTTGTTGGCTTCTCAAAATATCTACCCTCTTCCAATTTGTTAAGAATATTTGAATATTTCTTTGGAATCCAAAAATCATTATTATACTCAAATTCGAGATATACCCCAGCAATATCTGTAAAATACAAGCCCACCCAAAGGTATATGCATTTCTTGTTATGTTCAAAAAATACATATTTGCCATATTTTTCAGGAGTACAAGGTTTAGAACTATTATAGTCATAAAATTGTACAGTGTTAAATGATTTGGTAATTTCATTTACCATTGCGTAGAAACTTCTAATTGATTCAAGCCCAGAAATATCCATTGGTCTAATCTCCTCATATGATATTACATTCTTAAGATACAACAAGTAACCTTCTATTATCTTCTGCTCTTCATGATCAAAAGAAGCTATCCTATTTCTTAGACTTTCAAGAAAACCATTCCAGGTCCTAATATGCCAACCTTTCTCATTCTTCCATTCATAGTTTGCAATAAAGGATTTTTCACAATCAGATAAATACTGATTCCTGTTGTATTGATTAAAATGCATATTACGATCATTAATTTTAACTTCAATAATGAATTTCTTATCATCATTATCAATAAAAAAGAAGTCCGGTCTTGAATCTGTAACTGCAAATTCTCTTTCTATTTCTAGTACATTTAATTTTCTACCAAAACAGTAGTATAAAAAAATAGTCTGAAAAAGTGGTATTGTATTCATCATTGACCAAGTAATATCTGATAAATCATTCTCATTATTCAATCTGATGCTCATTTTTTCAAAAAGAGTTGTAATTTTATCGTACATTTCTAATCCTTTCGGTTTTTGTCGTCCAGCAAAATCAAACTTATCAAGTTAATTTTTTCTACATCCATTATACCACCATAATTCCCTCCCCCATTAACAGAACCTTAATATAAAGTACAAAAGGATTGCTCTGTGGCCGGTTTCTTGGCAAAAAAGGCTGAACAGATATATCATGTAAACCAATAGAGTTTTCCCAAGGAGCATCGACCTTTGACCCCAATTGCACCAGACACAAAAGAACTTTTCGACCAGGTGTATAACTTCCTCCTTTCAAAAAAAGATGATAAAGACTCCCCTTTTTTCGGATTCCCCGATAACTGCTGTTTCGCTTCCTGTTTCTTCCTTGAACTCCTTCTCTCCGCAGAACAGTACGAACAGTTAATCTGGGTATGGGGACAAAGCTCCCAATTCAGTGCACATGTCTGGATTGAGTCAAAAGATTTTGTCATCGATCTTACCTCCTCCCAATTCAATGCTGGTACATATCCATACCTGTTCTACCGTAAAGGGGAACCAGCCAATGGATTTCACGAAAGCTTTACAATAATCAAAACCGACTTGTTTGACAGCAAATTCCGGAAGATCAAAACACGCCGAAAACTGATCAAGTACGTACAAGAGTTCCGTAATTCACCAATCAGAACAAGCTACACGAAACCCATAATTGAGTATCATCGCGCCCGGTAACTCATGGGATTCTCCGAGAATCGTCTTCGGAGGAAACAGGAGACAGGAATCGCCACAGAGGATTCTGTATTGCCCGTTATTTGTTCCACGGTAATCATCCAGCGAACCTTTCCTCTTTAACGGAAATCCATCTGAACTATCCCAGCACCACTCCCAAACAACTCCGATCATATCGTACAGTCCCACTTCATTCGGAGATTTTCTGCCAACCTCCTGCATCGTTTCTCCGGTGTTATCTGCGTGCCATACATAATCATCCAGATGGTTCTTTCCATCACTTCCGGGAAATGATTTTCTATACCCGTTCCGATTTACGTTGCCATTCTGGCCGTCAGACGGAGCACCCATCGCTGCCCACTGCCATTCCATTACCGTTGGCAACCGATAGCCATTCGATTCCCAATCACACTGTGCATTCATCCAGTTTGAATTATTCTGGAAAAATGACTCAAATTCTTCTTCCAGTTCTTCAATATCCAACACTGGTGTGTCATTACCGGTAATGCTCATGAAGTCAATACCGTCAACAGTGTAAGCTGGAGTACGTCCCTCCCGTATGCTGAGTTTGTTGCAAAAGGTTATCGCGTCAAACCATGTTACTTCATGAGCCGGCATCGCCACTTTATCCGGATCAGACCGGTCAGGAAAACTGAGGCACATTACTTCATCAAACTCAAGTTGGGTTACAAGATACGGAGACAACCAGAACGATGAAACACTGCTGCTATTTTTCGGAGAAGTATCCCGTTGAAATTTCCCCGCGGGGATTTGAATCATTACAGTGTGATACGGGTGATTGCTCATATTCAACATTACTCCTTCTCAGTTACTGTGATCTCCCCCGCCCCGCGACGACTCCCATACGCGGGGGCTCCGCGCTAAGTAGTTCGCCCCCCGTTAAGATCTCTGCCTCAATCTTAACCTCCATCCGGCTTCCAACCAGCACCAAACCCCGGCGGGCAACTAAGCATCACGGCGGGCAGTAAAACTCCCGCGGGGCAACCAGCTACTCCCCCTTCTCGCTTTCGATAACTCAGCGAGGGATTCGGTGATGTAGGCGGCGTCGGCGGTGACGGGGTGGAAGTTGAGGCGGCCGCGGAGGGCGGCGAAGTCGCCGGGGGTGAGGCTGCCGTTCATGAAGAGATCCAGGATTTGGGAGTCGGTGAAGCCGATTTCGGGGAAGTAGCGGTCCAGAAGTTCGGTGATGCCTTCGGCGCTGAGGGTGTAGAACTCGACCGCTTCGTGGAAGCGGCGCATGACGGCGCGGTCCAGGGTGGCGGGGGCGTTGGTGGCGCAGAGGAGGACGCCCCGGAAGTCTTCCATGCGGGTGAGGAATTCGTTGACGAGGGTCCGCTCCCAGTTCCGGGTGGCGTTTTCACGCGAGGAGAAAAAGGAGTCGGCTTCGTCGAGGAGGAGGATGCTCCGGGTTTCCTCTGCTTTATGTAGAACTACTAAGCAATACTATAGTGTTTCCAAGTCCAACTACCATACTATCAATACGAAGGAGGATAAAATTACCCATTATATAAACTATTTATTCTGGACATATTTGAGTACTGTGGTAAAATTAGATAAATACCGTTTTGTAATCTTATATAGAAAAATATCGGAGTTGCAAAAAGAACTAGCAGAAAGGAAACCATGAAAGAAGAACTAGAACAACAAGGAAATGAGGTGATAAAAACTTCACTTGAATATTTGCTAAGAGAACTTTCGGAAAAAATTAAGGAGCATCACGCCTCAAATGATTATAATATTTTTAAAGCACTCGAATTACAAAACAATGAAACTTTTTTACACTCCAACTTTATTGCAAGCTTACTAGATCCAAATGGGATACATAACCAGAGTCTTTATTTTCTGGAGAAGTTTTTAGCCCAAATTAAATTAATCACAAAGCATTCTATAATCATAACCGAAAGCACCAGTATAAAAATACGTAAAGAATATCCTCTTGGAGATATACATATACCTCCTAAGTATAATAAACCTTCAGGTGGAAGACTTGATCTGCTTATTAATATTAACGACAAATATTTAATTGCAATAGAGAATAAAATATTTGCAATTGATCAGCCGTATCAACTTGCAAGATACTATAACTCACTTCAAGAAAAATTCCCTGATTGTATTGTTTTATTATTTTATCTTACACCAACAGGAAAACCCCCATCCCAAAATAGTATTAGTCAAAAAGAAAAAGGGGAAATAAAACTAAATACAAACAAAGACTTTTATATTTTATCTTATAAAGAACATATTTTAAATTGGCTTAATGAGACCAGAATACAGCTATCAGACAATCGGTTGAAAGACATCGTAGAACAATATATCACAATAATCAAGGAATTGATAAAGAGGTTTATTATGCTTAACACAGTAGAGGATTTAATTTTTTCTAAATCAGATGAGCCCTTTAATATAAATATTAACATGCTTAGATCCGTTTTCTTTATTGGAAGTAATTATCTTACTATTCAAAAGGAGATAGTAAATAGACTAATAAAGAAAATTGAAGCAAGGATACTTACCAAACCAGATGTAATTAAAGAAGATCCAGTACAAGATAACGAAGGAATTATTGTGAAATATAAAGTGGGTAGTATGGGTAGTAATACACTAATTCTTAAATATTTATTCTCTAGTACGGAATTGTACTATGGTCTAAAAGGGACTATTAGGAGTTACGATTCTTTTGATTCTATGGAAAAAATTACAAAGTCCAGTTTTACCTTAAGAAAGAAGTCTTCATTATTTAAGAAAAACACCAACCAAGAAGCAACCTCTGAAATCGAAGCAATCTGTAATGATTTAGAGAATTTATATAAAGAAATTACGAAGTAGAATAACAGATAGTACACAATCTGTTCTCTTGCGCATTATTGTATATCCCCTAGTTAATGTTTCCAACTAAGTTACCAAATCGGAATAAATTACAGTAAAAAGTCAGCCTAAGCACCCCGCCGGGCAGTAAAACTCCCGCGGGGCAACCAGCTACTCCCCTCTTCTCGCTTTCGATAACTCGGCGAGGGATTCGGTGATGTAAGCGGCATCGGCGGTGATGGGATGGAAGTTGAGGCGGCCGCGGAGGGCAGCGAAGTCGCCCGGAGTGAGGCTACCGTTTACGAAGAGGTCCAGGATCTGGTTGTCGGTGAAGGGGACCTCAGGAAAGTAACGTTCCAGAAGTTCGGTGATGCCTTCGGCACTGAGGGTGTAGAACTCGACGGCTTCGTGGAAGCGGCGCATGACGGCGCGGTCCAGGGTTGCAACTGCATTGGTGGAGCAAAGGAGGACACCCCGGAAATCTTCCATGCGGGTGAGGAATTCGTTGACGAGGGTCCGCTCCCAGCTTCGGGTGGCGTTTTCCCGCGAGGAGAAAAAGGAGTCGGCTTCGTCGAGGAGGAGGATGCTTCGGGTTTCCTCCGCTTCGCGGAAGATTTCGGCAACCTGTTGTTCGGATATGCCGACCCAGGGGGAGAGGATGTCGCTCGCGCGCTTTATGAGAAGCGGGCGGCCAAGGGTGTCTGCTATGTAGCGGGCGAATTCGGTTTTACCCGTACCGCTTTCTCCGTAGAGCAGGATCCTGAGACCCGTCTCCAAATCCAGGCCGCGTTCTTCGGCGTCGTAGTAGCGCGAGATGGCTTCAACAATTTTGGTAGCATCTACCGAGGTGTTGAGCGCGTCAAGACTGTAGGTACTGCCGGTTTTAGCGCGGAAGGGAATAGTTCCGGTAATGAGGCGAGTATTACTGTCGAAGAGAGCACGCACGCGGCGAAGAAG
The DNA here is from genome assembly GCA_029567375.1 of Bacteroidota bacterium. Lineage (GTDB taxonomy): Bacteria > Bacteroidota > Bacteroidia > Bacteroidales > UBA932 > Cacconaster. Next base: position 3,729 of record JAKQLB010000113.1, on the reverse strand, counting down.
TTCGGAGCGGGCCTCCGGAGTGTCACGCCGCATTTCTTCTGGAAGGGCCGATATACTTTCCGCAAGGAAGGTGACGCTCGCGGCGTTGAGGCCGCTCCGCGCGGCGATGGAGGCAATATCTTCCACGGTGGATGCGGCAAGGCCGAAGGGAGCGAGCTTGTTGACGGTGTGCTCCCGGATGGCGCGGGGCGGCAGGGCGGTGAACTCTATCGAGTAGGTAAAGCGGCGCTTGGTGGAGGCGTCAATTTGCCCGATGTGGTTTACGATCCAAATTATCGGACATTTTGCGTTGTCAAGAAGGTTATTTAGTCTGCCCTTACTATGGCCGTTCCCCCCTCCGCCGAAGAATGACAAAAATGATGCGAACTGGGTTGATAAAATAGGCTCAGCTTCGTCCACGAGCAAGATGGTGTCCTTTGCATCATTTGAAGAAGTGACGAGCGATAATCGAAACAGATCGTCTTTACCACGATATTTACCCATCCCGCCATCCTGCCGAAAGACGTACAGTGTCTTTCCCGCGGCTTTGGCGAGAGCGCGGGCGTATTCGGTTTTACCGGTCCCTTCTTTTCCATACAGCAGAATATGGGTGCGGGCCGGAGCGCGAAGGAGGTCAATAGCGGTATTCTCCTTGACGCTATTCACGTGAAAGCTCGCGAGTTGACAGGGTGCTTTCTCGTCAAGAGAACATTCACGATCGTACATTGATTTACCGCCGGGAAAGCTTAAGTACATAATTATTTCGTCGCTTATATTAAAGGTATACCCGCGTCTATTAGTACTGTCTTCGAGAATTGCGTTTTGCAACAAAGGTTTGTCGGCCATTAAACGATCAAGAATCGCTTCTGACGATACGCAAAAAATCATCGAAAGAGCGGTAATTAATTCATTGTGAGTCCATCCTTCCATAATATCGCTGAGAAGTCCAAAGTTAATCGTGGTAAAATACATGACAAGTATATCGATATCCTCGCGGGTAAGCGAAAAGATATCCGCGATACGGGAAACCGGTTCGCTATAAATGAGGGGATACAAGGCTTTCTGACGTATGGTCGGATCAGCGCTGGTCAAGGCTTCAAAACCGTCTGTCTTAAGGATTTGCGCAAGTTCATCCTTGATTCGGCGGACGCATTCCTTTCTCGAAGAAGAAAGCCAGACTGCCAACAGAAATTCCTTGACAGTTCGTTCGCCTGGAATATACGCCCCCGTTTCAAGAAGAATTGAATTTCGGATATCTCCACCCAGGTCTTCATCGTCATCAAGAACGTCAGGCGAAATTCTGGCAATGTCAGTAATAATCGGCAACATCCGCTCCTGAGGAAGAAGCGAAAGAATACAGCTTAGCAACTCATCATTAAATCGGTGGGTATCAATCAATACATACATAATATACCGGACAAATATCCGGAGCTTAAAATCTCCCGCAGGAATTTCGGTAAAATTACCCTGAAAGCCAATTTCGTCTCTGTCTCGTCGTCTCATAGAATGTCTCCTTTGCATAGGCCACATTCTAAGAGGCAGATGTAACGAAATCGGTTACATATTTTTCACTTCTTTTGTATATGTCCGAGCGAGTTCTTGAGCCTCTTTTGTTATTTCCGCTACAAGGTTCTCCGGTTCTATCACCCGTGCCGCACTGCCAAATGAGAGCGCCCATCGCTTTATTTCGGTAAGACCCGCAGCGGTAAACGAAAGGATAATGCTGCCATCCGCATTCTCTTCCACACGCTGATCCTGTCCCCACACCCGCTCGCGGGCATAGAAGGCGGTGCCCGCAGTAAAGCGCACCCGCACCCGAACAGGGTCTTCCACAATAATCCCGAACGAAGCTCCCAGGTATTGTTCGGGGTCATAGTCTTCTTTAAGGGTAAAGCTCTGGTCTGCATGAAGCGTTATTTTCTCTATCCGTTCTATCGCGAGCACACGGATATCCCGGTTGTGAGCGGGTATAGCCGCGATGCAGTAGAGGGCGTTCCCGTGATCCACAAAGGTGTATGGTTCAATCTGGTAGGTCTTTGCTTCTCCTGAATTCGCCGCGCGGTAGGTAACGGTGCAGGGAAGTGAAAGCTCGATGGCCTTGAGCACGGTGTCGATTATGTCTTCCTTGCCGCAGTAATCTTTCCCACACTTGAAACTCGCGTACGTTGTGGTAACCCGTTTCCGCGGATCGTGCAGGGTAACCGCGTTCACCTTGCTCTTGAGGGTTGCCATGGTGTCTTTGAGTTCCGTCTTTTCGAACATCCGCGTCCGCTCAAGAACGCTCCGGAGCATGAGCCGCTCGGTAGCTGAAAGTTTAATGGAGAAGGCGCGCGCGTAATCGTCGGTATTGATAAACCAGCGTTTGGAATTCGTCTTTCCGTGATAGTCGGGTTTTTCCTGAACCGGAACGTTTTCATTCTGAAGATTATTGAGGTAATCTCGTACCAGTTTTCTGGAAATCGCCAGCCGGTCACAAATTTCATTGATGGTCGCCCCGCCCGGCCGGAGCATCATGTCTACAATCTGCGGAATCCGTTCATCTTTCTTGCTCATAGTGATGAGTATAACACGGGGTGAACATACGCTGACAGAAAATCATGAGAATTGCTTTTGTGCATTTTTTTCAAACAGCTCTTCTAGCAGTATCCCCTGCATGTTGAATTTATCCCGATAGAAGAGATTGATCGCAGTACCGCCCTTGAGCGCAAATATTACTTCACGTGCCACAAGGGGCAGCGTTTCCACGAGGAGTTCTACCTGCTTTCGATACTGTTCGGTCATATCGCACGTACCTCATCAATGACCAGATGATACGTGGGTTCATACCGGCCACCCTTGACGATCTCCCGCACTCCGGTTCCCAGTGCTATTCGGGAAGAATCAAGCCGCTTGAACCAGCCATGACCCACGGTTTCAGCCAGGTAGAGAAAGAGTCTGTTCACTTTGATGGATGTGGAAGCTTCAAGAAGTTCCTGAAGCGTACCTGGCTTGATCGTCATCATCAGTTCCATTATCTGGTAGCATTCCCGGGTCGTGTACACATGGGGACAGAGGTACATAAGCTCGAGCAGAGCCCGTTCCGGGCCGGATACTAGAGATGTAAAACCATCATACTTTGCTTCCATTAGACCGAGCCCGGAAGGTAAAAAGTTGGTACAACGACAGGTATAGCTTGTACGGTAGGCATCCTTAAACCAGACGGGAAGCTTTTCGCCGCGGGAGGCAAAGATTATGGTCTGTCTCTCAGCAAAGAGATTGTGGGCCTTTCCATGAACTTCGTTCAAAGCAGTTCAGGCACCCTTATGCGCCGATAAATTCAGTTCGGACTGCAGGGTGGAAAGCGCACCATCAAGAGTAACAGCCTCATTCAAAATACGATATGCACCATTACCGATACGGGTAAGCCATCCGTTTTCGAGGTAATTCCGCACCATATCCCGGGTGATACCCCGTGAAAGAAGCCACGTCGCTGTTACCGGCGTATTCCGGGGATGATCCGAGAGGACTGATTTTATATTTGTTCTGTTTTTACGTTCCACAGACATAATTATAGCATATTTTTAAAGTAGTACTAGATAATCAGTTATCTCTTTTCTAATTACGTAACCGGAAAACCGTATATACTGTGTGTGCTGATTGAATAGTGCGAAGCATGAAAAATATGAGGTATGGGATGAAAAGCAAAACAAGACGGCGGCTGGCGGTGGCGCTCCTTGCAGGGATGGCATCCTTCCTGTGCGTAGTAATCAT
>JAKQLB010000237.1 GCA_029567375.1 Bacteroidota bacterium | reverse complement strand
ACATTTCCGCTTATTCCGAATATTTTGAAATCAACTTTCCTGAAAGCGTCAGCACCGTTTTCGATGATGTATGGAACGCTTGCAAGAGTTTCGACATTGTTAACGATTGTCGGACACCCGTAAAGACCCTGAACCGCAGGGAACGGGGGTTTTATTCTCGGCTGACCTCTCTTACCTTCTATTGATTCAATGAGTGCTGTCTCTTCTCCGCAGACATAGGCACCGGCTCCACGATGAACAATAATATCAAGGTCTTTCAACTGACCGTTCTTTTTTGCTTCCTCTATCGCCCTGTCAAGAATGTCTGCTATCCAGTCAAACTCTCCACGAATATAGATGAATGCAAGTTTTGAACCGAGTGCCAGCATTGAAATAGCCATCCCTTCGATGAGAAGGTGCGGATCATACTCCATGATCTGCCTGTCCTTGAAAGTCCCCGGTTCTCCTTCATCGGCATTACAGACAAGATAGACCGGTTTTCCTGTATCTTTCGGCAGAAATCCCCATTTAAGACCAGTCGGGAAACCCGCACCGCCTCTACCTTTAATGCCTGAATCCTTAACTGTAAGGACTATATCTGCAGGAGCCATTGTTCTTGCCTTTTCGAGTGCTTTGTACCCACCGCCGTTCTTATAACTTCTTATCGATTTTGCGTTCTTTGAACCTCTGTTCTTTAAAAGCACATTGCAGACCGTTCCGTAGTTATACTTTGTTTTGCTTTCGGGCATTACACCGTTTTTAAGTGATTCGACAAGTGCCTCGGTCTTCTTTTTTGTCATATTCTCATAATAAACATCGTTGACCTGAATCACAGGACAGGTTCCGCATGAAGCGAGACATTCAACTTCATTAAGCGTAAAAAGCCCGTCAGATGTGGTCTGACCGGGTTTGATACCTAATATCTTTTCAAGGTGGGCAAGAATTTTGCCTGCACCCATCAAAGTTGCCGGGATATTTGTATCAACCTGAATATGGTATTTACCGATCTTCTCCCTGACATTGTACATTGTGTAAAATGTTGCAACTCCGAATGCCTTCGAATGTGTGACACCTAAA
>JAKQLB010000077.1 GCA_029567375.1 Bacteroidota bacterium | reverse complement strand
ATTCCCAAGTATGACTTGGGAATAAGACGAGAGTTTGAGCCGAAACGGGCATCAAATTTTATTTGAGCATCACCCACACCCTTCTTGGTGGTGATAAGGATGACACCGTTTGCACCGCGGTTACCGTAAATGGCGGCTGCGGATGCGTCTTTAAGAACTGACATTGACTCAACGTCGTTGGGGTTAATGTCAGAGATTGCTCCTGCAAACGGGGCACCATCGACAACGATGAGGGGGCTGTTGCTCGCACTCATTGAGCCGACACCACGTATGCGGATTGTTGCTGCGTTAGAGGTAGGGTCACCACTGGAAGAAATGATCTGCACACCGGGAGATGTACCTGCAAGAGCGCTGGTAACGTTGGTGGTAATCTTCTTCTGGATCTCCTCACTCTTTACCATCGAAGCGGATCCTGTAAAAGATGCCTTGGTGGATGTACCGTAGGCGACTACGATCACGTCCTCCAGATACTCGGCATCAATATTGAGCGCTACATCGATAACGCTCCTGCCATTGACGGGAATCTCCGCTGTCTGGTAACCTACTGAGCTAAATACGAGAACACCGTCACCCGGAACGGAGATGATGTAAGCTCCTTCAGCATCTGTTGCAACTCCGGTCATGGTACCCTTGAGCTGGATGGCTGCAAAGGGAATACCCTCTCCGGTAGCTGCATCTTTAACGACACCTTTTACCTGTATAGTCTGCTGTGCAAACGCAGTCGCAGATACTACAAGTAAGAGAGTCGTCAGAATTAGTCTGATTCTTTTCATGTAGATAAATTTTTGGTTGATTAATTGGTGTTTATAATATTATTCTCTATCGTGCAAACCAGTCAGAGGCCAGTCATGCATACTATTCATCTTGCAAAGTAAATAAAAAAAAACAATAATTCAAACATTTTATAGCCTAAAAATCAGACTTAAATAACATTTTTATAAGAAAAATGCCCATTTTTATTGAAAATTGTAAGCACTATACGAAGAATCTAAAAAATATCATATGTAAAAGGCAAAAAAAAGCAAAAGGTGGCCATGTGGCCACCCTTGCAAAAATAATCGCTTTTCAGACGATTTATCAGATTACGCCCTGCTCAAGCATTGCTTGTGCAACTTTCATGAAGCCGGCAATGTTTGCACCCTTAACATAATCAACCGTACCATCTTTTCTCTGGCCGAACTTCACGCACTGTGCGTGGATGCTCTCCATGATGAAGTGAAGCTTTTCGTCAACTTCCTTTCCCGACCAGCTGATGTGTGAAGCATTCTGGGTCATCTCAAGACCTGAGGTTGCTACACCACCTGCATTGACAGCCTTGCCGGGGGCGAATAGGAAGCCCTTTGTTGACTGGAATGCAGCAATAGCTTCGGGAGTACAACCCATGTTGGAAACCTCGCAGCAGCACCATGTACCATTAGCGATGAGTTCTTTTGCATCGTCGCCGTTGAGCTCATTCTGGAATGCACAAGGAAGAGCGATGTCGCACTTCATGCTCCATGCTTTCTTACCCGGAGTAAAGATAGCTTGACCGGGGAACTTGTCAGCCATATCCTGAACTTTGTTGCGGTTGGAAGCACGCATGACGAGCATATAATCGATCATCTCCTTATTGATGCCATTAGGGAGAGCGCAAACGCCGTCCGGACCTGAAATTGCGATAACCTTTGCTCCAAGTTCGGCAGCCTTGGTTGCAGCACCCCAAGCTACGTTGCCGAATCCTGAAATGGCAACAGTCTTACCCTTGATATTCTTGCCGGCTTTTGCAAGTACGTGCTCGGTAAAATAGAGAGCACCAAAGCCTGTAGCTTCGGGACGAAGGATGGAGCCACCCCAGTTTAGACCCTTACCGGTAAGAACGCCTGTGTTGTACTGGCGTGCAAGTTTGGAGTACATGCCCACAAAGTAACCGATCTCACGGGCACCAACACCCACATCACCGGCGGGAACGTCCTGGTCGGGACCGATACAATGCCACAATTCGAGCATATAGGCCTGGCAGAAACGCATGATTTCACCGTTTGATTTGCCAACGGGATCAAAATCGGAACCACCTTTTCCACCGCCCATGGGGAGAGTGGTGAGCGCATTCTTGAAAGTCTGCTCAAAGCCGAGGAATTTCAACATTGAAACATTTACGGCAGGATGGAAACGAATACCGCCCTTGTAGGGGCCGATAGCACTGTTGAACTGTACACGATAGCCGATGTTGGTCTGAACCTCACCTTTATCGTCTACCCAGGCAACACGGAAAGTGAAGACACGGTCAGGCTCAACTATTCTTTCAACGATTTTTGCCTTTTCGAATTCGGGATGTTGATTGTAAACCTCTTCGATTGACTCAAGCACCTCATGTACGGCTTGCAAGTACTCTTTTTCATGGCCATATTTTTTCTCAAGATTGGCCATAATCTCAGCTACTTTCATAATTCTTAACTTAATTTATTTGGTTGATATTTGTGATTAATATAGTAAAAAGTTTTGACTATTCAACAACCCAGGTTGCACCGCTATGTAGCAGGTCATCCATGCATTTTATCGTAGATTTTGCCTCCACTTCCTTCAACTGATCCCTTACATTGTCATCATAGGTATTCTCCTTTACATTGCGGATAACTCCAAGTGCAACGGGATAGTCGGGGTATTTCATATTGACAAGCAGGTTGTGTATACCTACCTCCTTACAGTTTGCGTCATGAACGAGCAGGTCATCCACAGTAATACCATCCTGACCTATGGTAACCACTTCCAATTTCCGGTTACGGAATATCAGACCCTTGTCATTATTCTTTCCGAATATCATCGGTTCTCCATGACGAAGGATTATGGTCCTGTCGGCACGATATTCACGATCGGAAATGGTTGCGTGTGCACCATCATTGAAGATTACGCAATTGACCAACATCTCAACAATCGAAGTGCCGTCATTTTTTGCGGCAGCCACTAAAATCTCCTGTGTGAGCTTAATCTCGGAGTCAAGGCCGCGTGCAAAGAATGTGGATCCGGCACCAAGCGCAAGTGCTCCCGGATTGAAGGGATTCTCAACAGTGCCGTAAGGGGATGTTTTAGTGATCGTACCCAGTTTTGATGTAGGAGAATATTGTCCTTTGGTAAGACCGTAAATCTGGTTATTGAAGAGGATGATATTGATGTCTATATTCCTGCGGACGGCGTGGATGAAATGATTGCCGCCAATGGCAAGCGCGTCACCGTCACCTGTGGCCTGCCAAATGCTGAGTTTGGGATTTGCCACCTTCATACCTGTGGAAATGGCTGTTGCGCGTCCGTGTATTCCGTGGAATCCGAATGTATTCATATAGTAGGGCAATCTGGAAGAACAGCCGATACCTGATACGAATACGATTCTTTCCTTAGTGTAGCCCAAAGCTTCACATACTTCGGGTAAAGCCCTGTGAATGGATGCCAGTACTGCGTGGTCTCCGCAGCCGGGACACCATCTTACTTCCTGATTACTTTTAAAATCTTGTGCTGTATATGCCATAGTAGTATATTTTCAAAAATTAAAGAATATTGTTAACTGCATCCACGATTTCTTTCACAATAAAGGGCTGTCCCTGAACTTTGTTGTATTGTAAATATTTGAAATCGGGCAATTTTGCTCTCAGATAATCCACAAACTGGCCTGAGTTGAGCTCACATACTATAATTTTCTTGTAGCGTGCGAATACCTCTGCGGTGTTCTTGGGGAGGGGATTAATGTAGTCAAAATGGGCAAGAGCAACGCTCTTTCCCTCTGACCGCATCTGCTGTACCGCACTATAAAGATGGCCAAAAGTACCACCCCAGCCAACTACAAGCACATCTGCCTTATCGGCTCCAATGACCTCCTGTTTGGGAATGAAGTTGGCCATACGGGCAACCTTTTCAGCCCTCGCTGCACACATCTTCTCATGGTTGATGGGATCCGAAGAAATGACACCATCAGGATTCTTCTCCAAACCACCTACCCTGTGCTCGAGACCTGCCTTTCCTGGCAACGCCCATTTGCGCACAAATGTTTCGGGATCTCTGTGGTAAGGCTTATATGGACCTTCACAGGAATCAATTATAGGGGGATGAATTTCGGGATAATCCTTCATTGAAGGGATTTTCCAAGGTTCTGATCCATTGCCAAGGAAACCTTCAGTAAGAAGTATTACCGGCATCATATGTTCCATTGCATATTTGCCTGCATAAAAAGCAGCATCAAAGCAGTGCGATGGAGAGTGCGCTGCCATCACGGCAATCGGGCATTCACCGTTGCGGCCGTAGAGAGCCTGTGCAAGGTCGGTCTGCTCCGTTTTAGTGGGGATACCCGTCGAAGGACCACCCCTTTGAACATCCACAATCACGAGCGGAAGCTCGGTAATCATAGCTAGGCCCATAGCCTCTGATTTTAGTGAGAGACCGGGGCCCGAAGTGGTAGTTACTGCAAAGTTGCCTGCATATGCCGCTCCTATGGCGGTACAGATACCTGCAATCTCATCCTCAGCCTGCATAGTCTTTACACCGAGATATTTATGAATAGCAAGCTCTTCGAGGATTCCGGTGGCGGGAGTAATGGGGTACGAGCCGCAGAAAAGGGGAATTCCGCTCTTCTCTGAAGCTGCCAACAGACCCCAAGCCGTTGCCTGGTTACCATTAATGTTACGGTAAACGCCTTTTTCCTGGGGAGCGGGTTGCACCATATAAGTATTTGGTATGGCGTGTATATTGCTTGCATAGTTGAAGCCGTCGAAGAGTACCTTTTTGTTAGCCTCTATAAGTTTTGGTTTCTTCTTAAACTTATCCTCAAGATACTCATAAGTGTGATCTAAGGATCTGTTGAAGAGGAAGAAACACATACCGAGAGTAAACATGTTCTTGCTACGCAGGATTGACTTGTTGTCAAGACCGCTCTCCTTCAGACTCTCTTTGGTAAGGGTGGTTATAGGGGAAGGAATAATATTTCTGTCCTCAATTTTGAGCTCGACAAAAGGGTCGAGAGTAGCATAACCTGCTCTCTTGATACCGGCCTCATCAAAGGCATCAATATCGATAATTATGGTTGCAGTAGGTTTGGTCCACTTGGCATTTGCCTTAAGTGCTGCAGGATTCATTGCAACCAATACATCACAGAAATCACCGGGAGTGTGAACTTCACCACTTCCGATGTGAACCTGAAATCCTGAAACTCCCGACACGGTACCCTGAGGAGCACGAATCTCAGCAGGATAATCAGGAAAAGTAGAAATTTCGTTTCCATAAAGGGCGGACGCATCCGCAAACAGGGTACCTGTGAGCTGCATTCCGTCTCCGGAGTCACCAGCAAAACGAATTACGACATTTTGCATGTCAATAACTTTGTGTTGCATAAAATAAGAATAGTTTTTTATGTAAATAATGAATTAATTAGTTGTCAGTACTTTGATGTTATGGCTGCTGTGGAAGTTGTGTGGGGGTCACCTTCTCTTCGGGGATGCCGAGCTCTTTCTTTACAAGAGGGAGCAAATTCACTGATGCAGACTCATCCAAATAGATGATGGCGCCAGCAGCGGTATTGAAGACATAGGTCAAAGATAGCTCCTTTGCAACCTTGTTAATAGCAGTTTGGGCCTTTTGGTAAACGGGTGCAGAAAGTTCCTGCTCCTGCTGTGCAAGTTCCTGCTGTGCGGTTTGCTGGAATTGCTGCAAACGGGCGATAAGGTCCTGAATCTCCTTTTCCTTCGCCTCTTTCACAGCCGCGGTCCAGGTAGCCTGCTTACGGTTGTACTCGGTATACTTTGTTTGGTATTCATCCTCCATACCCTGCATAGTCTCGACCAGGTCAGTCTGAATCACTTGAAGCCTCATACGCACGGTATCCATTTCAGACATCAGGTAAATCACTTCCTGAGTATTGATATGACCGATCTTGAGTTCCTGAGCCTTGGCCGAGAATCCGAGTCCGGCAAGGAGGAAAAAAATAATTGTAATACGTTTCATCTGTTTTTATTGTTTTATGTTTTTTATGTCCATTATTTGAATCAATTGCGATACTCTTTCAGTAAGATCATACCTGGAGTTTTTGTACACAACGCCGGGAGTAATTGCCAAGTCAATTATTATAGCATAATCATCCATGTTTGCTACGGTTTCGATTGCCGAGTTGACCCTGGCTTGTATAGGTCCGATCAGTTCTTCCGACTTTTTAGCCATAATGCCATCTTCCCCAAAGTAGATACGCTGTTTGCTCTTGACCACCTGTTCTTTGGAGATTATCTCTTGCTCCATGGCGGTGCGCTGAGAAGCGGAAAGTGAATGCTTTACCTGCTGATATCTCTGATAGAGTTCGTCTATCTCGCCTATTTCGGCCTCTAAAGTGGCCTTATACTTGTCTGAAAGCTCATTGAGCTCAATCTGTGCGGCCTGATATTCAGGGATGGCCGCTAATATTACCTCAGTATCAATATAAGCCACCTTCTGTGCATTGGCAGAGAAACCAAAAATTATCAGTGCGGCAAATGACAGTAAAAACTTTTTCATCTTGAACATCATTTATATTAGTTAAAATTGTTGTCCTATCACAAAGTGGAACTGACTCCTTTCATCAGGATTGTCAGCATCAAATCCATAACCCCAGTCGATACCAAGCATACCCACTATGGGCAGCAACACCCTTACGCCTGCCCCGGCAGAGCGTTTGATATGGAAAGGGTTGAAATTGCGGATATCCGACCAGCAGTTACCTCCTTCAAGAAAAACCAGCGCATAAATAGTTGAGTTAGGCTGCATTATTACAGGATATCTTAACTCAATGGTAAACTTATCGTAGACATTGCCTGCATATGCATTGCCTATGTAAGGCGTGAGAGAGTAATTTTCGTAACCCCTGAGGCCAATAACCTCAGAGCCATATGTATTATAACCCGACATACCGTCACCGCCAAGTATAAAGCCCTCGAACGGAGAGTAACCGTAGTTTTTGTTATAAAAACCCAAATAACCGAACTGCGCTCTTGTCATAAGTACAAGGTCTCCGACGAGTTTAGTGAAGAGCGATCCTCTGAAGGTCCATTTATGATACTCTATCCACTTGTAATGATCCTGAACGGTCATATTACTGTAATCCTTATTGCGGTTGCCTCCCATTAGTGAAAATGGAGGAGTTACCTGAACTGAGAATGACAGGTCGGAACCGCTTCGAGGGTAAATCGACTGGTCGGTGGAGTTACGAGTCAAGGTTGTGGTCCAGCTTATGTTATGCGAGATACCCGTATCGAAAATGAAGTTGTACGACCAATCCTGAAGGCGGTATGACTGCCAGCCGAGCTGGTTGTAGAGCACAAAATAGTTGTCAGGCCATTTGAGACGCGTACCGAGTCCGACTGCCGCACCGAAAATCTCCATATACTCGTCATCGTTGAGCACCTGATAATAATAGGTGGCGTAAGAGTTGGTCTGACGTGTGAAATAGGCCGAAATATTGAGCGAAGTCGGTTTTTTGCCGGTAAGCCAGGGTTCTACGAAACTTGCCGTAAATGCAGTGTAGTATGAACCGTTGGTCTGGAATCTGATTGCCAGCTGCTGGGCATCGCCCAAGGGAACGGGTCTCCAGGCCTCTTTTCTGAAGAAATTGTAGGTAGAGAAGTTGTTGAAGCTTACACCTAAGGTACCTACAAATGTATTGTTACCCCATCCGCCTGAGAGTTCCAGTTGACTGTTGGCCTTTTCTTCTACATTGTATGTTATATCCACGGTGTTGTTCATCGGATTGGGAATCAACGCGTAACCCTTCGCGGGGTCAGCAGCATATTCCGCATCAAAATGGCCCATAGAGGCGATTTCACGTACGGAACGTTCGAAGTCCGTCTGGCGGAAGAGGTATCCGGGACGGGTAAAAACAGCTCTGCGCACCACCTTTTCATTGGTTATGGTGTTACCGTTGATGATTATGTTGTTGAATGTGGCCGGCTTGCCCTCAATCATACGCATCTCCACATCGACCGAGTCACCTTCAATGGTAAGTTCCACCGGAGTAACATTGAAAAAGAGATAACCCTGATCACGGTAGAGTTTTGAGATGGTCAGGTCGTTCTCCTTATCACCACCGAAGAGGCGCTTTTCCATTGTCACTACATCATAGATGGAACCCTTTTCAATACGAAGTATGGAGTTGAGCTGCTCCTCCGTGTACTCGGAATTTCCCGTCCAGGTTATATCCCTGAAATAATATCTCTTACCTTGATCGATGACAAAATGAATGCCCAACCTACCCTCCTCTATCTCGTAAATCGAATCACGAATAATTCTTGCGTCACGGTAACCTGCCTCATTGAATGCGTCGATAAGGGACTGTTTGTCATTTTCGTATTCATCCTCATTGAATTTTTTGGATGAAAACAGGTTATACCACTTGGAGTCCTTAGTCTTCTTCATCGCCCTGTCGAGCTTAAATTTCGAAAGCTCGCCGTTACCTTCGTAGGTAATGGTCCTCACCTTAACTTTCTTGCCTCTGTTTATATCAAAAGTGACTGATACGGCGTTGTTAATTATGGAGTCGGCCTGCTGGATCACATTAACCTTGGCATTGATGAAACCTTTCTCTTTAAAATATCTCTTGATGATATTAGTGGAGGTAGAAATAACATAATCGGAAAGTTCACCTCCTCTTTTAAGCGTAAGTCGCTCCCTAAGCTCGTCACGGTCCGAGTTCCTTATACCCTTGAAATCCCATCGGATAACCCTCGGACGTTCCGTAAGCCTGAGCACAAGGTATGCGGTGTCACGTGATGCTGAAAGCGAGTCAACATAGAGTCCAACGGTGGAGAATGCCCTCTGGAGCCAAATCCTTTTGAGTGCTGCCGAAACATCCGTACCGGGAATCTGAACCTTGTCACCCTCGTGAATGCCAAGCACCGAAAGCACCTGATCGGCCCTCCGTGATTTGAGACCCTCCGTTGTAATGCCTCCTACCGTATAAGTTTTGGGTTTTGTATAATCTATCTCCACGTCCCGTCCTGAAATAACTTCCTGCGCCGATACAACAGCACAGGGAAGCAGAAAAAGCAGGATCAGAATCAGTCTAACGTGTCTCATCAAACAGCAAGTAATAAGTCTGCAAAGATAACCTTTTTATTTTAGTTTGCCAAAGCGTCGCTGCCTGTTATTGAAGCTTATCAGCGCCCTTTCAAAATCATTTTTACGAAAATCAGGCCAAAGAACCTCCGTAATGTAGAACTCCGTGTAGGCAGCCTGCCACAACATGTAATTGCTGATGCGCTGTTCGCCGCTTGTACGTATGATGAGATCGGGATCGGGAATACCATCCGTGCTGAGCAGACACGAAAATGAATCTTGATCCAAAGAAGGCATCGGGAGTCCCTCTCTGGCAGCGTTTGCACATATTTCTCCATATCGGTACGCAGCTTGGAGGATATCCCACCTTCCACTGTAACTAAGCATTATTATCAGATCCATTGAGGAATTTGAAAGGGTCTCGGCCTCAAGTTCCTCCACAGTAACTACCAAATCTTCCGGAAGTTGTTTTCTGTTGCCGATAATGCGAAATCTGATGTCATATTTGGCAAAAGTGGCTCTTTCTTCAGCCACCGCCTTGGCCATAAGGGCCATAAGACCTGATACCTCCTCATCCGGTCGTCCCCAGTTCTCTTCGGAAAAGGCGAATAAACTTAAATACCTGATGCCTTTTTCTCTGGCGTACTCAACTGCAGTTCTTACGCTATCCACACCGGCATTGTGGCCGAAAAGACGTTCATGACCTTTTTTACGGGCCCAGCGGCCATTGCCGTCCATTATTATGGATACGTGTGTGGGGATGTTTATGATTTCAGATGTCATTGCGTTTGTCTTCGCCCCAAAGGAGCTTATCTTGTATTGCTTTGATAAAATTATTGTCAAAAAGGGAGATATAACCGAAAGGAAATTCACCTCTCGAAATCCGTGCCGACCCACCGGAAGGGAGCGTAAAAGAGCGGTTATCCATTGTAACTATCGCAGGTAAGTCCCTCGAAGAAAGAGTGAGTTCGAGCGTGGAGGTCAGCGGAGCTACCAGCGGACGTACATTGAGATTGTGGGGTGCTATCGGAGCAATGATCAGTACCGGAGAATCAGGCATTACTATAGGCCCTCCTACACTCAAAGAATAGGCTGTACTGCCGGTGGGAGTTGCTATTACAATGCCGTCTGCACGATAAAGGGGCAGTGGACGACCATCAATCTTTATGCTGATGGAGAGCATTGCGGGACCCTGACGGTGAATGGAAATCTCATTCATCGCATAAGGATAAAACCCTTCCGGTACCGAACCGCAATCTATCCTTAGAAGATCTCGCTGCTCAAGCGAATAACGTCCCTCCAACAGATCATCTATCCATAAAGGAGGTTTGTTTCCTACCTTCGCAGTGGTTAGAAAGCCCAGTCGGCCAAAGTTGATGCCGGCCACCGGTATTCCCCTCTCTCTGACATAGGTAACTGAGGAGAGGAAAGTACCATCTCCGCCGAGGGAGAGGAAAAGATTTACATCTTTGGGGAGATCTTCACTGGAGGTAAAAACCTCTCCATGAGGCAGTTTCAAGCCTTTTTCCGAAAGCTGCTCAAGAAAAGGTGCGTACCACGCGAAACTCACTTTCCTGGATGAAAGCGCATCCAGCAGAAGAGCGAATTGGTCGAGATATCCGCTTCTGACTTCCCTGCCAAAAATGGCAATCTTTGTGATCTGTTTCATTAATAACGCTAAATTTGTCAAAATTATGTATTTTTGTAAATATGACAAAATTAAGTGTAAATATCAACAAGATTGCAACTATCCGTAACGCACGTGGCGGAAATCTTCCCGATGTAGTGAAGGCGGCAATCAATTGCGAAAAGTTTGGTGCCCAAGGCATAACCGTTCATCCCAGACCTGACGAAAGACATATCAGATACAGTGATGTGCGTCAGCTCAAACCGGTACTTACTACAGAATTCAACATCGAAGGCAATCCTATCCCCTCTTTCATTGACCTCGTAATGGAAATCAGGCCTGCACAGGTAACGCTTGTGCCTGATGCAGAAGATGTGCTTACATCAAATGCAGGATGGGACACAAAACGCAATCTGGCTTATTTGCAGAAGATCTGCAAAAAGTTTAATGATGCAGGTATCCGCACCTCCATCTTCATAGACCCCGTCATTGAGATGATACGGTACGCCGCTGAGACAGGTTGCAACCGTGTTGAACTCTATACTGAAGCCTATGCCTCCGGCTATGCCGCAGGACGAGAACAAGCAGTCGAGCCCTATGTGAAAGCAGCCGAAGAGGCTACCCGTCTCGGTCTGGGCCTTAACGCAGGCCACGACCTTAATCTGGAGAATCTCCGCTATTTACATCAGGTGATTCCCAACCTGCTTGAGGTTTCGATAGGTCATGCACTTATAAGCGATGCCCTCTACCTTGGACTCGAAAATACAATTGCGGCATATTTGGAGCAATTGTCCGATTTTTAACTATATTTGCATGATATTTGCTTTTGCAAAAGATATCATTTAGAATTTAAATCACGTTTATAAAGATTTTTTATGGAAAACAATGTTCAATCATCCTGCGGTAACAAGACTCCGATAATCCTCAGCGTTCTCGCTTTAATTATGGCTATAGTTGTGCTGGTATTCCAATTTGTAGGTGAAAAGGGTCCCAAGGTTACCATTCCTGAAGGTGATTCAGAAGTAGCAGCCCAGAGAGGCGACATCGTCTACGTGCGTATGGATACCCTTATCATGCAATATGATATGGCAAGCGACCTCTCTTCAACTTTTCAGGCAGAAGCTCAGGCAGTTCAGGACGACCTGAATAAAAGAGGAAGAAAGCTTGAAAGCGACATGAAGAGTTTCGAGAACCAATACCAGAAAGGTCTTCTCACCCGCTCAAATGCCGAGCAGCAGCAGAATGCCCTACTTAAACGCCAACAGGAACTCCAGAACCTGGCCAACCAGAAGCAGCTTGAGCTCCAGGAAAAAGAGTATGTGATGAACAACCAGATAATCTATGCTATCAAGACCTATCTTGAAGAATACAACAAAGTGCGCGGTTATGCAGCCATTCTCACCACTACCGATGTAAGCAATACCGTTATCGTGGGAAATGTAGCCCTCGATATCACTCAGGAAGTAGTTGAAGGTCTAAACGCCGAATATATAAAGGTAAGAAACAAAAACTAGATTATACCGGACAATACATTGCCGTATCAGCCCAGTATAATGACTGACTGATGCGGCATTTTTTCATAAACAGGCCCTTATTATATTATGAATGCAATAACACGCACCGAATTTGATTTTTCGGGACAAACCTCAAAATATGTCGGTAAAGTGAGGGATGTCTATTTCATAGCAGATAAATATCTTGTCATGGTAGCTACAGACAGGATTTCTGCCTTTGATGTGGTACTCCCCAAAGGCATTCCCTACAAAGGGCAGGTGCTTAACCGGATTGCCTCGTCTTTCCTCGACCGGACTTCTGACATCGTTCAAAATTGGAAAATAGCATCTCCCGACCCAATGGTAACCGTAGGCTACCAATGCGAACCGCTCCCTATAGAAATGATTGTACGCGGTTACCTCACCGGCAGTTCCTGGCGAACCTACAAGTCAGGAGAAAGGATGATCTGCGGCATTCATATTCCCGAAGGGATGAAGGAGCACCAAAAATTTGAGCATCCCATAATTACTCCCACTACAAAAGCCGAAATAGGAGAGCATGACCAGGACATCAGCAAGGAAGAGATCATTAGCCGTGGGCTTGTATCCCGTGAGGATTATGAGGAACTCGAGCGCATCTCCCTCGCTCTCTACAAAAGGGGTTGCGAGATTGCAGCCTCACGGGGACTTATACTGGTGGATACCAAATACGAGTTCGGGAAAAAAGATGGTGAAATATGCCTTATAGATGAAATCCATACCCCCGACTCCTCAAGATACTTCTACGCAGACTCCTATAAGGAACTTTTTGACAAAGGCGAGCAGCAGAGACAGCTTTCAAAGGAATTCGTAAGGGAGTGGCTAATGGAGAACGGTTTCAGCGGACAGCCCGGTCAAGTTGTTCCTAAAATGACTCCGGAACGTGTCGGCATCATTTCCGACAGATATATCGAACTCTACGAAAAACTCACCGGCAAAGAGTTCTGCAAAGAGAGCTACGATGGGATCTACGAACGAATGGAAGAGAACATCAAAAATATGCTCGCCAGACTTCCCTTATGAAAAGAATCCTGATAATAATCCTCCTCACGCTGCTCTTCCTCCCTGTGGAAGCGCAGAACACTTTACCTCCCCAAATCACAATTTCTACCGAGAAGGTGAATATCGGCGGCAATATCTATCTTATCCACAAGGTAGAATCGGGGCAGACTATCTACTCACTCTGCAGGGCATATAAGGTGGATTACGATGATCTGCTCAAAGCCAATCCCCAGCTAAAAGAGGGACTCAAGGCGGGTAAAATCATCTATATTCCCACATCAGTTCAGGCTGAGATTTCCAAACCCGATACCCACATCCCTACAACTGAAGAACCACTAAAGAGTACGGACCGGGAAGTGCCTGAAAAGGGGTATATCGAGCATCAGGTAAAAATCTTTGAAACCCTCAATGCCATCTCCCGAAAATATGGTGTCACCGTAGAGGAGATAATGGAACTGAACGGCCTTGAGGATACCACCATCTGGTTTCAACAAATACTCCTAATTCCGGTAAAAAAGGAGTTGGAAGAGCCCAAAGAAGCTGATATCCATGAAAAAGAGGTTGAAGAACCACTAAGGAGCGTAGAACAGAAACCGGAAACCATAGAAGACGAGGTATCTGATGAAGAGTATATTGAGCACAAAGTAAAAATCTTTGAAACTCTCAGCTCAATCTCCAGAAGATATGGTGTCACAATAGAGGAGATAATGGAACTGAACGGCCTTGAGGATACCACCATCTGGTTCCAGCAGATACTCCGAATTCCAAGAACAAATAAGGTGGACGAACCCCAAGACACGGACACCCGCCAAGAAGAAAATGAAGAGCCTAAACAAGCTGATACCCACGAAAAAGAGATTGAAGAACCACTAAAGGGTGTAGAACAGGAAATGCCTGAGAAGGACTATATCAAACACCAGGTAAAACTATTCGAAACACTCAGCTCAATCTCCCGAAAATATGGCATTTCCGTAGAGGAGTTGATGGAGTTCAACGAACTTGAAAACAGTTTCGTGGGATTCAAACAGATACTTCGCATTCCGATAAAAAAGGAATTGGAAGAGCCTGAAGAAGTTGAGACTTACGAAGACGAGGCGGAAGAAGAGATTCCGGAAAGTCCGCTTGTTGAAGCATTGAGCGAAACCGAAGCTCTTGCCAAAATAGAGCTACTCAAAGGCCTTTCTCATTTTAACAGGAGAAATCCGATAAAAATTGCGCTGATCCTCCCCTTCGACACACATTCCGCTACACCCTCCACTAACTATCTCGATTTCTACAGCGGAGCTCTGATGGCAGTGGAAAAGGCTAAAGAGGCCGGAATGCACATATCCCTAAATACCATAGACATATCCACATATTCCTGGATAGGAGAAATCTTCCAAACTAATATGCTCAAGGACTGCGATCTGGTTGTGGGACACATAGATGCAAATCGAATCAACACTTTTACTGACTACTGCAATTCCAACAAGATACCGTTTGTCTCTCCGCTCGACCTCCAAACTGACTCCCTCGCACTGCACAACCGCTATTTCTTTCAAATGCCTGTGACGACAGCAACCCAGACAACGAACCTCATCGGTAGGATAAATCTTAGCAACAATTCGAGGCTGACACTGTTTTCTGATGCAGCCGGCAGCGAGGAGCCCTACAGACGTAGCATTCTGGCTGCGATTGATTCGGCCGGACTCCCCCGCAATGAGATCAGGTATCATATTGTCAGTGGCAGGACCATCATAGATTCACTACTCATTATAATGAATCCCGATGTGGAACACCATATTGTGGTGGCTTCAGAGCAGGAAGCATTTGCTTCAGACGTGATCAGGAATATGGGAGTCCTCAAGTTTAACGGTTATAACATCAAAGTCTACTGCTCCAACAGAGTCAGGAATTTCGAAACCATTGAAGGAATTCTTCTGCACGAAGTAAACACCCATATTTCCACCAATTATTTTGTAGACTATGGAGATAAAGCTACAAAAGAATTCATTCTGGGCTATCGTGCCCTTTTCAATACCGAACCCACTCCGTTTGCTTTTCACGGATACGATACATTCCTCTATTTCATCAGGATCATCAATGACCTGGGCAAGGATTTTCCCGATTTGATTTATTATTACCCTTTGAATATGCTCCAGAACGATATTCGTTTCCGTAGAACCGGACCCGATGGAGGGTTTATAAATATTGAAAGCAGGGATCTGGAGTACACGCCCGATAAGAAGATCACCGTCAGATAGGACGACACTTGTTTTTCAGCCATATCGCCTCTTCATCCTTAAGATGAGGAGCGATTTTTTCATATACCCGATGGTGATAATTATTTAGCCATTCTGCGCATTCATCGCCGAGTTGTTTGCGGTCAATACAGGATGTGGCGATGGGTACGAGAGTCAGTGTTTCAAATCTATAAAAGGCACCAAACTCATTCTCAGTGAATGGGACCACCTCAAGCACATTTTCAGTACGAATGCCATATTCTCCTTCGATATAGATCGCCGGCTCATTGGACTGCACCATTCCGGGGAGCAGCGCTACCCCGCTATCTCTATCCATACGGATATTTTGAGGGCCTTCATGTACACAGAGGTAGTGACCTATTCCGTGACCGGTACCATGGAAAAAAAGTCTGCCACGAGAGATCAACGGCTGGCGCGCAAGAATGTCGAGTTGGTATCCGGTGGTTCCTTTGACAAAGGAGGCCATCGAAAGCTCAATCATACCCTTGAGCACAGCGGTATAATCCGCAATCTGGATCGTTGTAAGTTCTGAAAGAGGTATGGTACGCGTGGTATCGGTGGTACCATATGGATATTGTGCACCCGTATCTATTAAGAGGAATCCGCGAGCGGTGACTACTGCCGCTTCTTCATCAGAAGTGGCACTGTAATGCGCTGAAGCAGCGTTTGCATTGAAAGCTACTATAGGTTCGAAACTCTCACCTCGATAGTCCCGGCTTTCTCGACGATATTCTATGAGCTGCCGGGCGATGGAATATTCGTTGAGAGTGCCGCTTGCGATATTGTCTTCTATATACTTAAGTATTCTGCACCAGGCAATGCCGTCGAGGAGATTTGCCTTGCGGAAACCCTCCAGTTCTATAGGATTTTTGATGCTCTTGCGATATGCAACCTCGCCTTCTGCTCTGACCTCATAGCCGAAGTGCTTCGCACCGGCAAAAATCGATTCCAGACGCATGGAAGTGGATGATGAGGGAGATAAGAAATGAATTGAGTCATCAGAAGCCATCTCTCCGCACACTTCATAAAATGAAGCATAGGGTAAAATTTCTACCTGTTGTGATTCAAGATATTCCAGAGCAGCCTTCTCGAAGGCCTCTTTACAGGCAAAAAGCAAAATCTTATCACGGAATAGCAGCGCGTAAGAGAGTGCTACCGGATTGTAGTCGATATCGCTTCCGCGAATATTACAGAGCCACATTATATCGTCGCATCGTGTCAATATGCGGCAAATGTGAAGATCCGCCGGATCTCCGGAAAACACCATTTCCCGTTTAGATATTACGGAGAGTCCCGAATAAGACTCTTTCTGCAAAATAACCGGTCCGAAACGGAGGGGTTCGCGTTCCGGAAGAATTTTGTCAAAGGGATCTGCAATACCGACTACCCGTGCATTCAGGTTCTTTCGGTATGACGCATATTCGGCAGCAGAAAAAAGTGCTCCATCAAGCAGTATCATGCCTTTGTCATCTATACGTGCATTTAGCCACGAAACTATATCAGGAACACCCTCAACCCCCATTTTCATAAGGTTGATGTCTGTACCTTTAAGCTGGGCCTCAGCCTGAATAAAATATCGGGAGTCGGTCCAGAGAGCCGCCTCAGAAAGAGTAATGACAAGAGTACCGGCAGAACCGTCAAATCCGCTTAAAAGAGCACGGATACAGAAATGTTTCTGCACATATTCCCCAAAATGAGGATCGTTGGAAGGAACAATGATTGCATCCGCTCTTTCAGCGGAAAGGCATGCACGTACTCTGGTCAGCATAATTGTGCTATTAGAGAAGTGAAGTGGGATCGAGATTGCATTTCTCGATATCCTTGAAATAGTTTACGGTGCCTACTTTGAGTTCCACTGTGGCAGCGTCGTCGCATACAATGATACCCTTGCGATGCATTTGGAGCACGGAAATAGTCCAGATATGGTTGATAGAACCCTCAACGGCATGATAGAGAGCTCTTGCCTTATTGTGTCCGTTCACCAGGATGAGTACCTCTTCGGAGTCCATAATAGTACCTACACCCACCGTAAGAGCTGTTTTGGGCACTTTATCGATGTCATGGCCAAAAAAACGGGAATTTGCGATAATGGTGTCAGTGGTAAGGGATTTGACACGTGTGCGTGACGTAAGTGAAGAGCCCGGCTCGTTGAAGGCGATATGGCCGTCAGCGCCTATGCCACCCATAAATAGCTTAATACCACCGTAGGAGACAATTTTCTGCTCATACTCCTCACATTCTTTTTGGAGATCTTCGGCATTTCCATCGAGAATATTGACATTCTCTTCGGGAATATCTATGTGAGAAAAGAAATTGGTCCACATGAATGTTTTGTAACTCTCCGGGTGATCTGCAGGGATGCCGATATATTCGTCCATATTGAAGGTGACGACATTCTTGAATGACACCTTACCTGTATTGTACAAATGGATCAGTTCCTTGTAGGTGCCCAGG
Source organism: Bacteroidota bacterium (assembly GCA_029567375.1). Lineage (GTDB taxonomy): Bacteria > Bacteroidota > Bacteroidia > Bacteroidales > UBA932 > Cacconaster. The sequence continues at coordinate 5,942 of JAKQLB010000077.1, read as the reverse complement.
GGTGTTGATCCGGTAGGAAGACCCAGCACGAAAGGGCGCTCCTCCGTCGGGGCAAAGTCATTTATTTTCTTCGTAATGTAGGCAGCTGCCCATTGCGACATCTTTCCGTAGGATTCTTGGATAATAAGTCTCATGGTTGTTACTGTTTTTATATATTATTATTTTTATTTTATTCGGATTGCAATAGGACACGTGCATTGGCAAGGGCTTCCTCAGTAAGTTTAGAGCCGCTAAGCATACGGGCAATTTCCCTGACACGTTCATCTCCCTCTATATATTTGATTTGGGTACGGGGTTCGTCGCTCTCCTCAATAATCTTGTAGACCAGATAGTGAGCAGAGCCTTTACTGGCTACCTGCGGCAGGTGTGTAATGGCGAATATTTGCATATTTCGTCCCATATCCACTATCTTGCGTCCCATCTTGTCAGCAACACTGCCCGAAACTCCGGCATCTATTTCATCAAAAATCATTGTCGGCATCCCGACATACTGTGCCATCAGTCCCTTGATTACGAGCATTATTCTCGACAGTTCACCTCCTGAAGCACACTTTGAGAGTTCCCTGACTTCACCGCCGTTGGCGGAAAAAAGGAAAACGGCTCCTTCTCGATCCACTTTTACCGAAAACAGCGCGAAAGGCATCTCCAAAGCCCTGACCGCCTCCTCTATCTCCTGTGAAAGCAGCGGGGCTGCCTGGGAACGTTGGTTAAAAATGGCCTCTGCACGAGCATCACAACTACTTTTGAGCGTATCCCTGCGCTTCTCAGCTGCCTCTTTTTCAAGTGAAAGATCCAGCGACTTTCCCAGTTGCGCTCCGAGCGACTCTCTAAGGGAGATCAACTCGCTTATGCTACCCACAGCATGTTTGCGCATAAGGTCATACAACACCGAAAGACGTTCATCCACCATCTGCAAACGCTGGGGAGAGGTAACCACAGATCCTCCCCTGCCTAAAATCTCACTTTCAATATCCTTGAGCTCAATCCGAGATGAAGAAATGCGCTCTGCAAGTGGTCTGAACTCAGGAATAAAGGAAGAGAGCCTTTCCAGTAGTGACTCTATCTCCTTAAGATGGGAAGAGATGCTCTCCTCCTCTCCTTGGAAAAGAAACTCCATGCGAGAAATGCTCTGCAATATCTCTTCGCTGTTAGCCAACTGAGCTTGCTCTGCCTCAAGTTCTTCCAATTCACCTTCGACAAGAGAAGCCCTCTCTAACTGCGCATACTGATACTCCAGATAGTCTCGTGTACGGGCTGCCTCAGCTATTTTCTGTTCGAGGTCCGATATTTCACGGCAAACACTCAGATACTTCGCGTGCTCCGCCTCATACTCGCTAACCTGAAGGGTCAATCCGGCAAAGTGATCCAGGATAGAAGTCTGGAATCCTGTACGGGAGAGCAACAGATGCTGATGCTGCGAGTGTATGTCCACAAGAGATTCGGAAAGATTTCTAATATGCTCCAGAGTAGCCGGTTCATCATCAACGAATATGCGTGAACGACCGTTAGGAGAGATCACTCTCCTCAGGATGCATTCCCGACCCTCTTCGAGGGTAAAAATGGCTTCTACCACACAATTGCGCGTACGATCTTTAAGTGTGGAGATATCCGAGCGTCCACCCAGCACGAGTGATAGGGCCCCAAGTAGAATTGACTTGCCTGCGCCCGTTTCACCGGTAATGATGACAAGATTGTCCGGAAAAGAGATATCCAGACAATCAATCAGGGCATAGTTCTGTATTGTCAATCTACTGAGCATACGGATACTCTATGCGGGGCGGTAATGTTACTCCTCCGCCTTGCGGTAATAGATTTGGTTTTCCTCAAACTCGTTTATAGCAACGAGAGTGGGCTTGGGCTGAACTTCGTAATACTTGGAAATTTCCGCCTGTTCTTTGTTTTCGAAGGTCTCCTCAAGAGCATCTGCATCACTCTTAAACTGTGCGAGCTTTTCGCTAAGTTCCTTTTTGACTGAAGCAGCAATTTGGTTGGACCTGATGGAGATGATCTTCACGGACTCGTAGATGTTACCTGTAGGCTCAGCGAGTTCGGAAAGATTGCGGGTTTCCGTGTTGTTGCTTATGGGTTTGGTTTTGCTCATTATATGGTTATTTTTTAATTATTTTCTTCGGATGAGTCCTTCTTGAGAATTTTCTGGACCTTGGTATAAAGTCCATCGAGCTCCTTACGGTATTGTGATTCGGGATATTCACTAATGACATTGAAATAGTCATCAACGAATGTAAGATAACGCTCACGCTGTTTGTCAGGAACGCTCATTGAGGCATACTTGTATGCTGACAGAGCAGTATAATAGAGTACCTCTTCTCGGTAACGGTTGTCGGCATTCTCCTTGAGCACGTTTTTCAAAGCATAATGGGCTGCCAAGTAGTCCTCCATGTGGTAATAGAGATAGGCAGATTTGTAGGATTTGAGCTCCAAACGACCATTAAGTTCGTCCGCCATTTCATGACATCTGTCAATATACTCCGACTGGGGGTTCTCAACTACAAATTCATGTATTGCGCCCAGAGCCTTGTAGGTCGGACGCTGGTCAAGTTCATAACGGTAAGTACCTTTGTAAAGACAATCTAAACGATAAAACTTAGCCTTTTCCGTAAAGGGACTGATAGGATAAACGCTTATAAACTGGTTAAAATTACTCTCAGCGGTTGTATAATCCCCATAGTAGTAGTTACTCAGACCCCAGTAATATTGTACAGTATCGTCCTGAGGTGTGCCATTTGTGGCGATAGTCAAAGATTCGAAGAGTTCAGCCGCCTTGAGATATTTCTTGGTTTCAAACATTTCGAAGGCCAGCGCATATTTGGCAGGCACATCGTTACCATAAAGTATGACATCGTACTGCGACTTGCATGCAGTAAAACCGATAATGGCAAACGAAATAAGGGCCAGGATAAATCTGTACTTTTTAAACATGTTATTACTTGTTTTCCAAAATAAATTTTTCCGCATCGAGGGCCGCCTTGCAGCCGCTAGCTGCTGCAGTTATTGCCTGACGGTATCTGGGGTCCTGTACATCTCCGGCTGCAAAAACGCCCGGAATATTGGTCTTGGAGGAACGTCCGTCTGTTACAATATAACCATTTTCGTCAGTAGTTATCCACTTTTGGAAAAGATCCGAATTGGGATGATGTCCGATAGCAAGAAAAAAACCCTCTATGGCCTTTTCATACTCAACTCCATCCTTGCGGAGAAGGCGCATTCCGGTCACACCCATATCATCTCCGAGAACCTCCTGAGTATTGCTATTCCAAAGAACCTCTATATTCTCAGTGGCAGCAATCCTTTCCTGCATTGCTTTTGATGCTCTGAAAACATCTCTTCTCACCACCATATAGACCTTTTTACACAGAGAGGCCAGGTAGAGAGCCTCTTCACAAGCTGTGTCTCCGCCTCCCACCACTGCCACCGTCTTTCCACGATAAAAAAAGCCGTCACAAGTCGCACAGGCAGAAACTCCCATTCCCCTGTACTTACTCTCCGAAGGAAGACCGAGATATCTGGCTGTAGCGCCTGTAGCTATAATCAAAGTCTCCGCCTCTATCAATTTTTCATCATCAATAGTGATCTTGAAGGGTCTTTGGGAGAGATCGACCTCCGTTACCATTCCATATCTCACATCCGTACCCAAACGAACAGCCTGAGCGCGCAGGTCAGCCATCATCTGCTGACCTGAAACACCTTGGGGATAACCGGGAAAATTTTCAACTTCGGTAGTGGTAGTAAGCTGACCACCCGGCTGCATGCCTTCATAGATCACAGGCTGTAAAGCCGCTCTGGAAGCATAAATCGCTGCAGTAAACCCTGCAGGACCGCTTCCTATTATAAAACATTTTATTCTTTCGTTACTCATAAATATATTACCTCAATCAATTCAAACTGCAAAGTTACGATTTTTTCTTTTGGCAATGGCATCTTTGATGTAAAATTCCAACCTCAATTCCCATACCAATACCATCGACATGGCCCATCTTATCAGCAACATTATCCATCCTACTGCTCCCAGGGCAGTAAGTAATATCAGATCCTCAAGGTTGCTGTGCGAAATGCTGATATGGGTGTTAATGAGCAGTACATCACGGCGTTCCAGTTTGTCACGCGCAATTTCATCCAACATCGCAGCAGCACCATAAGCCAATCCGATAATATTTGCCACTATCCAGAGAAATGCCGTCTTGGGCGGAAGCCCGAAAAAGAGCATCAATGGTTTGAGAAACTTGGATATCATTGCTATCACGCCAAACTCGTAAAGCAGCCGTTGAACAATATTGAGAATATAGATGATAATAGTAATCAGCAGCACCAACTTGAATGTGGACCAGAGCCAATCACGCAAAGTAAGCCAGAATGTGAGCTGCTCCCGGGCCACGGCAGCTGTAACCACCTCTCCACTTCCCTCGGGAAGTATAAGATTTAAAAACCAACCGAGAAATAGAGCACTCAGAGTCCTGACAATAATCATTCTCACACCTGAGACACCGGTCTTTTTGAGTACCGCCGTCTCCAGTATCATGGAGTGTGAGCAGAGTACCATAGTACTGAGAATAGTCAGCTCACGCGCATCCAGTGCCAGAGTACTCATTACCGCCATCGCGGAATATACATTTATGAAATATCCCGACAGATAGGCAAGTGCCGCCGATCCCGGCAGGCCGAAATAACGGAAAACGGGCCCTATGGCATCGGACACATAGGGCAGGATATTGAAGTACTTGAGCAGCATCATCGCAAACGAGATGCCGACCGTAATCTTCAAAATCCAGATACAGGTCTTGGTAGTTGTCGGAAGGACCTCTTTAATACAGGAGATAATCTTCTGCTTGGTCCAGGACTTCATTTTTGAACTTAAACTTGCCGCAGTATTTCTTGTCGAGGAAATGTAGCAGGCGGTTAGGAACAAAAGGCAGTAGCGGCCCCATTATCCAGTTTATAAGACCGGGCATTACTATAGCTCTCCCGCGAAAGGTGGCCTTAAGGGCCTTGCGAGCAGCTTTTTCTGCAGTTATCATAATGCCGAGACGGATTGAAAGCTTTCGCAAACTCTCCCTCAAAGGAAAAAGATTGGTTGAAACAGCTCCGAAGTACGCAGTAGTCACCGAAACTCCGCTCCCCATCAACTCTACTCTCAGGGAACGTGAAAAGTATTTGATGAAACGCTTGGCAGCGGCGTAAACGGAGAGCCCCGGGTAAGGAGGGCCACCTCCAAGCGAAGAGATATTGAGCACATAGCCATATCCGCGCTCCTTCATCCCCGGAACAAATAGGTGGCAAAGCTGCACGGGTGTAAAATTGTGAAGTACCATGAATCTGGCGACCTCTTGCTGCGAGTAATCAAGGAAATCCGAGTAGTACATCACACCGGCATTGTTGATCAATATATCAACCCTGCGCTTCCCCACTTTCTCCTTAATGACATTGACTGCACCCACATGGGAGAGATCCACCCCAATTGCAAGTATATCAGGTCGTCGCCCGGAAGAAGATACTTCCCGGGACTCCAGCTCCGCACGTACCTCATCGGCATATCTCTGGTTGATGTCTATCACAATCAAATTATGCCCGAGAGCGTAGAGCTGTCGGGCATATTCTCTCCCCATTCCGGACCATGTACCGGTAATTAGGGCATAACCTTCTCTGTCAGCGGTCTTTATTTTCATGACCGCAAAGGTATTAAAAAATTAGTAATTGTTCTTCTTAACCTCGAAATAGGATTGGGCATGTTTGCAAGCAGGACACTCATTTCGTGCCTTCTTTCCCTTGAATATATATCCGCAATTGCGGCACTGCCACTCTATCTCCGTATCTCTCTCAAATACCTTACCTGCCACAACGTTGGCTAAGAGCTTCAGATAACGCTCTTCATGCCCCTTTTCAGCGGCGGCAATATTCTTGAATGTTGCAGCAATTTCAGGGAAACC
>JAKQLB010000067.1 GCA_029567375.1 Bacteroidota bacterium | reverse complement strand
TCTACATTAACTGGCATACCTACCTTGGCAATGATACAGATGATTACAAATATGAAGCAAAATACATCACCACTCGTGTAGATCAAGATGAGCCAATCAATCTCCTTTGGGACAATTCCACCGACAGCAAAGCCTCATTTTGCCCTTACAAGTATACGCGTGAACTCGTACAGCGACTTGGCCATGCATCGCAATTCGTCGTGCGCTGTACACCCTATGGCGACAGCCCCATCACCGCAGTTTTTGATGTCCGCGGCCTAAAAGAGATTTCAATGCCCTATAATGATCAATTGGGGTGGTGGGAGTGAATGGTGATTGGCTTAAATCTTGCTAGAGAGTGCAGTATATAAAGAAAGCGATTCGTGTAGAAATAGAAGGTGGTCATAATAGGGAGAAAATTAACTATAGAGCGAATAAATTGTTGCATCATGAAGAGGAGATGATATAATCAATTATAGATAAACAACTAATTATTGAGGAAGGTTGATTGATTGCCAAAGTCTATGATTTCACTAAGAATTAAGCATGTGATAACACAATGTTTCAGATATGGAATAATAATATTTCGAGGAAATAAACTATGGAAAGCATGAAAGAATGAGCCCTTCAGAACAATTCAATGCTCATACTCCTCGGAAGGGTAGTAAGGAATGGCATAGACTAGAATCCCACCTGATAGAAGTAGCAAAGCTCGCTGCTCGATTTTGTCGTCCATTTGGAGCTACTGGCTTGGCTTATCTCGTTGGTTTATGGCATGATCTAGGTAAGGTAAATCCTGCCTTCCAAGAATACTTAAAGAATTGTGCTACAGGCAAACCCGGTATATCGGTTCCGCATGCACGTGATGGAGCCATCTATGCATATCTCCGGTTAGTAAAGAGCTCAAAAGCTGATATATGGCCAGAAATAGCTATGCCAATTCTCGGTCATCATAATGGTCTAATTGCACTAGGTGAGGCAAGCCTGCGACTAAGCGATTATGATAAAAATCTTCTTAAGAAGATAATCCCATTCGCAGATTTATTGCCTTCACCGAAGATGAGTTTCATTTCCATTTCCGATGCGCAAAAAGAACTTTACCTGCGCATGATCTTTTCTGCTCTCGTTGATGCTGACTATCTTGATACAGAAAAACATTTTGCTCCGAGGAATGCTTCTGCTCGGGGTGAATGGACACGTCCATCTGATCTTTGGCCTGTGTTTCGGGCTAATCAACTTCGCCTTATGTGGAATAATCGAAATGAAAGTGGAGTCAATTTAATCCGGCGACAGATTTATAATGAGTGTATCCATAGTGCTAAGCTGTCACCAGGTGTTTTTCGCCTTATGGTCCCTACGGGAGGAGGGAAGACTCGTAGTGCGCTTGCCTTTGCCCTTCGTCACACAGTTGAGCATCCAGAGCAACATTTTCAAAGGATTATTGTCGCCTTACCCTATACCAGTATTGTCGATCAGACAGCCTCTGAATATCGTCGTATTTTTGGTGACCGGCTCGTATTAGAGCATCAAAGTCAGGCAAATGTACCAGAAGGAGAAAATCAAGAAGAGTTTGCATTAAAAGAACGGCTCGCAAGTGAGAATTGGGATCATCCCTTGATTGTTACAACAACAGTCCAACTTTTTGAAAGCCTTTTTAATAATAAACCCAGTCACTGTCGTAAACTTCATAATATTGCTAGAAGTATCATAATTCTTGATGAAGTACAGACTTTACCTCCTGAACTAATGGAGCCTACACTCAATGTACTTCGAGATCTAGTTGACAACTATGGTGTAACAATTGTGCTTTCTACAGCGACTCAACCAGCTTTTGACCAAACTCCCTATTTAAGGGCCTTCCAAGGTATCTCGATCAGGGACATTGTACCAAGACCTGAACGGTTTTTCCAAGACGAGATCATGAAACGCGTGGAGTACATGCCTATCAGATGGAATCAGGACCTAGATAGCCTCGCTGATGAAATAGGCAAAATTGACCAAGTGATGGTGATTTTCAACACGCGCAAAGCAGCGTTCGATATGCAAGATCTATTGTTAAAGAGAAATGTAAAAGATGTCTATCATCTTTCTACTTTACTTTGTGGTGAACATCGTCGTCGTATTCTAAACGAAATCAAAAGACACTTGGATATTGAGGCCCCTCACCCAATTCACTTGATTAGTACTCAAGTTGTCGAAGCCGGAGTTGATCTCGATTTTCCAGTAGTCTACCGTGCCATTGGTCCATTGGATCGAATCGTTCAGGCCGCTGGTCGGTGTAATCGTGAGGGACAACGCAAAGAAAAGGGGAAAATGATTATTTTTGATTTTGTGGATAATAAAGCTCCTCCTGGAGCTTACAAGACTGGTCTAGATGACTCGAAGATCCTTTTGGAAAGGAACGAGCCAGATAGTCTATATGATCCTGCATTGTATAGTGAATTTTTCCAATGTTTATTTCGTGATGTTGATCTTGATAAAAGAAACATCCAATCTTACAGAAGAGATCTCAATTATCCTGAAGTTGCGAAGCGATATAAACTTATCGAGAATACTGTGCTTGTGGTAGTCAGTAGCTACAATGACAACGAAGGCGAAAGACGCTTACAAACATATCTCCATGAATCTAATCGGGAGACATTCCGTGAACTCATGCCCTATACGGTCAACATACGATATGATGAATTAAAACGTGAAGAAATTGCTGAATGTGTGGAAGAGGTAAGTCCTGGACTATATCGCTGGATCGGTGGGTATGATGACAAGACGCACCGTGGTCTTCTCGGCATCGTACGCGATCCGGCCGACCTTATAACGTAAACGGAGGTCGTATGGCAAGTCCTATTGATATTAAAGTATGGGGTGAGTATGCATGCTTCACTCGCCCTGAATTTAAGGTGGAGCGTGTCAGTTATCCTGTTATCACTCCATCGGCCGCGCGTGGTATACTGGAAGCAATTTACTGGAAGCCGCAATTTCGGTATTGCATCCAGTCTATCGGTATTCTTAAGCAAGGCACTCAGTTCGCCTTGCTGCGTAACGAGATCAAATCACGACAGAGTGAGACTCCAAATAGTAAATCGGTCGAAGAGTACTATGTGGTGGCCGAGGAAGATCGAGCTCAGAGAACATCACTCGTTCTACAGAACGTATGCTACCGCATCATCGCCAGGATCGAGTTGCGCAACGGTGAGACAAATATCGGAAAACATCTTGACTGTTTTCGCCGACGTGCCGAAAGGGGCGAGTGTTATCACCGACCGTATCTCGGTTGTCGTGAGTTTGCTGCCGATTTCGAAGCATCGACCTACGCCGATGAACCGGATGACACCCTGAACCTGTCTATTGGCACTATGTTATTCGACACGGCGTACATCAAAAATTCAGAGTGGTACCATGAGCACCCTGAAGATCGCTTGGAGTTTTGGCGTCACGATGGTCGAGAACCCGAAGAAGTGAAAGGATACACGAAGCGCCTATTCTTCAATGCAGAGGTCAAAGACGGTTGGCTGAATGTGCCACAGGAAAAATACGACGAACTGAAGCAATTGGAGGCCGGCGATGGGACTGCTTAATGCTTTAGTCGATTCGGCTGATCGGTTCAAGGATGATCTTTTGCCTATCGGCTATACGATACCGGGGCAGTCTGTGTGGGTAATAAACATCGATCCTGCCGGAGGAGAAGCTGTCGTCAAGAAAAAGTCGATAGACAAGGTTCCTTTAACCCCTAAGGATCGTACATCTTCAAAGACAAGCCCGACTCTACTTGTTGACAAACCATCTTATGCTGTGGGCATCCCAAACCAGGAGATCAAAAGTGATGCAAAAGCGGTCGCTACTAAAGAGCATGCTGCATTTGTCAAGCTCCTTTTCGATGCTGCTGATGCTACAGGCAATTTAACGATAAAGACGATAGCAACTTTCATCAGCGATGAGAAAAACCTGAAATCCTTGAAGTTTCCTACTATTCCCAAGAAAAGCGACTTGATCACTTTCCAGGTGGGATCTGAAGCTTGGCCAACTGACGATCCTGCTGTTCAGCGTTTTTGGGAAACATATATTCAGAAGCGACTCGGAGGCGAAGAACGAACTTGTGTGGTCTGTGGCCATCATCGTCGCACTACACGAATTATGCCGTTCCCAGTAAAGCTCTTTGGTTATAGTCCCCAGATACTTTCGTTCAACGAAAGTGCCTTCTGTTCAGGCGGTGGTACCAAAGATTCACCGTTCATCGCTTCCATTTGTTTCTCATGTGCAGGGCGTGTACCGCAGGTCCTCCAGCACCTCCTTCTACTTGATAAGAACGCGGAGGGAAAGGATGCTAACTCTGGCCGACATGCTGTGGTGTTGGCGCGAGATGATGCTAAAGGAGGTACTAAACAACCATTACGTAATCAAGTCGCGGTGTTCTGGACGAAAGAACCATTGCATTTAGTGACTTTGGGCAGCAGTCATGAGGTGGATGAGCTGCCCCGATTAACACTCGCGGATTTGGAGGAATTGCCAACCAAAGATCAACCCGCCTATGCCAGTCAGCTGCGCGAGATGTTGGAGGCACCGTGGGAAGGCGGAGCAAGTAGGGCCGCATTGGCTATGAATCGATTTTATTTGGCTATTCTCTCGCCGAATAAAAGTCGGCTAGTTGTACGGGAGTGGCTGGAGCAGGATATTGAGCCGGTTCACAGAAACTTAGCACGCTACATCAATGCGCTTCAGATTATTCATCCCGATGGACGTGGCATCTGGTTCCCTCCTCTAGCTGCGGTCCTCGCGGCATTACAATCCCCAACTAGCGCAAAACGCAAGATTGACGAAAAACCGCGATTGCCTCAAGTCGATCCAGATCTGACGCGCAAACTCATCCGTTGCATGTTCACAGGCACTAAACCACCGCAAGCGTTGCTAATAAGAGCGCTTCATTGTTTTCGTATCCCAGATCCACCGACCGATAATGATCAACAACACGAACGTCAAATGCTTCGCCGCATGGCGCTAGCGGCAGCGATGAAATTAGTGCTGACCTACGATAGAAGTGAACAGGAGGAACGAGCTATGGAAGAACGACACACTGAATACGACGACGACAGTGATTACAAGAAGCAATCACCATACCTTTGCGGTTGCTTACTTGCCATTTTGGAAGCGATTCAAGCGCGACCTGGTAAAAAAGTTAACACCACACTTGTCGATCGCTTCTACGGTGCTGCTTCCACTGCACCAGCAATGGTATTTGGCAACTTAATTAACATGGCAACCAAGGCACATTTGCCAAAGTTGCGTCGGGAGAACATGGAGACTTTTATGTTGCGAAATGGTGAAAAAGTCAACATCAATGATTTGATGACCGAATGCTGTGATCAAATCGACAAAGCTGGTGGCTTTCCGCCCCCATTGCCCCCTGAACAACAAGCGCAGTTTGCCCTGGGCTTTTACCACCAACGCGCTGAACTTCGTCGTCCCAAAAAATAATACTCGAAAATCAAAGCTAAATTAGGAGGTAAGTAATGAGTGAACAACAGAGCCTTTGGGAGCGGATCAAAGACAAACCCTATTGTGATCCAACACGGCGAATGGATTTCATTCTGCTTTTCGATGTCAGGGACGGGAATCCTAATGGTGATCCGGATGCAGGCAACCTGCCACGTATGGATCCAAGCGATCAACATGGTATCGTCACCGATGTATGTATCAAACGCAAGATTCGTGATTATTTGGCTTGTGTTTTACAGCGCCCTATTTTCATCCAGAGTCAAGAAGCGCTGAACACGCTTTACTTTAAGGCGGCCCGTGAGATCAAGAATTACGATCCAGAAACCGATAAAGAGGCGACCGAACAGCAGAAGCAAGAGCGAATCGAAGCTAAAGAATCCGTCGCAACTCTGCTCGCAGAGCTAGATCAAGGTAAGAATACAGCTTTTGGACAACTAATTAGATTATCAGGAAAAAGTGAAGCAGATGAAGATGTGGACGAAAAGAGTTCAAGAGAGTTTCGCGATTGGCTCACTCATATCGATGTTGATGGCTTGGAGTTTGACCAGGAGGAAGGAATACTGCGGTACCTTGGAGAAGCCAAAGGAAAGGACGATTTTCGAAAACTCTTGTCACAAGACGAGTCTAAACCAGGTGAATTCAAAGATAAAATCAAAATACTTGCCGACTTGCTTGCCAGAGCAAAGCCAACAGGGAGCCCGAAACAACGCCGTGCCCGCGAAGCGATCAAAGTAAAGATGTGCGATTTGTACGATGACATTCGCCTTTTTGGAGCGGTTCTCACCGCCGGAACAAACGCTGGGCAAATCCGAGGTCCGATGCAACTCACATTCGCTCGGTCAATCAATCCAATTCTTCAACAAGACGCTGCCATTACTCGTTGCGCCATCACGAAAGAATCAGATCGTGCTCGCAAGGAAACGGAGTTTGGTCGAAAACCGTGGCTGAGCTATGCCGCATATCAGCAATATGGTTTCTTCAATGCACCGCTCGCTGAGCAGACTCGCGTCAAGAAGGACGACCTTGCGCGGTTCTGGGAAGCCGTAGCCTGCATGTTCCTGAATTCCGCTTCAGCGAGCAAAGGCTTGATGGCGACCCGCGACCTAGTCATCTTTGTTCATCCCAATAGCCGCGGTATTTTCCCTTCACATAAGTTATTTGGATGTGCAAAACCCTTTGAAAACGATAGAAGCGAGATATCATTTAAAGTCGAAGACGAAGATATGCTCAGAGTCATAGGAATAGAGGTTTACCGTCCTTTAAGAGACATGTGGGCTGGTTTTTAATGTCAAAAGAGATCAGCCTATTTCATTTCTTGCCAAGGAGTTCTGGCCAATGCATATAATAGAGTAGTTTTTTGTTGACTACCTAAGCTCTTTTTCCTACATGCACTATTTTTGGCTTCGGCTTTGCATTGGGGCAAGGAATACGGAAAACACATTGTACTGAACAGCTAAAGCATAACAGAATGCTTTCTCTGTAAAATGTGCAAATGTGGATAACCGCCAACCCTATTGGCACCTATCATAATAATCGCTAATATAGTTGGCGATTATTATGATGTTGGAGGGTGATGGATGCGTAGCGATTATCGCCATAGAGTCTTGGATGTAGGCCCTGCCCTTAGCCAGCGGTCGGTCTTTCTCTTTGGCCCACGGCAGACCGGGAAATCTTCGTATGTACGAGAACAACTCAAGCCAGAGCCGATGC
>JAKQLB010000051.1 GCA_029567375.1 Bacteroidota bacterium | reverse complement strand
CATCAAGTTCAGACCTGATCTATATTCTGATACAGTCTCAAGAATGGATCGGGATTGGGATTGAAACTGCAATTATGAGCGAATCTGCTCTTAAAGATGATTGGATGAGCGCTGAGGAGGATGAAGCTTGGCGGCTTTTGTAAAAGGGGAAGTCGTAATAGTACCTTTTCCTTTTTCAAATTTCTCGGGAGCTAAAAGAAGGCCTGCTCTTGTAGTTGCCAACTTAAGCGGCGATGACTTTATCCTTTGTCAGATTACGAGCCAACCCCCCAGAGATACATATTCAGTGTCCTTGCAATCAAGCGATTTCTCATCTGGTTCACTACCAAGAAGTACAAGCTATATTCGACCCAATAAACTGTTTACTGCGGATGGGAATATTGTCTTGAGATCAGCTGGGACTATTAAAAGTACAAAATCTGATGAAGTTATTAGAAAATTAGTCGAAATATTAAATAATTAGATGTTATCCAATAATTTTAACTAGAGGCTACTCCACCCCAAAGAGATCAGCCCCCCCCCATATTTTTCCAGAACGTTTTGAGGTCGGCCCTAGAGATGAGCAGGTGCCTCCCTGCCTTGGCAGCCTTGAGTTTCCCGGCCCTTATCCATCGCCGGACACTCTCCGGGTGAACACCGAGAAGCGTTTGATTCTGTGCGATGGATATTAACTGACCCATGATACCCTCAATTTTATGTCCGATAAGGGATACTTAACGGACCCATATTCTCTATAGTACATGGAGGGGGATTTATCAATATCATATTTCAAACTTCATACACTCATAAATAAGATTGTCGCCCTTGCGAAGGAACGGTGAAGGCGGTATGATGGCACTCACATGAAGGCAAAGAAGATCATCGCGAACCCGGACCGGGGGAGTAGAGGGGATTTTGAAAGGCTCACCATCTGTCACTGTCGATGTTAAATGTCCCCTGAATGTCGAAATAAAAAGTCCCCTCAAAAAAGCGAGGAGGTGTACCCTTGGAGGGATGAAATGAACTCCGGGGGGTGCGCCGATGCTCAAGAAGGAGGACTGGATGGAT
>JAKQLB010000037.1 GCA_029567375.1 Bacteroidota bacterium | reverse complement strand
GCCATATATACTCTTATCGTGGCCGCTTGAACTCCAACGTGGCTATGTTATTCTCTGGTTTCGTCAACTACTGCACAAGCTCTTTAGTCGGTGCGTAGCACTGCCACCTTGGAGTTCAAAGCCCCTAAACGGCTTATACGTTTATCTCTATACCTGACGGGGCTTTGGACTTCAAGCAGGACACGGAGGTGCGATTCCCCCTTCGGTGTGCTGGTTGAAGTCCAAGCGGCCCGCAAACTCGCTGCCATATAAACACTTATCCTGGCCGCTTGAACTCCAACGGGGATCGGCCCGCAAACTCGCTGCCATATATACCTTTATCGTGGCCGCTTGAACTCCAACGGGAAAAATCGAGCGCCTGCGGCGCTACCAAAGGCCAAAGGACCAAAGGGACAAAGACCATTTAAAAGATAGCCCTGACAACCCGAAATCCGTAGTTATTGAAGCTGCCGTCAGGGCCATAGCTACACCGACAAGTAGTCCTGCAGTAGCTGCTTATGCTGTCCCAGCTACCTCCTCGCAATACACGAGTAGAGCCATATTCAGGCCCCTTGGGATTAGAGCTCTGGCCTCTAACATATGAATTACTGCCATACCAGTCCCAGCACCATTCCCAAACGTTACCACTCATGTCATGGAGGCCAAGCTCATTAGCTGATTTAGAACCAACCTCGGTTGTTCCAGTGTCGTCTGAGGTTCTTTCATACCACGCAACAGGACCTATATCACTTGAGCCGCTGAATTTATAACCATTGCTCTTTTTGCCACCCCGAGCTGCGTATTCCCACTCAGCTTCAGTGGGCAATCTATAACCGTTAGCTTTCCAGTTAACTGATACCGACCATTTTATGATATCCCGTTCGTTGTAGTTTCGAGTATCGCGTTTATTCTTATCAATCTTATAACACGGTAAGAAGCCCTCTTTGTAGCTGCGTTTATTGCAGTATTCAAGCACGTCATACCATGTCACTTGTTCGACAGGGTAATCATTGTTCTCGAAGTAGGATAGATTGTTGCCCATGATATCCTTCCATTCTTTTTGAGTTGTTTCATATCTACTTATATAAAAAGACGATAATTGAACCTCATGTACCGGCTTTTCATCAGTAAGAGCATTCGACCCCATCATGAAACTTCCACCCTCAACTAGAATCATTTGAGGTTTAACAACTTGTGATTGAGTTTTGAGTTGTTTCTGTTTGTTTCCATCTCTGTAAGTCATCTCCATTTCTTGTATTTGCTGGATAATCACTAGCGCTACAATCGCAACAATAGGTAAAAAAACTAACCAAGGCCATGACCTTGTTTTTTTACCGGCAGGCGTCTTCTCAATATGGCTCGAATCTCTCCTATCAGGGTTATTACTCATCGGAGAGTTTTTTACATCTTTTAAAACCGACTTATCAGGGTTAGCTACGGGGATTACTACAGGAGCTTTTCCACTTCTGAACGCAACATTCCACGCCTTTAACACATTTACTGGTCTATCCTCCCTCTCCTTTTGCGTAAAGCTCTTCAGCAGGGCCACGGTGCCATCGCTGATATGGTGGTAGGCTTCTCTGGGATCGGGCAGGGGCTCTTGCAGGATGCGGTTTTGGATCTTGAAGAGGCTTTCCGTATCGAGG
>JAKQLB010000026.1 GCA_029567375.1 Bacteroidota bacterium | reverse complement strand
CACAGATTTGTAACATACGAAAAATCAGGGAAAATGCCTTGAGAGGATGGAGCAGGAGAAAGCGCAGTCAAGTTCATGCGGTGGGCTGGATTGCGCTATACCGCTAAATACTATCATTAGATGGAACGGAGTCACTATGAGGGCCATGTTCCGGGGGCCATTCAACAAGCGCATCGAGTTGACAGTCGGGAGGTGGACTCACGAAGAGAGGTTTGTGGGCCGCAGCTTATGCGCAACTGCATTAGTTTCTACACGAATGGATTTAAAATAGTAAGAGATTTGATCGGCTGTTCATGATGCAGGTCCTCTGAATAGAGAATCTTACAGTCAGCTTGCAGTGCGGCGGCAAGAATCAGCGCGTCATAGAATGAATACTGCCATCTTTGCATTAAGTCAAGTGCTTGATGGTAAAGATCAACACTCGCAAATACCTGGCAAAGTGGGTGAAGTACAGAATCCAGATAACGTTGGCAATCACGGATTGAAAGGGGGGTGGCAAACTTTTTCGTAGCGACATTAAGAAACTCCTGGATGACTTGATAACTTATGCACCCCTTGTTTTCGACCAGTGCCATTTTTATTAGATGGTTGGCTTTTTGCCACTTTTCTGGATTTGAAAGATCGAAAGAATAGATAAGTATATTTGTGTCGATAAAGAATTTATCTTTCATTTCTTTCTTCCCTTGTGAATACTTTCTCAGGTTGAGCGTAACTCAGTGATTTCATCAGGGACTCGTACTCGGAGCTGTCTGTGCCAGCATTCACATATTGTTTGAGCCACTCCCGAAACGTTGCATTCAAGGTAGTTCGCTGCTGCTGAGCTTTTTGGCGTGCCTTTTTGATGAGTTCATCCTCGGCGCTCAATGTTATATTTTTCAACATTATGTACCTCCTTATCACAATTAATGTGTACACTAATTTAGTGTGGAATTCTGACAAAATCAAGTAAAAATTACACACTTTATTTACAGAAGTAACATTGTTACGAATGCTAACCCAACCGCCGCTTCAAGTCGTCTGGGCAGCGGCCCGGCGGTGAAGCGCGTTGTCCAAGCCATACTCTGAGGAGTCCATCAGCGGAGGTGGCACATGCCAGACGCCTTCAGCCGGCATGACGCCGCCCGGGAGATAGTGTCGGGCGAGAAGGCGAGCGCGCTCGAGTGCATACTGTGAGATGGACGGCGCTTTTTATCTTAGCCGGGTGTAGAATCACTAATCACAACTGCAAATTATCAGCCCTTTTATGCCGCAAGAAGTAATCCGGATTTTTGGGATAGGACTCGGAGGAGATTGAGACTTATGTTTTCGACCGCCATCGTCAGGACGCCCGGGAAA
>JAKQLB010000020.1 GCA_029567375.1 Bacteroidota bacterium | reverse complement strand
AGTTTGCATGGCTATTTGATCTCGGTATATCATCAGGATTTTCTAATCGGTGATTATCAGTTTTTTAAAAACACTGTAAGTTATGAGCTCTTCGGTAGTAGTGAAGAGGAACTCATGGATTATTTATTCAACTATTCAAAGGGTTTTATTGACGGTTGGGATAAATACCGTAGATCAAACTTCAATTTTAAGTAAACAATGACTTCTGTAACCCACTACGCCTTTTCCTATCTCCTCTGTTCCGCCGCCGGCTTCGAGCAGCCCACGGTGCTTGTGTCGTCCCTGGCGGCCCTCCTCCCGGATATCGATCACCCTGAAAGCCTGGTCGGCAGAATATTTCTTCCTCTTTCAAAGTATATCCAACGCAAGTACGGGCACCGCACCGTTACGCATTCTATTTTCGCTATCCTTTCCGTTTCCCTGGCCCTCTCTCCCCTCCTCCTCGTGGGTTTGCTTCTTCAGGTGGGGAATTTCCCCACCTGGTATGCCGCGCTTATTCTCGCCTATGCCAGCCATATATTCATCGACTTGTTCAATAAATCCGGTGTTCGTCTGTTCTCCCCGTTTTCCCAGAAGGAATACATTTCCTTCCGTACCCCGGAGCTTCGCGTCCTCGTTTCCTCCTGGCAAGAGTATGTCGTCCTGTTCGTTGTTGTCTTCCTTGCCTTCACCGTCTCAGGGGAGGCCTTCTCGATCCACAAGGCTGCCCGCACGGTCGGTCGCTTTTTCTACAAGACCTATGATGCCGCGGTGAAAGACTTCCAGGAGAACAGCCAGTACCTCTGCATCGCACATGTCGATTACTTCGACCAGATAGAACGCCGCAAGGTTGTCGAGGACCTTCCGGTCCTCACCATGTATCCTGAAAAGGCTGTTTTCCTCCGTAACGGTGAGCGGTTCGTGCTTCGTAAGGATTACATTGAGGAGATCACAGTCGATAAAAGCGAAAAGAAGGTGACCGTTAAAAAACTCTCCGGCTCCGATCTTTCCCTACTTCGCCAGGTCCCGGCGGGGTCGTACATTACCGGCACTGTCGATATTAAGAACTTCATCCCCGAGCTTAAATCCAGCGAGTTCATGTCCATTGAAAAGCGTGTCGATGGCGCCCTCATCACCTTGAAATGCGCCTCCCCGCACGAGATCGCAGGTCTTATTAATCTCGACAAGGAAATCGAAAGGGAACTCGAAGTCCTCAAACGGAAACTCTGTTCGTATCAAATATCCCATCTTCGCAACGAAGAATCGCGGGTTAAAAAGAGGATTGAAATTCTGCGGGATAAAGGTTTATATGATAATTACGGGAGCATTAACCGTCTTACGTCCGAGTTGAAGAAAATACAGTCGAAGATTGGTACGCTTGAGATTAAAGAGAGTATGGGCGGTGATGCGGAGATTGAGTTTAAGATTTTAAAATTAGAACAAGGTTGCGTTTATTCTTATGATTTATTTTTTTTTATTCTAAATAACACATAGTCAGGATAGGAATAAAGTGTAAAACTCTAGACTTCACCTTACACTCAATCTTTTTACAAATAAAGTTTTCAGTGCCATTGATGTCTCTTCCGCGTTGGTATGCCTTTTTAGAGAGATAGGTCATGATCCCGGCCCATCTGCACTATCATTTGCTTTTAACGTCTCTTTTGTGACCTTATTGATATCACTGACCATGTCGTCGATGCTACGCTTCTCTTCCTCCGTGAAATCACCCTCAATAATTGGCGTTTCAAGCTCGCCATCTTTTATAAGCGCCTTGATCATGTCCGTATATACGAAGTTGCGCTCATCTCCATCGAACGACTGAAGGACCACTGTGATCTCCTCTTGGTCGTTTTTCCTAAATACGATTTTCATCTGCCCCCCTGAACCGTTTAAGGTTGTACTTTTTGACGCGCTTTTTGATCGATGCCTTTCCGCCATCAGTGGTAGCGGCTATCACGTCCACAACATCGAGATCTCCTATCTCACCTTCGAGTGGGCTCGATCTAATCGTCATGAACTTATCCTCGTTCCTACACACAATCACGTTCTGAGCGTCGCCTAGCATTGGTATCGTTGCATTGTGGGAGACTAGGATGATCTGCCGTGCCGACTTGCACTTCTTGATTGCCTTGAGAAGACCAGAATTGATGTAGGTGGTCGCTAGATTATCCTCTGGCTGATCAATGATAAGTGGTGCTGTGTCGGCTTCACATCCCAATACTAGATCGAGTATCACCGATGTCTTCCACCCAGCACTAAGCTGATCGAAATCTTTCCCATCGTTAGTTGTTATGCGGTATTTCTTTCGGTTCAACGCTTGGAATCGACTTAACACCTCACGTTGCAGATCAGCGTAGCTGCCGATATTCGGCGCCCTCTTGCGGAATCTGGCGGATGTCAGGGCCAAAGCCGCAGGAGTAATTTCCTCGAAACTATGAATCTGACAATCGGACCGTAGTGTCTGGTTCAGAATCTCAACAAACTTGGCGGGTGTTAGCTCGAATGCATTCTCTATGAACAGTTGGTGGCCCATGGACTCGACTACTCTTGTACTGCATTTGATGGAGAATTTTGCGATTCGATCACGAGACGCGTAGAACACCCGGTCGTACTTCAGGTAGTTTCTAATCGCCCCCAGTATCATTCCGAACTGGTAACTTTTGGTCTTCGTCTCTCGGTCCTTGAGGGTCTGCAACTGATGTATCGCGTCAGCGTGCTTGAAAATCACTTTACGGACATCTGCCTCAAAAAGTGCTGCCGCACGAGCCACATTGAGTTCTTCCTTCAGCCCTTCAACAAGGCCCTTGTTGTGGTCAACGAAAGGGTTTTTTTCTAGGAATATCTCGATATCATCTAAGGCCTTCGTGTACCGTTTGTGAATAGGATCTGAATACTCAAAGGTCTCCACGACTGAGTCAGTTGGCTTTAGGTATTTCAAAGGATTCCGCTTGATAAGCGTGGTGACCACTAATCGTGACAGCACTGGGATTGTTTTCAATTCTTCTTCAATTGCTTCAATCTTCTCAGCGGCTTCCACCATCAGGCTGAGACTTTGGTTCAGTTGTGCCAGCCCGTTCTCGATTTCAGTCCTTTCGATCTTGTCCCCAGGGAAGAGACCCCGAAGTAGGGAGATGCTGTCAATCGTGTTGTCGTGATCTTTCTGGTCGCACACCTTGACGATGTAGTTCTGTTCCAGGTAGTGCGGCACTTGACCTGTGGGGCTATCAACTGAAATCTGGTCAACACCATATGGGAGATAATTGCAGCCAGAAAAATCCCCACGAAGTCTTCGGTACACAGAGTCTACAAACAGCGTCTTGCCACTGGATGACCCTCCGATAACAACATTGAGCCCCGGCGTAAGAGCCACGTCGATATCCAGATATTCATTCAATATAGATACGTGTCGTATGAATTCAGCCCAAGTGTCTGGCCGGGTTCCGTAAACAAGTCGAGCAGACTCAGACAAGGACAAGCGAAGTCCATTGAAAGTCGGGCTCGCTAGCATCCAGGTAGGTATGAAGGGCTCTGCCTGCGGTTCCTTCGACATTGGATACTTCTTTGGATCGTAGTTGTCGGTTGAGGTGATCAGGTTTACGAACTCTGATATTCCGAGTCGGCGAAAGTATTCGTGCGTACTATCCAAACCCGAGTTGCTGCGGGCAGTGAATCCATCGAAGTGGTTGTAGTAAATGCTGCGCTCAATTGTGGTGTCAAACTGTACTCCCTTTGGAATCGATTTATCGAATGTGGAATGAGATTGACCACCATGAGGAAGGAGAATAAATTCGTAGGCGTCAAAGTGTTTTGCAATATCCTCGATGCTCGGAATTTGGTCGGAAGCGCACACTCTCTTTTGGGGATACAGCTTGTCAAGAATTACATTCAAGTCGTCTATGGTGTTTGCATCGACCGGATTTCGGAAGAAAATGTGGCAGTGGTAGGGCGGTTCATCGCGGTAATTGCGAATGTGCAACTCCGCTCCGATCAACATGTTGGGAAACAAGGATTTGGCATTTAGGTAGGCCGCTTTGTTTATGGTGTTGTGATCAGTCAGAGCGATGAGGCACGGCGACCCCATTGCGCATTCCTGAACCTTCTCGTGTAGCTTGGCGATGTTGTATGCAGAAACAAGTTGATCGGGATTTTCAGACGTGTGAATATGAAGGTCTATGTATACGGGTTTCAAATGATTGGCCTCTCGGTTTTCTGTTCAAAGATAGCTTTCGCTCCTCCGATAGCTGAATAATCCCACCGAATGATAGGCAACTCAAACGCTCCACACTTCCTTATGGTCATCATCTTTCTCTAACAGCTTATTAAATTTCCATCCGGAATATGGGAATTATTTGTTTTCAAAACTCCATTTAAGTCAAATCTTTAATACTTAGATTTTATGGTGTGTTGTGTATATCAGTCTCGTTAAATAAAATTTTTTCAAATTCACCCCAAAAAAATTTTATTTTCCCTCCCTCAGAATCGTATACCTTATAGAGGCCCACAAAGTCAGCCTCCACTTTTTTCAGTTACCAGGGAAAAATTTTGTCCCTCGAAGGCCCCTCTGGACATTTCTCTTATAGAGGAATGGGGTTAATGTGACATAAAAAAAGTAATTGATTAATTTTTAACCTGTTCTACACTTCATCCGGCCGGTTTAGGCCCATTTTTTGTGTTTATGGTGGATTATATGACGTAGCGGATTGTGTAACGCGAGCCTATAAAATAACAAAGCCTGAAGGGTCCAGCTTCAGGCCTAGTTCGGGGTGGTGCCCCTGAAATCATTTCCGTCTCGTTGGTTGGAATATACCAATG
>JAKQLB010000008.1 GCA_029567375.1 Bacteroidota bacterium | reverse complement strand
TTCCATTTCAAACTCCTGTTGATTACAATTCAGCCAGGATGTCCATAGCCCAGTTGTGGCGCCAGTCATCCTGTTGGTAGTAGCCCGCCACGCGGTGTAGAAACCAGCGGTTCGGGTTGAACTTGCCAGACTCCCAGTATTGAACCTTCTGCTTGCTCACATGCTCGCCGTTGTCTGAAAGTGCAATGGCAAATTCCTGAAGGGTAAGGCCTTGCTGTTTGCGGTATTTCTGTGTTATCTCTGATGGTGTCATAACATCCTTTCTCTAATCTACTGCTATCTTACTACGGGATTATAGAAAAGTCAAGTATTTTCAGACCAATTTCAACACCAATTTAGTGAGCATAAATGTATCTATATGCCATGAAAATCGCTGTACGTGGCTTAAAATGGCGATTCAGGGCATTCTGTGGGATTACACTGAACCATCCGAAGTGATAATATGGATTTCCATATTTACACTTTCCCCTGGAAAACGTGATGATCCGCACATTATTCGTACGAAAAACGTGATACTAATCCTGATTATAATAATTATGTTTTGTGTAGGCGATATAACGACTTCCGTTATATTTCAAGCATGGAACATAAACGGTCCAAATCATAAAATAAAAGCGGTTCAAATCATAAAATTAGCCTGAATATTCGGAGTCGCACTCCGAACTTTCATAGCAAAACGATATATCGTCTACCGCTCAATATATCAAAATGGTATATAGAACGGTACTTTTAATGGCTATTCGGTTTTTCATGTAGAACATTCCTCTGTACACTGTATTCAAAAGTCGGATTGGTGTGTGGATCATCGATGTTCTTCAAGCCTGTACGCTCCTTTCAAAAATCGGATCAACGTGTGGACCCGCTCTCCCATGAGCGGGTTTTTGAATATACCAATTTAAGTCAGATTTACTTTTCCCTATTGCATTATTTGATATTGTGTGTATAATAATAAATAGATAAGTCAAACAACAACAAAGGAGATTGAAATGTACAAAGTGATGAGCAGCTACTACGGGCAGATGACGGCAAAGGCAACTTTGGAACTGGCGATTTATGCGGCGGAATGTCTGAAGATCAAAGCCTGCCCCGGTGATATTTTCACGGTATGGGCGAACGGTGTCAAACTTTATCAGATCTAAAAAATTAGCCCCGCTGGTCGGGCCAAAGGCCAGCAGGGGAAACGAAATGATTGAGCAACTTATCACGGCAATGAAAGAAACGGCCACAGAAATCCTAAAGATCAACCCAAAATTGGGCGGGTATGCTTGGCGCAAGATCAATTGTTTGGGTAGTAACCCAACCCTAAAAGCGGTCATGACTTCGGCCTCAGACATCGTTCTTTTGGCTGAAAAGGCGGGCCTGAAATGACAGGCACAAAAGGACACAGCGGCGGTAAACGTCCAGGGCAGGGACGACCAAAACGGGAGAATGCCAGCCGCCACAATATTTTGATTGATGATGATATTTGGGATTGGCTAAAGAGCAAAGGCGATGCCTCTGAAACCATAGAAAAGCTGGTGCGCGAAAAGATGGATGCAAAATACGAAACACAGATGGGTGAATGACCGATCTTCTTAATCTTCCTATCGGAATGATCATTTCCTACCTATTTCCACACGTTATTCCGAATAGCCCTTTTAATAACTATTAAAAGTTGGTGATAGAATGAAAAACTTTTGATTTTATGAAGTTATTCAGTGCGGGACAGAAAAACTTATAACCTGGTCAATGCTAACTGGGTAGAAGTCCCATACATCAACACCAACGTTTATGCGATTATCTTTATGCTCGATAGGATTGTTGTGGATATGCCCGTGTAGATGGATGGATCCATAATACTGCTTGTTCCAGGAATAAAGCGGCCAGTGGCAAAGCGTGAACCAAATATTGTTCAGTTTCAGAATTGACAGCCTTTCGCCTGTTATCTGCTTGTCATGGTCGCCGAGCAGGAAAATCTTGTTACCTGCCAGTCGTTCTGCATAAGCCTTGCCGTTTCGCCATGCAAAGTCACCAAGAACATAAACCGTGTCAGTCCTGGATACAACGCTATTCCACCGCTCAATGAGCGCATTGTCCATCTCTGCGAGGTCTGCGAACGGTCGATCGCATAGCTTAATAATATTCTCATGCCCAAAGTGTTGATCAGAAGTAAACCATATCATAGGATTATTATACCTTAAAGCGAACAGCCCCATAAAGGGGCTGTTGCCGATAGAAACGTCTTTCTATCCAGCCTGATGCCGAAGCAGAGCAGGAACGGAGTATGATTTGAAAGTTAGAGGAATGGAATTGCACCATCTCAGGTCTGATACTCAATGAGCGTCTCGCCTGTTTACTGTGTATGTGTGTGGGACTGCGCAATCCTCTCTCTGTCCACACCGCCTCACTTTCTAAAATCATACTCCAGTGGAGCTGCCGGAAGTTGCATCCGGGTTTACCGCTACCTGGAATGAACCCAGAAATTGAGCGGTGCATGCTCGCCAGCCCCAGCCATCATTATAGCACTATGTCGTTGCCCTGACAATATCAGCGGTCACGGTGAACGTTCCGCCATAAGGTTCTTCCACCAAGCCGGCTGCGGTCACGTACTGGATACCGTAACGCCAAACGCCAACCGGCAGCTGCGCGGTC
>JAKQLB010000392.1 GCA_029567375.1 Bacteroidota bacterium | reverse complement strand
GGTTTGTACTATTTGACACTCTTTTACATGACGCAGCCAAGAATAAAAGAGTGATTCACCCATTTCTATTTTCATACTCGTTCTCCTAAAATGAATTTTTTAGTCTCTCTTTACATATTTCAATTCAATATCGTATCCCAGCGTTTCCAGCATCTGTACGAAAGTCTTATTTACAATATTCTCGTTTTTCTTTATGAGCCGATTCACATAGGACGGAGTGGTGCCCACGTCTTCCGCCAGCTTTGCCTGCGTGGTTCCTGCTTCTATACATTTTACCTTTACATCGACTTCAATATTGTTCTTCAGCATTAACTTCACCTCGTCTAACTATTGTGAAATAAATTGTACTAATTGTGCAATTTATTGTAACATGAATTTTACAATAATTCAATCACATAATAAAAAAGGCACTCCACCGTAGTCGAGTGCCATTCATGTATGTGTATCTGTTATGCCTGTATCTCCGTTCCGTCCCGAAAGGTAACCGTTATTTCCTTGTTCCTCCCGACCGTAAGGAACTCAACCATGCTGCCCCAAAGGCTACAGTCAAATTCCCGGATGGTGCCGTCTTGTGCTTTCAGCACCTTGATGAAGTTTTCCAGCCGTTCGCTCTGTGCTTCCTTGGCGGAGATGGTGGCCACCACATCATCGTACCGTGCTTTCACCGCATCATACCGCTGAACAAGCCCATTATATCGTTTCTGGTATTCGTCCTGATCCTGCGCAATACGAGCGTTCTCTGCCACGATGTTCTGTGTCATTTCTACAAGCACAGACATCTCGTCCTCCAACCTGCTTTTTTCTTCTCGTAGGGTATCGGTTCCACAAAGCGTCCTACGAATGATTTCCGCGTTGGCGATGATTTCCTTCTTCTCCGTCACAAGTTTATTGTATGCTGAAACGAATGCAGTTTTAACCTCATCCTCAGTGACATGAAGAGTCTGACACTTCTCACCATTGTATTTGCGGTTGCAGCGGTAGATGACTTTGCGGTAGCGGTCTGTGGAATGCCAGGTTTTCGCTCCGTACCAGCCGCCGCAGTCGGCACATCTAATTTTGTTGGAGAAGATACTCACTCCACTGTACCGAGTGCCGCCCTTGGTGCGTTTTGCAATCTCTGCCTGCACCATGTCGAACACCGCAGGACTGATGATTGCCTCGTGGTTGCCCTCCACATAGTACTGAGGAACTTCTCCTTCATTCTTTTTCATCTTTTTCTCAAGAAAATCTACCGTGAACTCCTTCTGCAAAAGTGCATCTCCTTTATACTTCTCATTTGAGAGCATCCGGCGCACCGTCTGTTGATTCCACACATCCTTGCCTGTAGGAGTCTTTATACCACGGCGCGTCAGTTCGGCGGCTATGGAGTGTGGCGTCATACCCTCAAGGAACAGGCGGAAAATCAGACGCACGATTTCTGCTTGTTCGGGATTAACTACAATTTTGCCTGTCTCATTATCCTTATCCAGACCAAGGAAGCGACTGTAAGCAAAGCTGACCTTGCCGTCCGCCATGCGCTTGCGCTGTCCCCAGGTAACATTCTCAGAAATGGAACGGCTCTCTTCCTGGGCAAGACTCGACATGATAGTGATGAGCAACTCGCCCTTGGAATCCAGCGTCCATATGTTTTCCTTTTCAAAATATATCTCAATGCCCTCATCCTTCAGTTTTCGCACCGTGGTAAGGCTGTCAACCGTATTTCGAGCAAATCTACTCACGCTCTTTGTCACTATGAGATCAATTTTTCCGGCAAGAGCATCGGCAATCATCGTCTTAAAGCCTTCGCGCTTTTTTGTATTTGTTGCCGAGATGCCCTCATCCGTGTATATGGCAACGAACTCCCAGTCATCACGGCTTTTGATGTAATTTGTGTAGTAATCAACCTGTGCTTCATAGCTTGTGGTCTGGTCTTCGTTGTCGGTCGAAACGCGGGCATATCCTGCAACACGGCGCTTCTTTGTGCTATTGATTGGTGCAGCTGTGTACCGGTTGATGATAGCCGGAATAGCCGTTACTTTTCTTTGCGCCATGCTTTACCACGCTCCTTTCGTAATTGTTTCATGTGTTCGCTCATTTGCTGCCGTACTTCCGGTGTGTATCTGCCCTTCATGGATTCTTTGAACTTCGCTCTCTGCTCATCCGTCCACGGTCTTCCAATTCGTTTGGGTTGTTCCCATGTGCGTTTAACCGTCCTTCCGTCCTTGTAATAGAAAACCATCTCCGATGTGGAAAGCACATCAATGTGGTCTATCTGCCTATCGAATTCGCTATCGCTAAATTCTGTAGTCCCAATTGTTTCTGATATGAATGGCTTAAGCAAATCCTCCCGGAAGCCAATTGTACCGCAGCCGTTATGCTCGGCGCATCGCCAGTAATAAGCCTTTCCGCTCTCCGAGGTAGCTGACTGTTGTGACGCCTTGCGGAAATTGCATCCGCATTGCGCACACTTGATTCTGCCAGTCATGACAGAAGAGCCTTTACAATTCGGTTTTTTCCTGCGCTTTTCAGAAGTCTTGGCTCTATACTCAGCCGTCCAGCAATCCTGGTGTCCTGTGTTCGGACAGTCCTTCGTAATGACCTCGCCATTTTTCAAATGGAATTCAAGCACATACCGCTTCGGCACATTGATGTAGTCCACCTTGTCGAGAAAAGCGTCCTCATCGAACTCATCCAGTCCGAGAACCTCGGAACACGCTTTTTTCAGATTCTCATGATTGATACTACCGCCGACAGTACATCTGCCACCTTTTTTCTTTCTTGATCCGCAAGACCAATATTCCATAATGCCTCTGTCCGTGCGCTTGTTATGGGCGTAACTTATACCGCAATCTGGACATTTCAGCATTCCGGAAAAGCAGGTGAGGTTCAGGCTTTTATTCGCCCTCGGTCCCAGTTCTTTACGTCTTGCAATCTCTGCCTGCACATAATCAAAAGTAGCTTTGTCAATGATGGCAGGATGTGTATCCTCAACATAATACTGTGAAAGTTGTCCTTTGTTCTTTATCCGCTTTTTTGAAATAGGATCGGATACGAACTCCTTTTGCAGGAGGAGGTTGCCCGTATAAGTTATGTTCGTGAGAACTACCTTGATGTTGGAATCCACCCAACGAAAGCCCTCTCTCGTGGTAATGCCCTCTGCGGCAAACTCCCGTTCCGTTTCCAATCTTGACTTGCCGTCAAGGAAGTTCTGGAAAATGCGCCGCACAATTTCCGCTTCCTCCGGCACGATAACCAATTCATCGCCCTCCCAGCGATAGCCGTACACCCGGAAGTGTCCGTTTGGTATGCCTTTCTCAAACCGCTTTCTGATACCCCATTTACAGTTATCCGAAAGACTACGGCTTTCTTCTTGTGCGAAAGATGCGAGGATGGTTAGCATCAACTCACCGTCACCGCTCATGGAATTTATGTGTTCCTTCTTGAACCGCACCTCCACGCCGATACCCTTCAAGTGCCGTACCGTTTCCAGCAAATCCACCGTGTTCCTGGCGAACCGCTGAATCGATTTCGTGAGGATGATGTCGATTTCGCCGTTTTCAGCAGCTTCGATCATGCGCCTAAACTCATCACGCTTGGCTATCCCCGTACCGCTTATTCCATCGTCCGCGAACACGCCTGCGTACTGCCAGTCAGGATTCTTCTGTATCAGGGAACTGTAGTAGCTGATCTGTGCGGAGAGGGAATGGTTCATGCGTTCCGATTCCATTGAAATGCGGGCATAGGCAGCGACCTTCTTCTTCGTTTTTATGGTCGGCACTGTCTGATCGACCCTTGTAATTTTTGCCATGAAATCACTCCTTTCCGACACTATACATCACTCTTTACGCCTCAGAAGTCAACGATATATCAGAAAATAATGTGCCGAAAACAGGCTTGTATTTCTCAAGAAAGATTGTATCAATCTGACGATACTCTACCTCCGAAATAATACCCTCAATGAGCATCTTCCTGGCAAGGTGCATGGTGGTCTGATAGAGCTTTTCGTTTCTTAATTCCTCCTTACTCATTGCAGTCACCGCCCTTGAACCTGTCGGCAATGTAGCATTCATGACTGCAATACTTCCTGCGCTTATCGCCGTAGATGTAGAACTCCTTACCGCAGTGCGGACATCTGAAATCATAGAACGCCTTGCGCTTTACTCGTTCAAGATGGCTGTTCCACCATGCGTTGCGGCACTTATCACAGCAAAAACGTTTTTTCTTTCGCTTTGCAATCTGCTGAATCTCGCGACCGCAGTTCTCGCAGCAGGTTGATTCTCCTGTGAGCTGCACGGAAGGCTCAACAGCGGAAGTCCCGTTGATGTCATTCCTTCGGCAGAAAGATTTCACTGTGTTCAGCGATATACCAAGTGCCTGTGCAATTTTGCCGTAGCCGTTCCCGGCGGCGCGCAGTTTTATTATTTGTGATTTCTGATTATCGGTCATAACCCTTCGGCTCCTTCCGAGGGATAGGTTTTTTATTATCTCCCTCACTCACTACCGAAGAATTCAACCCCCATCGTTATGGCTCACAAAAAAACGGTCTGCAGGCTCACAGAAGAGATACCCACAGACCGTTCCGTTTCAGATAATCCTTTATTTTCAACGCCTGGAACACAAAGAACACGAAAAAGCTATTTTTACACATTTTTCATTCACAAGATTTGGGGTTATAAAAAATATGTATTATATACGGAGAGATAAGAATTTGCTGTTCTTACGTGTTATCATGTTCCGATTTATGCTCCGGTGTATCAATCAAGTAAAAAGCAAAAAAATAATGCCGATTAAAGGGCAGACCCCTTAATCGGCATTATCACAGATGTTTATTCGCTATATTTAATGAAGGCATCCGTAAAGCCAGCCGCCTTAATCTTGGCAAGCATGGCGTCTGCGTTTGCTTTAACGGAGTACGCGCCGACCTGCACACGGTAGTATTTTTTCGGTGCAGCAGGTGTGACGGGAGCGGGTGCTTCAGTTGCCGCCAGCCCGGCTTTTACATCAGCACGAAAAGTATCCATGCTCTTGCCGTGCTTCGGGAACCAGTGCATCACATCGCCGTGGTTACTCGCGATGCCAAGCTTATATCCCTCCGAGTGGCAGATAATATTCTTTTCCGTCAGCCCGTACTGTTTGCAGAGATACACGCATAGCTCTACGGCTTCCTTGTAAAC
>JAKQLB010000376.1 GCA_029567375.1 Bacteroidota bacterium | reverse complement strand
TAATTTCTGTTTTATTTAAAATTAGCGATATACAAATCACGCGTTTAGGACTAAGATATATTAACAGTATTGAATTTACTGATTTTGCATCAGGGCCAACTGAATGGGAAGGTTATTTAAATCCAGATATAATTACTATTTTTAAGATAGCAAACACCGAAGAACAGATATCAAGGGCATTTCAAAATCTTGAGTTAATCCTTCCCGAAATGATGATTAGATTCCAATATGGAATGCACAACCCCGATTATCCAGCACCGATCAAAAGAAAGCTCTTCATTCTCGATTATGATGGATATTGTGAATCGCTCCAAGGGGAAAAAGAACTCAAAGACAATTTAGCAAAGATTAATGCCGAACTTATCGATTTGTTTAAGAGATCTACTGGTCCCAAATTGTCACTTTCCGTGCAAGAAGCCTTTTACGTGCAAAGCCGATTCCAATCAGATTGAAACTAGGTGGCGGGGTGTTAAATGCATGACGACTGACGGCGGCTTGGATCGGTGGGGCAGCGACGGGCCGATAGTCTGGCACAGCGAGACTTCGGGCCTGGGGTACTGGTATGCTGGCGGTATATACAGTGATTATAAAGCAGCAGATTCCCCGCCACCTACCGGATATGGTGCTGCGATTGTTGGAAGTGCGATTGTTCGAGGAATGCAAGCGACAGGCAATTCAATTGTGAGGTTGGCATGAAAAATCTAAAAGCATCAGGATCGTATTACGGAGAGTTTTGCACTCAGCGATTCGACACTGGAGCGGCTACTGATGCAGATTCCACCCCAACTGCAACTGCCACAAAAAATGGCGCAGACGACGGCTCATTCTCACTCACGGTTACGAAAATCGACACGGGTAGATACAAAATAACTGGCACTGTCCCTGCATATACAGCAGGGGATATAGTCCAGATCTCCGTAGCAGCGACAGTCAATAGCGTCGCTGGCAAGGGCGTAGTGGATGAGTTCGTGGTAGTAAGCGGTCGTCCTGGGACAGACGATATTCCCATCGAAGACGCTGTTTTAGCTACTTCTCAACCCAATTACGAACCTGCAAAGGCTGGAGATGCCATGACCTTGACCAGCGCCTACGACGCAGCCAAGACCGCCGCTGCTGCCGGTGCTAAGATGGACATAGTAGATGCTCCTAATGCGACTGGTCTCGCGGCAATAGCTGACGCTTTCTTGAAGAGAGACTGGACCTCCGTAACCGGCGAGGCCACCAGGTCTGTTTTGAATGCTCTTCGGCCCCTTCTGAACAAGTGGACTTCTGCTTCTGGAGCGGGAGGCTACGTTGTTAAGAAGGAAGATGACTCAACAACTGCTTGGACGGGAACATTAACCGTAGATGAGAATGGAAACATAAGCGGAATGGACCACGATTAGGTGGTCCCATGTTTAAGTCTTTTCTGGCTCGACAGTTGGGCGGTGCAAAGTTACCAGACAGCTCAATAGATCTGTCTGGATCGATAGTTTCCACTAGCGCCATAACCGGGAGCCAGAAAGTTTCAAGGCTGCTTGTTGGTCAAACTATATCTAGTTCTGTCCTTTCTCCGTCCGCAAAGATTTCTAGATTAATTTACGGTCAAATTATAGACTCTTCCACCCTTCTTTCTTCTGCTAAAGTTTCTATGAAATTGACGGGAGAGGCTATAACTTCCTCTGTTATTCAGTCTTTACTGAATCTTACTTGGGCGCTTTCCGGTTTAATCTTGACTTCATCTACTTTACAGTCCTCTCTTTCGAGGCAGATTAAGCTATATACGAGTATAATTACATCTTCC
>JAKQLB010000352.1 GCA_029567375.1 Bacteroidota bacterium | reverse complement strand
CCTCGGAATGCGCCTTATGATTGATTTCCACTATAGCGACAGTTGGGCTGACCCCGGAAAGCAAAATAAACCTGCAGCCTGGGTTAATCTTCCTTTTGAGGAGCTCAAAGGTGCTTTGGTATCCCATACCATAGAGATACTGGAAGCACTCAAAGGAGAAAGCATCTATCCCGAATGGGTACAGGTAGGTAATGAGACTTCTGACGGTATGCTTTGGGAGGATGGTCGAGCCTCAGTCAATATGAAACAATACACTGATCTTCACAATGCAGGCTACAGAGCTGTTAAGGAGGTTTTCCCTGAGGCTAAAGTGATACTTCATATTGATAGAGGAGATAGCGGTGCACATTACAACTGGCTTCTCGACGGTATGGCTGTCTATGCAGCCCAGTATGATGTCATCGGAATGTCGCTCTATCCCGACCCGAACAATTGGCAATATGTCAACGAGGCTTGTCTGATCAATATGAAAGAACTGATTGCGAAATATAATAAGGATGTAATGATATGTGAGGTAGGTATGAGCTGGGACAAGCCTGAAATCTGCAAGGGTTTCCTCATAGACCTGATAGATAAAGCGCTTGAAAAGACTGACGGACGCTGTCTGGGCGTTTTGTACTGGGAGCCTCAGGGATTTGTCAATTGGAGCCACTATACCAAAGCTGCATTTGACAACACAGGCAAACCCACCGTAGCTCTGGATGCCTTCAAGGATTGATACAGACTAATACTTATAGATATGAAAAAATACATTCCCTTTACATTAATGCTTTGCCTTTTCGCCGCCGTTTCCTGCCATAAAATTAATCCGCGCAGTGAAATAGTGTTGGAAGAGGGATGGAAGTTTTCCCTTGGAGATTTCGAGACGGCATCTGATCCCGCTTTTGACGACTCTGGGTGGGAAGAGGTGCGTATTCCACACGATTGGGCAATATATGGGCCTTTCGAAAGATCAAACGACCTTCAGGTTAGAGAAGTAAAACAGGATGATGAAATCATTGTGACAGAGAGGACCGGCAGAACCGGAGGGCTCCCCCATGTAGGGATCGGATGGTATCGTACCAAGTTTGACCTCCGCAGTTTTGACAAAGAGAGTCACTCAGTCTCCATACTTTTCGATGGAGCTATGAGCGGAGCTCAGGTTTGGGTCAACGGCACTAAAGTCATAAGCTGGCCATCAGGTTACAACTCCTTCCATTATGATATCACTCAGTGGATCAACGAAGATGGAACGAATAATGTTCTTGCCGTAAGGCTGGAGAATCCTCCCAGTTCATCTAGATGGTATCCGGGTGCAGGACTTTACCGCAATGTCCATGTAGTCAAGACCAAAAAACTCCATATTCCCATTTGGGGAACCTATATTACCACTCCGGAAGTCTCCCGCAAAAAAGCGGAGGTATCTATGCAGGTGGCTATTGAGGGTAGTAGTGCCAAAGAGTTGCGAATCGTAACTGAAATACGCAACCCTAAAGGTAAAAAAGTGGCATACGCTGAAAGTCTTCTGGAAGATGCGACAGATCAGTCGGACACCGTTTTTATGAGATTTACTGTACGCAGACCCGAACTTTGGTCGCCTGAAACCCCCTCTCTCTATACTGCCCACACTACTATCTATGAGGGAAATCACATCACAGACAGTTATATTACACGCTTCGGTATCCGTTCTATGGAAGTGATAAAAGGAAAGGGTTTTTATCTCAATGGAGCACCTCGTAAATTTAAAGGAGTATGTAATCACCACGACCTTGGTCCTCTTGGGGCAGCTGTCAACAGATCAGCACTTAAGCATCAGTTGGAGATGCTTAAAGATATGGGTTGCGATGCTATACGCACATCTCATAATATGCCTGCTCCCGAGCTTGTGGAACTGTGCGACGAGTTGGGCTTCATGATGATGGTTGAGGCTTTCGATGAATGGGATATCGCTAAGTGTGCCAATGGATATCATCGCCATTTCGATGAGTGGGCTGAGAAGGATGTAGTCAATATGATTCGCAATTTCCGCAACAATCCAAGTGTTGTAATGTGGAGCATCGGCAATGAGGTTCCCACCCAATGCGACGAGCACGGCTATAAAGTTGCCGCATTTCTTCAGGACATTTGTCACAGGGAAGATCCCACAAGACTTGTTACCTGTGGCTTGGATCAGCCTCAGTGTGTGCTGACTAACGGATTTGCCGAGGTGATGGATGTTGTGGGAATAAATTACTATACAGAGCTTTACAAGAAGGCTTATGAAACTTTGCCTCAGGGCAATATTCTCGGTTCTGAAACTGCCTCTACGGTAAGTTCCAGAGGTGTTTACAAGATTCCTGTCGAACTTAAGTACAGAGCTATGTATGAAGACCATCAATCCTCTTCCTACGACGTCGAGTATTGTCCTTGGTCAAATATTCCCGATATTGATTTTGCTCTTGCCGAGGATTTCGAGTGGACTATGGGACAGTTTGTATGGACGGGATTTGACTATCTTGGTGAGCCGACCCCATATAATACGGATTCCTGGCCCAATCACAGTTCGCTTTTCGGTATAATAGATCTGGCATCTATTCCCAAAGACAGATATTATCTCTACCGCTCACAATGGAACGAAGATGACCATACGCTTCATCTCTTACCCCATTGGAACTGGGAAGGACATGAAGGGGAAACTATCCCCGTAATGTGTTATACGGACTTTCCTTCAGCTGAGCTTTTTGTCAATGGGGTTTCACAGGGCGTTGTCTCAAAAGGCAGCTACTCCCTTGCCGATGTTGACCTCTCACAAATTGATAAAGATTCTCTTATGGCCAGATACAGACTTATTTGGCCGGATGTGGTCTATCAGCCCGGCGAGATAGAGGTTGTGGCGTATAACGAGAGGGGACGTGAACAGATGCGTCAAAGTATCGTAACTGCCGGTGAACCGCACTCGATAGTGCTTGAAACAAGTCGCAATAAGATTGAAGCTGATGGAAGGGATTTGGCTTACGTCTATGTCAGTATAGTTGACAAAGATGGGAATTTATGTCCCAATGCTTCCAATGAGATACGATTTGAGGTGAAGGGAGCCGGAGAATTTGTAGCCGTGGCAAATGGTGACCCAACTTGTCTCTACCCATTCCAAGAGCCGGTAATGCCCGCTTTCAGCGGCCGTCTGACGGCAATAGTTACTTCACATGAGTATCGTGGCAGTATGTCACTTAAGGCCTATTCAGAGGGACTCGAAACGGCACAAATCATAATCAAAGCAAATTAAGACAGATAACAATGATAGATTCAGCAATTCTCAAAAAGAGTATAAAGGAAAAATTCGGTCATTCCGATTGTTCCATTTTCTCGGCGCCGGGACGTATCAATCTCATAGGAGAACATACCGATTATAACGGCGGCTTCGTACTGCCTGCATCCATAGACAAATGCATTTCCCTGGCAATAGTACCCAACGGGACTTCTACCGTAAATCTCTATTCCATAGATTACGATGAGAGTGTTTCATTCGATGTTGACGGTGAAAAACCGAAACAGCAGTGGGCATCCTATGTCTATGGTGTAATTCAGGAGATGAAGAAAAGGGGTGCTTCCCCGGGAGGTTTTGATGCGGTATTTGGCGGAGATATTCCTCTCGGAGCGGGAATATCCTCTTCCGCGGCCCTTGAGTCGGTTTTTGGAACGGCTCTCAATACCATTTTCAAACTTGGATTTGATAAAAGGGAATTGGCAAAGATCGGTCAGATGACGGAACACAATTATGTTGGTGTCCGCTGCGGCATAATGGATCAATTTGCTTCCCTTTTTGGAGAAGCCGGAAAGGTAATAAGACTTGACTGCCGTTCGCTAGAGTATGAGCTTTTTCCTTTTGAGCCCGAAGGCATAAGACTGGTGCTTATAGATACGATGGTCAAACATTCGCTTGCCTCTTCGGAGTACAATGTGCGTCGTGCCCAGTGTGAGGCGGGTGTCGCTGTCATAGCAAAGTATAAGGAAGGGGTGGAGCTGCTTCGGGATGTTGCTCTCGAAGATCTTGATGCTCACAAGGGAGAAATGGATCCCGAGGTATATCGGAGGTGCCATTTTGTTATTAGTGAGAATCAGCGCCTTTTGGATGGCTGTGAGGATTTGTCGAGGAGTGATTATGCTCTGTTTGGCCAAAAGATGTTCCGTACCCACGAAGGTTTGAGTAAAGAGTATGGAGTAAGTTGTGAGGAGCTCGACTTTATAGTGGAGATTGCCCGCAGTGTAGAGGGAGTTCTGGGTGCAAGAATGATGGGCGGCGGCTTTGGCGGCTGTGTTCTTGCAATGGTGAAAAATGAAAACCATGATGAGTATGTTGCAAAGGTGCGTGAGGCTTATCAGAAGCGCTTCGGCAAGGATCCGCGCGTAATTGATGTGGTTATTTCAGATGGAGCAAGGCAATGGTAGGTTCGGACATTAAATGTTTTACTCTAACCAACAGTAGCGGTGCGAGTGTCACCCTCAGCAACCTGGGTGCGGGTATTATTTCGGTCATCGTACCCGACAAGGATGGCAATATGGCTGATGTAGCCCTGGGTTATGCAAAGCCGGAGGATTATTTTTGTGATGGTCCCTGTATGGGAAAGGTGCCGGGAAGATATGCAAACAGGATAGCCTTCGGCAAATTTTCCCTTGCGGGAAAAGATTATTCTCTTTCAATAAATAACGGCCCCAACCATCTCCACGGAGGCCCTGGAGAGGAATGCTGGGCAAACCGTATTTGGTTTGGCGTTCAAAATCGTAATGAGGTCTCCTTTGCTCTCGAAAGTTCCGATGGTGATGCCGGATACCCCGGAAATGTAATGGCAGAAGTCATCTACAGCTGGGACGAAGAGTCTCGTCTGACCATCATTTTCCGTGCTAAGAGCGATGCCGATACGGTCATCAATCTCACCAACCACGCCTATTTTAACCTTAAAGGTGAGGGTAGGGGAGATATAAAAGATCACACCTTGCAACTTGAAGCCTCTCATTATCTCCCTACGGATGAAATACTCATCCCGAAGGGCATACTTGCTCCGGTGGAAGCCACTCCGATGGATTTCAGGACTCCGGTCAGAATAGGGGAACATCTTTTTGACGATTTTCCGGCACTTCGCTACGGCAAAGGATACGACAATTGCTGGGCGGTGGACGGATGGCAGAAAGGAGTGGTACGCAAGGTAGCCGAACTATCCGATCCGGTCAGCGGTCGTAAACTCATAGTCAGCACCGATGCGCCGGGTATCCAGATTTATACCGGTAACTGGCTCAAGGGTAGCCCCAAATCCAAGAGCAGAGCCGAATATGATGACTATTATGGCGTTGCGCTTGAGTGCCAATCTTTTCCCGATTCTCCCAACCAGCCCAATTTCCCTTCTACATTGCTCGCTGCTGGCGAAGAGTGGAAGAGAGTGATTGAATTTCATTTTACCAAATGAATTTCCACCTTTTCATAGCTCGCAGGATAGGTACCGAAGGCTCCGGCAGAGGTAGAATGGGTATCATCAGCAACCGTATCGGCTCAATCTCCGTAGCGGTCAGCATCCTCATTATGATAGTGGCGGTGGCCATCGTCGCGGGCTTCAAATCGGAAATCCGATCAAAGGCCACGGGTTTTATGGGTTCGGTAATGTTGGTAGCCCCCGGCGAATCTCCGATCAACGAACTTTATCCTCTGAGCGACTCTTTTTCCTATCGGAACGCCATCTTGGATCAAAAATATGTCAAAAGCGTGGACGGAGTGGTTTATTGTTCCGGGATGATCAAGAGTAAAGATGATATCAACGGACTCTATTTCAAGGGGGTGGATTCACTCTACAACCTTACTTTTTTTGAGAATTGCCTTTATGAAGGAGACTTGCCGGATTATAGCAGAAGAATCTCTAATGATGTGCTCATCTCACGCCGCTTGGCCTCCCGCATCGGCTGTTCCGCCGGAGATGATCTGGTAACTTATTTTATAAAAGATGAGGTTAAAGTGAGGAAATTCCGTATCTGCGGCCTCTATGATGCTCAACTTGAGGATTTGGACATGACCATGGCCCTGGTGGACAAACGACATGCGCAACGCATCAACGGATGGAGCAAAAATCAGGTATCTTCATTTGAGATAGCCATAGATCCGGACACTGATATTAAGCAGGCAAATGCCGAAATCGAAGAGATACTCTACGTCAACTCCACTGATGAAGATGATGCAATGTTTACTATGCCCCTCACACGCATTTTGGGCAATCTTTTTGACTGGCTGGCTCTGCTGGATCTAAATATGTTGATGGTATTGCTGCTGATGATGGTTGTGGCAGGCTTCAACATGATATCTGCGATTCTGATTATTCTTTTTGAAAAAATATCGATGATAGGCCTGCTCAAATCCCTTGGTATGCGCAATCGAAACATCAGCAACATTTTCTTGCTGAAAGCGGCTTCAATTGTAGGAAAAGGAATGATCTGGGGTAATATTATTGGACTCCTTATCTGTTTCCTCCAATGGAAATTCAAAATCATCAAGCTCAATCCCACCAATTATTTCGTAAGTTTTGTTCCTATAAAGCTCTCTTTCGTGGATATTCTTTTGCTCAATATCATTTCGGCAGTAGTGATCATGCTAATTATCTCGATATCCACTCTCTTCATAAGCCGCGTAAGCCCGGACAAAACGATGCGGGTGAATTGATTTGGGGTACGTGTTGCGTGGTACGTATATTATTTATATTTTTTCCATTTCTCCGGTATTTGTAAGTCGTAATCAGGAACTGAAAGATGAACAACATCCGGAAAAAGACTCTGACGAAATCTGCTTTCATAGCGTATCAGTAGTGTCGGATTTCCTATCCCCATAGAAGCCCAGTTACTTGAATACTGATTGGGAGGAAAATAGACAAACACCTTTTGCCTTGCTTGTATTGCAATTTCAATAGCGGGAATCATATCACTATCAGCAGAAACGATAATAGTTACTTCACATTTTTTTTGGTATGCATCTGCAACGATCTGAGTTGCTATCCTCACATCAGTTTCTTTTTCTTCGTGTGTGTAAATAATATTTCCACATCTGTAGCATTTAATCTGCTTGTTAATGTATTTGCCTAAAATTAAACAGAATTTTGGAGTCTCCCTATTAGCTTGGAAGAACGCATTCTGTCGCCTGCTTTGTTCTAAGTCGTCTGGCTTGGCTGAGAAATATTTGACCGCAATTAATATCTGATTGGGGCGCATGAACCTCTCAAAAAGCTTAACTATGTCAAGCCAATAGTATTTACGCCATCTTTTGTTTGATTTAAGTCCGTAGTAGAAATTGAAACCATCAATATAGACAATGACCCTTTGCTTTCCCTTCATTTCCAACATGATTGTCATAAAAATAAGCCACTTCATTACTGAAGTGGCGAGCCTTAGTCTTTTCCACCTAAGGGTGATAATTATGCACAAAGATAATTATTTCTTTTACTTAATAAAAACTTTACATAAAGTTTTTTTTATGATTTCAGCAATTTTGATTATTATATTCTCAGTCAAAAGTGTTACAGAACCCGCACCTCTGCAAAACTCCCCACTACACATTTCCCACTACAGACTACACACTCCCCACTACACACTATTCCACCACTTGTTTGTAGCGTTCGAAGAGGTCTATGACATTTCTCACATACCTTGTCGTCTGAGTCCCTTTGAAATCGGGCATCGATTCGAAGCCCTTTACCACTTCCTCCCAATCATTAGGGTCAAGTCCTATAGATGCGGCATGTTCGCGACATTGTTTGATGCGTCCGGTACCTGCATTATAGGATGCAAGTGCAAATTTTATCACATTGGCGGAGTCCAAGCCCTCTTTTCGGTAAAGGTTGAAAAGGTAGTCGAAATGGAGCGTTCCTGCTTTTATGTTGAGTTCCGGATCAAGAATGTCATCCACGCCGTAAATGGCTGCAGTTGACTCTTTGATTTGCATCAGACCACGTGCATTCTTTGCCGATGATGAAGAGTGAATGAAACGTGATTCTTCGTAAATAATGGCGCTGATAAGCCTCCAGTCTGCATTGATGTAGTTGCTGTATTTCTTGATAATGTAATCGTATGGGGAAATGGCACTCTTATGATCAAATCCCTCCGGCATTGCGCTCAAACGGTATGACCTGAAAAATCTGAAGACCATCTGCCTGTAGGTATCGTCCGACTTGAAATCGGAAAGCCAGAAATTGAAACTGTTGAGCAGCCGTTTATTGCCGACTTTTACTGCACAGGCATCTCTGCCGCCGGTTTCACGTGTCACAATCACTTTGGAAGCATATTGCTCGGGGATTGAATCGTTCATACTGAAGACCAGCATGTCATACTTTCCATCGACAAGGTATTTCCAGTCCAGTTTACTACCGACAGAAGGTACTATGAGAGATTCAGAGCCATTGTACTCTGCAAATCTCTCTATTAATTCGCGATTGAATCCTCCCTGACGACTTTGGCGGTCCGGTATAATGCTGAACACAAGAGTGTCCTTGCGATATATGTGATAAGTATTGCGTTTGCTTCGGTGCTCCGGAGTTATAAGTTTGATAGCGATCACTATGACCATTACGAGCAAACATTTTCCGAAAAAGTAAATGTCCTTTTTGGTCATGCTGTTATCTAATGTAAAATGGCCACCAGATGCCAAATTTGAAGCCCCTTTCAGGTCTTAGGTAGTTGTAGGCCGAAAAATAATCCGCCTGAGGCCACCCTTTGAATGTAT
Source organism: Bacteroidota bacterium (assembly GCA_029567375.1). GTDB lineage: Bacteria > Bacteroidota > Bacteroidia > Bacteroidales > UBA932 > Cacconaster. Next base: position 22,287 of record JAKQLB010000352.1, on the reverse strand, counting down.
TGGTGTACTTGACAAACAGGGTTACGTTTTTCCACTGTACATTGACAAATGCATCGAAATATGGGGTGCCTCCTATGAGTTCCTTTTGCTGGTTATGGAATACTCCTAGGTCGGGGCTGTACGATTGAACATAATATTTGGTGTGGAAGAGGGCGTTGAGACCTATTTGCATTCTCATCACATCCTTGACCACGTTGAATTCTATATAATATTTGAGATTGAGGGAAAGTTTCGGTAGCGGGAGCGCCTCCCCGTCAGATGCCATCTGGAACAGGGCACGATTGTCCAGATGGAGTATCCAAAGTCGGATGTTCTGTTCCAAAGATGCCGAAATGATGCTTAAGGGCTTGCTCACTTGTCTTATTATCGAGAGAGTGTCATAATAGATAAGTCCGCTCACCAGGGCATAATCAAATCTGGCATGTGTCTGCCATTTTGGAATATCGAGAGAAGCCTCGACCCTGCTGTCGGAGATTTTTGTAAAATCATTGTGCCATTTGTGGTGGTTGGTATAGATCTTTTGATGAAAAGGGTGAGGTTCCGTCAGTGTGGTGCGTAATCGACCTGTAATATGGATACCATCCTCTATAGGGTAGAATGAAAATCTGATTTTTCCTCCAATGTCGAGATCATTGAGATTGTATCCGGCAAAGGTGTATTTGCCGTCGGCATTCCATGAGAGGTATTTTCGGTATTGTCCTGAAACTCCGGCATAGAGGTAGAGATTATTGTGACGCTCGTTGATATTTCCGCTCAGATAGTGCGATGGATCGAAGCTGTAGATGGAGAGCATCTGGTAGCCGACTCCAACGTCTATTTTGGATAACACGGCATCGTGAGCAAATGGTTGCAGACGTATGAAAGCTTTGTTTTCAAACCGTTCCGTTCCCAGAGAGTCTCTGCTGGATATATTGTTGAGATAGAATTGGTTTAGATAGAAATTACGACCGCGAATGTCGTTTTCAGCGATGTTGTCAGTGTAGACTTTTCCATATCTCGAGTACTCGGCGCTATGTCCTATGTATGCAACGGTACCTTCTCCTACCGAAAGCGAGTCCTTCTTGCGGAAGAAATTCATAGGTATGGTGTAGGTGTGGGTTAGATATGCAGTTCTTCGTTTGAGCAGATTGTCGGCATTCTGAAGATTGACTTCAATGGATTTGGCATCCACGATGGTGTCCCTGATCCAGAATGAGTCTTGCAGACCGCCATTTTCGGAACGGATTACCGCCTGGCTGATAAACCCGGCGTTGAGAAGGTATTTTTTGCCGAGATAATTGAGTCCAATGGCGTATGAACGGTTGTTGGTAGCTTCATCCTTGAGCATACCTTTCGATCCGTACTGTCTGTATAGGAAGGAGAGGTTTAGCGCAGGTGTGATATTCTGGGTGGTGAGGATTTTGACACAGGACTCCTCCAGTTGCTGAGTGGCGAAGGGTGTCCCCCAATATGCAAGTTCCGTATATGCAGATTTGGTGTTGTATTGTGGTATGTTTTCCGGCGTGTAGAAGTAGCCCATATAGGGTTCGAACATCGGAAATACATCCAGCTTTTCCCGTTTAATAAAGTTGTGATACTGCATTGCTGAGCCGATAGTGCCAAGGTATGTGCCATTGACGTCATTACGCAGGAAGGGATAGTCGTTGAACCTGTACTGGAAGGAGGTATCTATTTCCATGAGGGTAATGTCGTTGAAATCCTGCTCGTGGGTCCAGGTGAGCATGCGCCGGTAGTGGAGCGAATCGGGGATGATATAGCTGTCCAAAATACGGGGCGTCGCCAGTCTAACGCTGTCGCGGTACTCTCTGGCGATTCTTCTTTCTGCCCTCTTTATATCCTTTGCATCCGGAAGATGGAGCGCAAGAGAATCAAAGTAGGCGGTATATGTGGAGTCAAGATAGTGTATGGTAAGTGTATCAATGCATTTCCAAAAATTCATCGTATCTATCTCCATAATGCCGTAGGGATAGGTCAGAGTGTCAGATGAGGCCGCTATTGTATCGGTGGCTGACAGTGTTGCTGAAATCGCAGCACTATCTTTCATGGCAGGAATTGTGTCACGAAAAACAGGAATGGTATCCTGAACAATAGGAATGGTGTCGCGAAAAGCGGGAATAGTGTGTTGACCGATAGTAATAGTGTAACGGCCGCGTCCATATGAGACAACGACCAGACACAATACCGCCAGCAGCACTATTACAACTCTTTTACTGACCATCGATGGCATTAAATCAATCTATTTACCCTTTTATTACCTTTTCAGGCTTAATGGTAGAACATCCTATCAAGAATAATACCACAAGCAATACGATGGATCCGAGCATCACATAGAGGAGGGAACCTGTTCCGAGTGTTCCCACAAGTTTATTGAGTAAAGTGTTGCCGATAAGAGCGATGGTCAGGGCAAAACTAAATGCCGTGCCCGACATCTCGCTGTACTTCTCTCCGAGTATGCCGAATGTGGCTGGGAATGTAGCTGCAAGACCCATACCGATAAGTGTTGTACCTATAATGGTCATTATTGAGTTGTTGGCAGTAAAGAGGCAAATGATACCTACAACGGCTATTGCCATGCTTGTTAGCACAATTGCCTTGCTGGAGGCCTTTCTGGAGATAACGATCAGAGAGGCTCTGCTTATTGCAAGTCCGACAGGAATAAAAATCGATGCCACAAGTGCCATTTTCCCAATATACCCTATATCTGCAAGATATTTTGAGGTCCATGTAGCTGCAAGGGCTTCAAGACCGCTCTGGAACGCCAGTGCAAGGCTGAAAATAATAAGGGTGGGTTCCTTAATCATCTTGATCACGCTCCTGAACGAGATGCCCTGCTTGCATTTGGCTTCGGGGAATTTTATCATGATGAAATAGAGCATGGCGGCTGCCATGAAAAAACCCATTATCATAAGAACTTTGTGATAGTCAACAACATCATAGAGGAGTGTCATTATCAGGGTAATGACAATGGCTCCGATGCAATAGACCAGACCGAGGACAAAGAGATTGGAGGTCCTGGCTTTTCCTTCGGAAGAGTCGGAAATCAGGGCGCTGGTGGATCCGTTGAGCATTCCTCCGCAGGTACCTATAAGGAGTATGGCAGTTACCATTGCCCCAAAGGAGTTGGTGAAAGCAAGTATCTCAAGACCCACAACACCCATTGCCGCAGCAATGATCAGGAGTATCTTGTAACCGTATCTGTCAATGATTGGACCGAATACGAGTGAACCGAAAAGTACTCCCAGAGGGAGCGAGCTGGCCAGAGTCGAGCTTTGAGCGGGGGTCAGGCCCAGTGCGTTTAGAATTGTGCCCAGTACAAAGAACACAACTCCGAAAAAGAAGATGCCGATTTGAGCGGCAATTATTACTTTGACATTAGTCTTTTGTGTCATAATCCGTTATTTTGCATATTTGATGGCTACCGCTCCGGCTCCGTAGAGTCCTGCGAGCTTGGGCAGCGCTGTTGATGTGATTTCTACCTGTTTCATGCTTATGGGTTGGGCCCATTTTTCTGCTTCGCGGCGGATTTGAGGAATAAATTTAACCGCCGGACCAAAGACTCCTCCTCCGAAAATTACCTTCTCGGGGTTGAATATGCTTATGAGATTGGCCGTGGCCATGCCCCACATTTCAATTGCCTCCTCTATCACCCTTTTGGCAAGAGGATCTCCATTGTCGTATGCCTCAAAAATGTGATAGGAGGTGATATCTTCGATGCTATGTTTACGGAGTTCTTCACGATACTCTTTGTTTTCCCTTAAGAATTTGCGCGCCTGTTTAGCTAAGCCCTCTCCGGAACAGTATGTCTCAAAACAACCGCATTCGTCATATTCGTCTGTGTAGGGTGGCTTTAGGGCAAGCCATCCGATTGCTCCGACGATATCCGAATGGCCGTGTAGCACACGGTTATCAATTAGAATTCCGGCTCCGATACCGGTGCCGACAGCTATAAAGATCGCATTGCGACACCTCTTTGCACAACCCATCTGAACTTCGCCCAATATATAGCAGGTACGGTCGCTTTCGATGGTAACAGTAGCTTGTGGTGCAACTTTAAGTAATTCGTCGCGAAGAGGGTAATTCTCCCATCCGGGAATGTTCGGGGCCCATACACATCCTGTATCGGAGTAGGAAATGCCCGGAATGCAGACCCCGATGCTCAGAGGTGCTCCTTGTGCTATGCAACCCTCGTCACACAGATCCCAGCAGAGGTCACATACGAGTGCACCAACCTCAGCACCACTTCTGTTTTCGAGAAGCACATGTTTTTGGAGTAGAATCTCCCCCTCTTTGTTAAAAATGGCTCCGACTGCTTTGGTGCCGCCCAGATCTATTCCGATGTAGTTCATAGCTCTTTCATATGATTTTTACTCCGATTTTTGCCAGTTCCCTTAAGGTTTTTTCGTGTCCTTTCTCATCTATATAAGCGAGCGCTTTCTCAAGCAGGAACACATTATGTCCTGACTTGACCAGGTCAAAACAGGTCTCGCGAATACAATACTCTGTGGCAATACCGCTCACTATGACATCCTTGCTGAGGCAGGAGTTAAGTTCAATGCCTTCGCGGTCACGTCCTTCGAATCCGGAGTATTGCTCTTTACGGGGATTGCAGCCCTTGTAAAACTTGTTGTCGCGGGAAGGCCTGTTGGCTTCATTCTCTATGCGATAAAACCGAGCGTGAATATCACCTCCACGTGTCTTTTGGACGCAGTGTACCGGCCAGATACCCCCATTATTTTTAAACGAACAGTGATTCTCAGGATGATTGTCCAGCACATAGAGAACCCTTTGACCCGGGTGAGCATCAATATATTTGACACTCTCTTCCACTGCTTTTTCAGCATTTGTGCAAGCCAGGGAGCCGTCAATAAAGTCGTAGAGCATATCCACCACCACGTGAGTGTATCTTCTGGTACCACTGGTGTCCTCCATCTCCTCCATTGCATTGATCTGCAGGATAATCCTGTTGATAATTTTCATTTTCAGGTCATAGAGGTCATCGGAGATATCCACTTTGTAGAAGTGAGGATTGAGAATACGGGTCTGCGTTTCGTCAAAGCAGGCGAGATTTGCCCTATAGTACTCTCTCTTTTCTTGAACGGTGCGTTTGTCCGGAAGAATTTTTCCATTGTCGAATATAAGCTCCTGGAGTTTGCGGAATGTATATGAACCGGCAGGGAAGGTGGTGAACTTGCTCACATCCATCTCGTCCACGATTGTAAGTTCTTCCCCGGCTTCTATGATTTTGGCAAAGGAGTCACCTCTGAGACAGGTTACATCGGCTTCAAAACGTCCTTTTTGAATCAGACGGTAGGTAATCTGGAATCCCGGATTGATCAGTTTTATTTTATCTTCAGAGCGTTTGAGTACCGGTTCATTGCCCACCTGCACTAGTTTGTAGACATTGCCGAAACAGGGATTGTGTTTGGAAGTGGCAATTGCATCGCCCACGCCATAGTTGTCAATGCGGGCATTCTGCTTCTCAAGGTCGGAAATGATATACTCGTCGAGAGAGTTTGTTGCAAATATCCTGCATTTTGTGAGTCCCGCTTCGTCAAGTGCTTCACGACACTTTTGTGAGAGATAGGTTAAGTCTCCGCTGTCGAGACGCACTCCATAGCCCTGGGGATAGGAATCGTCGATACCATTGGCCCGGAAGGCTTTGATTGCATTTTTTAGACCGCATTTAAGGGTATCAAAGGTGTCGATCAACAGGATTAGCGGCTCGTTTTTGTGTGTCTTTATGTAAGTGTCAAAGGCTTTGTATTCACCCTCAATGGAGCAGCCGAATGATGTAGTATAGCTATGGGCCATTGTGCCCGTTGATTCAAATCCGCACTCTATACCGGCGAGAATGTTGGAACTGCTTTGGCATCCGCCAATAACAGCTGCTTTGGCGCCATACTGGGCGGCCCAAGGACCATGTGCCCTGCGCGAGCCAAATTCACTGACCGGTTTGGGAGTGCTTCGTGTGACGCGGGAAGCTTTTGTGGCTACTGCCATCTGGTGGTTCATTATGCAGAGGAGTGGCGTCTCAAGTACCTGCGCCTCTATAATGGGGCCTACAACGGTAATTATCGGTTGTTTTGGAAATGCAATCTCACCCTCTTTCATCGCATATACCTGACCGGTGAATTTCATTCCTGCGAGATAGGAACGAAACTCCGCATACCCATCTCCGGGGAGGAATTTCTCGAAGAAAGACTCATCCTCCGAACCAAGTCCGGCAATCATTTCAAGTGCTTCGCTGATACCGCTGACCACAGCCCAGTTGTTGTTATCGGGAGCTGTTCTGTAAAAGAGATTGAATATACCGATGGTATCCTTCATCCCACTGTCGTAGTATGACTTTCCCATCGTGTACTGATATTTGTCAGAACAATATGAACGGTTCAACATGATATTCTTCGTGTTAAGACTTAAAAATAGCCTGCAAATCTACTGATTAGTGTACTAAATACCAAATTGGGACCCTATGTAGACTATTCTCAATACTTTTCTATAAAGTTGATTGAAAGGGTGAATAAGCGTTCAAATCCTATGTCGGAGATGTTTTCATAAGTGTCAAACGGTGTGTGGTAAATATCTTTGTACTTGCCTTCAGTATGGAAATAGATGGAAGGGACTCCGTCAAGCGCAAAGAAATAGTTGTCACTGTCATCCACTATATCGTCCAATATGAAATTGAAAGGCTCTTCAAAACTCATATTGATTTTCTGTATCAGCTCGTAACCTGCCATACCCTCTTCAGGAATCTGAAGATAGATCGACTCAGGAGTATCTGCAACCATGTCGTAATTTAGGATATATCTTATATTTTCTTGAGGGTAGCGTGGATTGGTCTTGTAATAGTAGGAACCGAGCAGATTGCACTCTTCAGCATCGAAAAAGGCGAAGTCAATGGTTGACTCGGGGGGATTCTCGGAGAAATATTTTGCCAGGGCAAGCATCATGCTGGGACCTGAAGCATTGTCGTTGGCACCGGGGTGCACATTGTCGATTCCCATATAGCCGAGATGGTCGAAATGACCCATCAGAAGATAACGCCTTTCGGGATATTTTGTGCCTTTGATTGATGCCAGAACATTATGGGCGTCGTGACGCTCAATCAACTCACATTCCATATTCACTCTGATTTTCTTAGCTCCATCCGCAAGTCCGTTCCATATGCATAATGCAGGTACGGACGTCACATAATAGGAACGTGCTTTGAAAAAAGGGAATCTGGACTCTGTCCTATAGATAACTCCGGCAACCTTATCAGCCTTGAGCATATCCATAAATTCACGGTACCTTTCAAAATAGTTTGTACCTATTTTCTCCTTGTAGGTTTCCCATTCTATGACTACGAATTTATTTTTGTAAATACCACTGTTGATATGATCAGCGAGCTCCTTCACGGAAGTGTATTTATCAACACCGGGATATGCGAGTGCAAATTCGCCTTTGCAGGTGGGGGAAAATTCCTTTGCGACGAAGTCAACGGCCGGAACAAGTGCGTTTCCGTCAACTATGACCTGCATTGCACCACGCATTACATTCAGCGGTAAGTAGTAGTGTTGAAGATATGCCATTTGGTCATCGGGAGCTCCTTCAAAGCGCATAGGGCCACAAGGTGAGGCGGTACCTTTGAAGGGAGGTGTAGCCTGTTGGGGTTCTGCTCCAATCTCGTCAACCATCGGACCTATACCCATCTTCTGCAGTTCGCCTATCAGGTACACAGCTGCCTTGATGTTGCCATCTCCATAATTGCTACGCCCGTGATAAGATACGTCGGAGAGTTCTTTGAGTGATTCATTGTAATAGGTGCGGTATTTTTCGATATCATCGATGCTCTTAAACTTGGTTTCGCTGCCGCAACCGGCACAACTGAGGATTGTGATTGCTCCTGCAAGCATAATTAATGTACGTTTCATGGATAGTATATTTATAATTGTTGTTTTTACTTTAAACTATAAAGTTAACATTTTAGTGGGTAAAAACACAATTTTGCGTCAAAAAGGGAAGGAAGGAGCAAATCGGTTGACTTTTAGTTCAAGATATAACTTGATACAATCTATCCGGGATATGAGATTTATACGGGATGGTTAAATAAATTCCCCGTTGCAGCATGCTTCACGAGACAATTTCTGTATGTGACCGGTTTGAAAGAGATCAGACTAGCAATTAAGTTGCTTCAGATCAGAAATTTTGCCCACATCGCGGATTGAAAGTCCGGGTATTTCGATTCCTTTTATAATATACTTGTCACAATTCCCGATATAGAAATCTACAATTGAAAAGCGTTCAGGCCACTTCTCCATAAGCGGAAAAACTCTCTTGGATATGTTGTGGATACCCGCAAAGGCAAGTTTACGACATTTGCCGGGATCAAGTCCCGGAAACGGAGAACGAACCTCACCGGTGGCGATATTGGTCCAGCCGACCAGATTGTTACAACTGTCAAAGAGAAAAAAACGCGTCGTCTTACGCTCACTCACCAAAATCGTTGCCAGAAGAGGCCTTTCGGAATCGTTATGATCTTTTTCCGTTTCCAGGTATTTTTCTTCGAAAAGGGAAAGGTCCAGATTGGATATGATATCTACATTGTGAACCAGGAAATGGTCGGACTTCAACAGGTGGGCAGCATGCTTTATGCCGCCACCGGTCTCGCGCAACAGGGCTCTTTCATCCGATATTGCAATCGAAATCCCGAATGACTCTTTCTCCTCTATAAAATCTATAATTTGCTCTGCAAAATGGTGGCCATTGATTACAATATGGCGGTATCCGGCCTCCTTTAGACGAAGAATCACTCTCTCCAGCAACGGAATACCCCCGACAGGCACAAGTGCCTTGGGCATCATGTCAGTCAGCGGTTTGAGTCTTGTTCCCAGACCTGCGGCGAATATCAGAGCGTAAGGTTTCATCTCAAAACTCCTGCTCCAGACCTTGTTCCCGATGGTAAACGTGAATCCTTATATTGAATTTACTGGCCAAATGTCTTGCCAAATGCTGGGCGCAATAGACAGACCGGTGCTGGCCTCCGGTACAACCGAAAGAAAACATCAGATGGGTAAACTTGCGCTCTATATATCTCTGGACATGGGTATCAGCGAGTGAGTAAACCTTAGTAAGAAATTTTTGAACCCCACCTTCCGCCTCCATGAAATCGGCTACCTCTTTGTCCAGACCGGTAAAATGCTTGAAATGGTCATACTTTCCGGGATTTTCCAGAGCACGGCAATCGAAGACATAGCCGCCTCCATTGCCGCTGACATCGTTGGGAATTCCTTTCTTGTAGGCAAAACTGTAGATTTTAACCTCAAGATGCCTGTCAACACCCATCTCCGTAAATTCACGCATGCGGGTCAGCTCACCGAGAATTTGTGACAGATAGGGATATTCTACAAATGGTTCGACAAGAAGTTTTCTGAGGTTGTCTATTGCAAATGGCACACTCTGCAGGAAATGTGGTTTTTTCTCAAAATACCCCCTGAAACCATATGCTCCCAGTACTTGTAACGTTCTGAAGAGCACAAAATGGCGTAGAGTGGCGCGAAACTGTTTTTTGTCAACAGGAATGTATTGTTTAAGAGCATCCAGATAAGCCTCAATAAGTTCATTTTTGAGATTTTCCGAATAACAGGCCTTTGCCTGCCATATAAATGATGCCACATCGTAAAAGATAGGTCCCTTGCGTCCTCCCTGGAAATCGATAAAATAGGGTTCATCGTCCACTATCATCACATTCCTGGCTTGAAAATCACGATATAGGAACGTGTCTGACATATTATGCATCAGCACCTGAGATACTTTATCAAAATCATTCTGCAACTCGATTTCGCTGAATTGGATTCTGGTAGCCTTGAGAAAACAATACTTAAAGTAGTTGAGGTCAAAGAATATCATCCTTTCGTCAAACTCCGGCTGAGGATAACATACTGAGAAATCAAGTCCTCTTGCACCTTCAAACTGGATTGAAGGCAGTTTTCGTATTGTCTTTAGGAGCAATTCCTTCTCTTTGTGAGAATATTTTCCGCTCTCACGTCCCTGTGCTATTCGGCTGAAAAGTGTGTCGTCACCAAGGTCTTCTTGCAGATAATAAATATTGTCTTCACTACAGTTGTACACCTGCGGTACGTTAAGTCCCTGTTTGCGAAAGTGTCTGGCAATGGTAATGAAAGCAATATTTTCATCCACGCAGGTGCCCTGTGCTCCGATAAGAGAGCGGGTTTTGCCTTTTAGGCGGAAATAGCGCCTGTTGCTGCCGGATGAGGGAAGTTCTTCCGTTGATAGTAGCTGTTCTCCTGTAAATTGTTCAAAAAGTATCCTTAGTTGTTCCATTTTGGGGTCTCATTTTTTATATCCTACGGTATGGACGAGTGTTATCACCTGACTATTGCTGAGCCGCAATCTTTGTGCCAGTTCTTCTTTCGGAACCATGGCGCGGGTAACACCTCCCAGCCCTGCCTGGGCGCAGAAAAGATAAATATTTTGGGAGATAAAACCGGTATTTGCGTATATGGCCTCAATCGTGCCCTGGGGTGTCTTGCCCTTGATTTTTGATGTATCGGCGATCATCGCAATTTCTACTGCAGCAGAGCCTACAAAATCTTGAGTACCGGTGAGACTGCGAAGGTCATCTTTATCGTGGAGCAGCAGACGGTTGCCCGCAGCATCATAGATGTAGGTGCCGCTCTCGAGAAAGACATAAAGGTCAATTTCCTGTCGGTTGTGTGATGAGGGAGCCGTGCGCTTGTGATCTCGGTTATAACCCCAGGCAGCCCAGAGCAGATCCGAAAGTGTCTGTAAGTCAAGTGGCTTTGAGGTCAGTTCTCTGGAGGATTCCCTACGGTTGAGAGCCTCCATCAGGGGCGTCCCTCCTGTGCGGCGTGGCGTCGGGAGAGCTATGTCCGTTATCTCTTTCCATGTTCTATCCATAATCTATCTCTTTTATCAATAAATTGAAATCTTGTAAATCTCATCTCCGCGGGAACCGATAATGACAGTATTGTCCACTATTATCGGAGACCCCTCGAAATTAATGCCTACCTTTTGTGTAAGAAGTACCTCTCCGGTGACACCTTCAATCAGATAAACATATCCCCAACAGTCAGCTGCAAAGATATACATCTTTCCTTCGGAATCCAGCATCGGCACGGGAGAGGACCAGGCGTAGCGTTTGAGGTCAATGCTGTATATGGTTTTTCCTGTGTTTTTGTCAATGGCCATAAAAATACCCTTGAATGCAGGAATGTGTGTAACTATGCATGTGAAAATATAATTACTGCAATCTCCGATGCCGGGAAGCGGAGTGGAAAACATCCCTCCGTCAGACCATTTTTCCCCTGAGAATGCTTTTTGGCAAGCGATTTTGTTTTCCCAAACCTTTTCGCCGGTCAGGGCATTTAATTTTATGAAATGGGAAAAGCCTATGGAATCCTGTTTGTCAACCTCACAGGATGTGTAAAGGTAGGGGATGCCCATCTCCTCGCAAAGCACTGGTGTAGCATCGTTGTCATCGTGGTTGTCATATCTCCATACCGGCTTGAGATTGTTCAGATTGAAGCAGATCACATTGCCGCTGTTATCGGTAAAGTAGCCGTAGTTGCGATAGATTGCCGGTGAGGATTCGATGCCGGGGGCCTTTTTACCCTTGATTCTGTATCTCAAGGTGGAGTGAAGACTCAATGTCCCCTGTTCCACAAGGTATTTGTATATCGTGCCGTTTTCACCCAATCTGAAAAGAAATTGCCCTACCCTAATAGGTGAAGAGTCATATGCACCCCATCCGCGCCATGCCTTGGGGTCTTTCGGTACGAAATGAGTTATGGCATCTTTATGCAGGTCTATTACCATTGCTCCGAAAGGAGGATTGATCTCTACTCCCTGTCCCACATAAAGATTACCGTTGAGTGTCGGGTCAAGTGAAGGTGTGCCTTTAATTACATTGAAAACATCGATTGTGTTTCTGGAGGGTTGGCCGGTCGAATAATCCAGAAAGTAGAGTTCACCTGCGAGCGAAGCGACGATAATTTCTTTGTTTGTGGTGGAATTGCCGGTAAGGTCATCGGGCCAATCTGCCAGTAGAGGCTGGCCGGTCCATCCCGTGCCGCCTCCCCAGATGCCGTAAGGTGTTTTGGTGGTATCGAATGCAGTCTTGAAGGTCCAGTCAACACTAATCGATTCCGGTCTGCCCGCAACTTTTCCGTGTTTTGGAAAATCTCTGTATGGGCCACCTCTAAAGGTTAATATGCCCGGAACGGAGTCGTACATGTCTCTTAAGTTTTCGAGAACTCCGCTGTTGATTGTATCGAAAATTGTTATGTTGTATATCAATGCCTCGACAGATGAGAAAGAGGTATCCGGAAGAGGTACAATAGCACTACATAGCCTATCATTTTCAGGAGATGTACCTGTGACCCTTTCACTCTGCCTGTTGCAGAAGGAGAGCAATGTAAGTATAAGCAATAAGGATAGGGTCTTCATCTTCTTTAAATTACAAATATAGTCAAAGAGTCTCTATAGTGGAAACTGATTCCTGAAAACTCCTGCCAAAGCAGCACCTGTAGGGAGTTCCGGATGGAGAGCCAACATTTCCGGCGTGCCTTCGAATACCAGTTCGCCACCTTTGTCTCCGGCATCGGGACCGAGATCTATAACCCAGTCGGCTGCCCTTATGATGTCGAGGTTGTGTTCTACCACAATTATAGAGTGTCCTTTTTCGATAAGAGCATCAAATGACTTGAGCAGTTTTTCTATATCCTGAAAATGAAGTCCGGTGGTAGGTTCATCAAATATAAAGAGAATACTTCCTGAAGCGGACTCCTTTCCGAGGAATGAAGCCAGTTTGATTCTCTGACTTTCACCCCCGCTGAGAGTACTGCTGCTCTGCCCCAGACTGACATAGGAAAGCCCGACATCTTGGAGGGGCCGAAGTTTGTCGGCAATCCTCTTTGCCGTCAGGTCGTTTTGAGCTGAGAAAAACTCTATGGCCTCATCTACGCTCATATTTAGCACATCGCTGATATTCTTTCCCTGAAATTTTACTTCGAGAATATCGGGTTGGAACCTTTTTCCGCCGCATGCCTCGCAGGTGATGGTTACATCTGCCATAAATTGCATCTCTATTTTGATCGCTCCTTCTCCCTGACATTCAGGACAACGTCCTCCGTCAATATTGAATGAAAAATGGGAGTGTCCATAGTTGTTCATTTTTGCATAAGGTTGCTCGGAAAAAAGCTTGCGAATGTCATCATAGACCTTAAGGTAGGTTACGGGGTTGGACCTTGAACTCTTGCCGATAGGATTTTGGTCTATATATTCGACCGAACTTACCCTGCCCAGATCTCCCCTCAGTTCCTTAAACAGTCCGGGTTTGCTTCCTAACTGGTGAATATGGCGGTAAAGTGCAGGATGCAGTATATCTCCCACCAGAGAAGATTTGCCGCTGCCACTGACACCCGTGACTGCAGTGAGACATTTTAGTGGAAAACGGACATTGATATTCTTCAGATTGTTCTGCATGGCACCTACTACCTCTATGGAGTAGTTCCATCTTCTCCTCGCAGGAGGAATACTTGTTAGATTTCTTTCAGAGAGGTATTTGAGTGTGAGTGATGAATTATTTTCACCGGTAACTGGCCCTTGATAGACAACCTCGCCGCCATATTTGCCGGCTAGCGGTCCGATGTCGATGAGTTGATCTGCAGCACGTATTATATCTTCGTCGTGTTCCACCACAATCACGGTGTTGCCGAGGTCACGGAGTTTTTTCAGTACTGATATAAGGCGGCGGGTATCCCTGGGGTGAAGACCTATGCTCGGTTCGTCCAGAATATACATGGATCCCACCAGATTGTTGCCTAGAGAGCTTACAAGGGCGATGCGCTGGCTTTCTCCTCCGCTGAGGGTAGAAGAGGGCCTGTCAAGGGTAAGGTAGGAGAGTCCAACGGATTTGATATAGTCCAGTCGCTGTCCTATCTCCTTGAGTGCCCTTGATGCTATACTGTAATCATATTTATCCAGTTCGATTTCGGATTTGGATCCGGGCCGCAGTGCTTCAAAATATTTAGCCAGATCTCCTACCTGCATCTGCATCAGTTCGGTGATATCTTTGCCGCCTATTTTTACCCAGCGAGCCTGTTCCTTAAGTCTGGTTCCTTTGCAGAGACGGCAGGTAGTCTTTCCGGAGTAGCGGGAGAGCATATAGTTGAATTGTATCTTGTACTTTTTACTCTCAATCCACTTGAAGAAAGGAGTGATGGCCGTACTGCCCTGTACTCCATCCCACAGTATATTTTTTTCCTGTTGGGAAAGCTTGTTATATGGTTTGTGGATCGGAAATCCGGTTTGTGCGGATTCCATTATGAAATCATTCAGAAAACGGCTCATCGTCTCTCCCTTCCAGCATGCTACTGCACCTTCATATACGCTCAGAGAGGGGTCCGGGATTACAAGAGCATCGTCAATACCCATTACCTTACCGAAACCGCCACACCCCGAACAGGCGCCAAGCGGATTGTTGTAACTGAACATATGTTCGGCCGGGCGATCGAATACTATCCCGTCACACTCGAAGATATTTGAAAACTCTTTAAATAGGCCACCGCTGAAAACGGCTATGCGTCCGTTTCCCTGGGCAAATGCAGTCTGAACGGAGTCAAGGAGTCGATTGCGTGTCTCTTCGTCGTCACTTACGATGATACAGTCCACGAGCAGATAGAGTTCCATCTTTTCAAAATCCGTCATGTTTTGCAAGATCTCATCTATCCTGAAAATAGCCCCCTCTGATGAGGCGACTCTGACAAATCCCTCCTGCTTCAGATCCAGAAGTTTTTCTACCTTGCCATCCTCCTTCCATTCCATATCTGCCAATATTAGTGCCGTGTTACCTTCATCAAGGGATAAAATATAATCGGAGATGCTTTTAGGGGTATCGCAGATCACTTCTCTGCCGGAAATGGGGGAATATGTCCTGCCAATCTTGGCATAAAGTAGTCTTAGATAGTCGTAAATCTCGCTGCTCGAGGCAACCGTAGATCTTGAATTGCGGCTGTGTACACGCTGTCCTATGGCAATAGCCGGCGGTATGCCGGTGATGTAGTCTACTGCCGGTTTGTTCATCCTGCCGAGAAACTGCCTTGCAAACGAGGAGAGACTTTCGGCAAAACGGCGTTGTCCTTCGGCAAAAAGCGTATCAAAAGCTAAAGAAGATTTGCCGGAACCGGATACACCGGTGATAACCACCAGTTTGTTCCGCGGTATTTTCAGGTCAATGTTCTTTAGATTATTGACCCTGGCTCCTTTGATATGTATCTGTTTGTCGGTCATGATACAATACTATAGCCGTGTTACCTGTCTTACATACCCAAGCTTTTTGAGTGATGCTATTATCTTATCCAGTTCGAGATTGCTGGGAACATAGAGTTGCATCATTATTTCGAACTCTCCTCTCTTTTCGTTCACATTGAAAGAGCGTATGGAGGCTTTGAACAAATTGACGGTTGTTATTATATTATTAGTGGTGGCGAAATCACCATAAGACATTATACGCAATGTTACTTGAAAACTTCCTTTGCCGACGTTTTCCCTCCATTTCACTCTCTGTATCCTGTAAGGGTAAGATTCTATAAGGCGTGCGGCATTCGGGCAGGAAATGCGGTGGATTTTAATGCCTTCCCTGATGGTGACAAAACCGAATACTTCATCTCCGAAAATGGGATTACAGCACTTTGCCATCCTGTAATCTACGTTTCCCAGTTTTCCGTCTATTACCAGATAGTCGGACGACTCCTCTTTCGTACTGCTTTTGCTAACCTTCTCAATAGTATCGGGTAATTTTTCCTGCCTCTTGTCATCGGAAAGAAACTCCTTGACTTCCACCATGTTAATGGAATCATCCCCGATAGCGCTGTAAAACTCGTTGAGCGTTCTGTATTTATATTTCTTGATCAGGGCATGAAGAATTTCGTCATTCACCTCGATTTTCCAGTTCTTAAGTCTTCTTTCGAAAATTTCCTTCCCGATCGATGCCCTCTTGTTTTCCTCCTCCTTGAGTTTCTGTTTGATTTTACTCCTCGCTTTGGAGGAAACGACAATATTGAGCCAGTCAGAGGTGGGTTTCTGGTTTTTGTTGCTTATGATCTCCACTACATCTCCGGTCTTGAGCTTCTCCTTGATGGAGACCATTTTCCCGTTGATACGGCCTCCTGAGCACTTTACTCCGAGGTTGGTGTGGATGTCAAATGCAAAATCCAGCACAGTTGCCCCTTCCGGGAGTTGCCTGAGATCTCCTGTAGGAGTGAAAACGAATATTTCGTTGAGCAAAATAGGGGAGACCTGGGTATATTGTTGCAGGTCATTACCGTCCTGCATAATAATTCGCACTCTGTCAAGCCAACTGCTGATTCCGCTTTCGCTTTTGACGCCCTTGTATGACCAGTGTGATGCATGGCCATGCTCCGCCTCGTAATCCATTCTGACAGTTCGGATCTGAACTTCAATCGTTACACCCTCCCTGTATTGTACAGTGGTATGAAGGGATTCGTAGCCATTTTCCTTGGGTACGGTAATCCAGTCACGCAGACGTGAGGTGTCGGGCTGGTATTTTTCGGTCACCAGAGAATAGACTTGCCAGCAAAGTTCCTGTTCTTTTTCCCTATCGGGCGGAGATTCTATGATAAATCTGATGGCAAATACATCGTGTGTTTTTTCAAAGGGTACCTTCTGGGATTGCATCTTTTTCCAGATGGAATAAGCACTCTTGGTGCGTGCCTTGAGCGTATATTCGATGCCGTTGCGGCTAAGTTTATCTTTCAGGGGATTAACAAAGCGGCTTACCAGCAGATTTCGGTCCCTTTCGGTAGCCTTGAGGCTATTGGTGATGGCACGATATTGCTCCGGTTCGGCATATTTGAGAAAAAGATCTTCCAGTTCGCTTTTTATTCGGTAAAGTCCGAGTTGGTGAGCGAGCGGTATATAGAGTAGCATACTCTCCATTATCTTGGACTTGTGCTTGGATGCGGGTAATATGTCGAGGTTGCGCATCACCTCCACGCGGTCTGCAAGCTTAATAAGTATTACCCGAGGGTCGCTGGAATAAGAAACTATAAGTTTGCGGTAACGTTCGGCATCGAGATTTGTCTCCTGGAGTTTTATTGAAGCTATGTTGTTCAGTCCTGCGACAATATCTACGATTTCCTTCGGAAAATCGGACTTGAAACTGTTGAAAAGTACCGTTCTATTAAGTTCGGATGGGTTTTCCACCTTGAAACGATTGGCTTCGTGTAAAAAAACGGCTGTTACGGAATCTGCCATCAGGCCCATTTCCGAAATGATTGATACTACTCCCAGAGGGTGTTCGATAAAGGGTCTGTTGTTGCCGCGTTCTCTATCTCTCAACTCAGATTCAGCTATGCGATAGGCGCGTGTAACCATCGCAGCATCCTCTTCGCTGTAATTACGGATTATATTTTTAAGTAGTTCGGGAGTCATTGTCATCTGCTATTTCAGTAATTTTTTGAGGGAATTCATTTCATCCCTATATTTTGCGGCAAGAATGAAATCCAATTCAGCCGCCGATTCCTCCATCTTCTTTTTGGCAGCCTCTACTGCACGAATCAGTTCTGCCGGAGACATCCTGCTGATGACAGGGTCCTCTGCCAGCATCCGCACTTCTGCCTCTTCCTGAGCCTGATATGTGCTCTTTGAGAGAACACTCCTTGCAGAGACCGCCACTTGCTTGGGAGTGATACCGTGAGTCTTGTTATAGGCCTCCTGTTTGGCTCTGCGTCTCTCAGTCTCATCCATAGTTTCTTTCATGGAACGTGTGATTGTATCCGCATACATTATCACCTTACCGTTGAGATTGCGCGCTGCTCTGCCTGCGGTTTGTGTAAGAGCCCTGCCGGAGCGGAGAAATCCCTCTTTGTCGGCATCCAGTATTGCAACCAGCGACACTGAAGGTATGTCGAGACCTTCGCGCAACAAATTGACTCCTACCAAGACATCAAACCTGCCTTCCTTGAAATCCTCAATGATTTCAACCCTCTCTAGCGTATCCACATCCGAGTGAATGTAGCGAGCTCTTACAGAGGCCTTGGTCAGATATTTCTCAAGTTCTTCAGCCATCCTTTTGGTCAAAGTGGTGACAAGCACTCTTTCATCCTGTTCGGCACGTATCTCTATCTCTTCCAGCAGGTCATCCACCTGGTTGGCGATGGGCCGGATCTCGATAGGAGGGTCCAGGAGCCCCGTAGGCCGTACTATCTGCTCCACAATCACGCCGCCTGAGGCCTCCAACTCGTATTCTCCCGGAGTTGCACTTACGAAAAGCCGCTGGCCGATTAAGGACTCAAACTCGTCAAATTTCAAGGGACGGTTGTCGGCAGCTGCAGGCAGACGGAATCCATACTCCACGAGAGTCTCCTTACGGGAACGGTCTCCACCATACATTGCCCTCACCTGGGGCAGTGTGACGTGACTTTCATCTACAAATGTGAGAAAATCATCCGGGAAGTAGTCTATCAGGCAGAAGGGTCTTTCACCTGCCTTGCGGCCGTCAAAATATCTCGAATAGTTCTCTATACCGGGGCAATAGCCGATCTCCTTAATCATCTCCAGGTCATATTCTACTCGACTTTTAAGCCTCTTGGCTTCAAGATGCTTGCCAATCTCCCTAAAATAGTTGTACTGAGCCATCATATCGTCCCGGATGTTGTTAATCGCACTACGAATGCGTTCCTTGGTAGTGACGAAATTATTAGCCGGGAAAATGGATATCTCATTTAAATACTCTAGTGTCGCACCGCTAATGGGGTCAGTCATCTCAATGCTCTCAATCTCATCACCGAAAAAGAGTACTCTGAAAGAGATATCCCCATAAGCGGGAAAAATCTCCACACACTCTCCCTTTACCCTGAAATTACCTCTGTTAAACTCAATCTCATTGCGTGAATAGAGGGCATCAACCAGCTTATAAAGGAGTTGCTGGCGGCTAAACAATTCCCCTCTCTTGATATGAATGGTGGTGCTGTGAAAATCTTCGGGATTTCCGATACCGTAGAGGCAGGAGACGGAGGAGACCACAACGATGTCTCTTCGCCCCGACAGGAGGGACGAGGAGGTGCTCAGACGGAGTTTCTCAATTTCGTCGTTGATGCTAAGATCCTTTTCGATATAGGTGTCGGTCGTGGGCAGATAGGCCTCCGGTTGATAGTAATCGTAGTATGATACGAAATACTCCACCGCATTGTCGGGGAAGAAGGATTTGAACTCGCCGTAGAGCTGTGCGGCGAGTGTTTTATTGTGGCTCAGGATAAGTGTCGGCCTTTGAAGTCGTTCGATGACATTGGCCATAGTGAAGGTCTTGCCTGATCCGGTCACACCCATAAGCGTAGTTGCCTGAGTGCCTTCCCTGATCGAATTGCAGATCTGCTCTATAGCCTCCGGCTGGTCACCTGTAGGTTTGTATGACGAACTGATCCTGAACTCCATTATCCAATTCTATCTCCTTTTCTTCTTTTTAACCACTGGTTCTTCAATGGAAGCATCCACTTTTTCGAGATAATCTTCAAGTCCGAGCACGATATTGTTGACCATCTTTTTACGGAAATCGGGATCAACCAGCTTGTCTTCATCCCAGATACTGCTCATAAAGAGGAGTTCAAGCAACACTACGGGGTATTCTGTGGGTGCAGCCAACGAAAAGTTGAAGTTGCCCACGAGTCCGAAGTTCGGTACTCCAAGTTCCAGGAGTCTCTCAAGCATGGTTTCGGCAAAGTCGCGGTTGGTGATGTGTTTGTAGTAGGTGCTTGATCCCATCGGGTTGACCGGAGATCCTCCGGCATTGTTGTGAATGGAGAGAGCTATGTGAACTTTGTTTTCATTGAAGATGCGTTTTCTTTCACTCATGGAAATATCATAATCGCCGCTCCTGCTGAGTACTACTGTAGCGCCTTTGGCTTCGAGAGCTCTTTTGAGCATATTTACGATATCGAGGTTGACATCTTTCTCCCGGATGCCGGTGATGCTTACGGCGCCGAGAGCGGAACCACCGTGACCGGCGTCAAGACCCACTCTAAGTCCGTTAAGTGAGAGTCCCGGGGTGTGACGTACATCTATTACCAGATTGTTGCCCTCATATCCTATTTTATAGCCCCAGCAATATTTGTGTTTAAGGCGGAGGATTACCCTGAAGACATCGCTGTCCACTTGTCTATAGTCCACATAGGAGATCATTTGCAGGCCTCTGTACTGGGTTATCCAGTTGCTGTTGTTGGTGGCTCCGAAAATGTCGATGCAGATGGTTGTGGGGTCGAGTTGTGTCCAGGAGACGTAAGGAAGACGCTTGGGCAAAGAGATTCTCACCCTGTCGGCTTTGCCGAGATTGGAGACGCTCCAGCTTCCGGTGTTGACCTGAAATGTTCTTTCGTCAGTTCTTTCGAGATATTCCTGAGGAATGTATGCAAATTTATTTTGTGAAAGCTGCACCTTGTAGAGGTCGCCAACTGAGGCGACCACCTTGAACACTATTCCCGAATCCACATATCCCATTTTGGATCCGCCAAGGCGGTCGTCACCGTCCCCGAACTGCAAATATGCTCCGTCCAGGGAGAGACCATAAAATAATTCCTCCTTATATTGAGACTTTTTCATAATTGCCTTTGCCTCTTCCAAGGTCATTTTGGGTTCGGGGCGAACAGGCTTTTTGGCATCGGGATCGTAATAAACGTTGATGGTTTCAATACGTCTGTTTTTTCCTTTGAATAATGTTATTTCAATCTTGTTGTTACCTCGCCTGAGGTCGATTTCCGTACCGAAAGCGCCGGTGCGGTAAACTTTCAACTGATTTTCATTGATGGCAGCGACATTGCCCGGATCAGTGATACATACCAGAGTATGTTTCTGGTTGTAAGCTGTGTCTTGCCCTCCGATGACGATTTTCAGTGGCACTTGAGCCGAAAGAGTTTGAGAGATAAACAAGGCGGCAATAGCCGCAAGAGTAATTTTAATATATTTCATTGTATAAAATGTTGTCGTCACGATAGCCTTATCGTGTATTATAAATAACAAATATAGTGAATAATCCCCAAATATCTGAATCAGTATTCACAGACTCTGAAGATGAAATTGAATATCAATAATGTGCGTTTTCTCAACAAGTCGTAGTTTATGATGTCCGACTTATCTGATGGCTTGTAAGTGTGTTTGTGAATACCGCTGGTAAATAGTAGGGCCGGAATTCCCGCTTTGGCAAAGGAGTATTGATCGCTCATCCTGTAGAAAATCTTGGTAAAGTCTTTGCTACCATAAAATGTCAGGTCAAGGTCCATTTCGTAGTTCTTTCTTCGACTCAGATAGCCTAAAATGCCCCTGTATTTGGGGTCAAGGCGTTCTTCGCCAAGTACGATAAGATAGTCGCGTCTGAATCCTACCGGTTCGAGGTCTGTACCTATCATATCCAGATTTACCATACAGGTGATATTACGCGCAGGAAAGGGAAGGTTTTGCACGAAATGTTCCGAGCCGCACATATTGAACTCCTTACCGTCAAAGGCCACAAAAACTATGTTTTTGCCCGGTCCTTTGCCATCCTTTTTCATCTCGGCAAACATTTCTGCAAGGTTGATGAGGGCGGTAACCCCCGAAGCGTTGTCATCAGCTCCGTTGTAGATATTGCCCTTGATCTCGCCTATGTGGTCATAATGAGCACCTACTATAACATATTTGTCGGTTGGAACCGCAGCAGGAATTACGCCGACCACATTTCTCGCTATAATGGAGTCGTTGCACCTGGAGCTCTGAATATAATGCCAGTTGTAGGGCTTGAGACCATATTCCTGAAACCTGCGTACTATATACTGCTCAATTGCCTGCTTGCCAATAGTGGCTGAGGCACGCCCTTTTGCCATATCATCGGCTATATGAGAGAGTATCTCTTGCTGTTTGCCGCGGTATAGCTTTTGTTCGTATTTGGTTGTTACCTGTGCTAAAAGCGGGAAGGTTGCAAACAGGAATAGCGTATATAGTGCGATTTTTTTCATTTTTTGTCCAAGCAAAGTGCAAAAGTACTATTTTTGTCAATATGTTCAAAAAAGCCTTTTTTATCTCACTTTGCATTATTTTCACCGCCGTACCGGTCTGGTGCCAGTACGATCTTGACCATTTTTATTATAGGGGAAGACAAGCACTGATAGAAGGCAAGTATTCCAACGCAATCGAGAGTTTCAACATCCTCTCCCGTCTGGATAGCACCATATTTGAAGCGTATTTCTTCAGGGGAATAGCCAAATACAATCTCGGAGA
>JAKQLB010000346.1 GCA_029567375.1 Bacteroidota bacterium | reverse complement strand
GAAACTAATGGAAGTCCAATTCCTGGAAAATCAAATTCTTCTTATCCAGTTCTCCAGATCAATCCCGTTTATGGTTGGCTGGCAGCGCTGTAACTCGTTTTGAAGCCAAGAAGCGCTTTTCCCAACAATCGCCCGCCACGATGATTCGAATTGGCTGGATTTTTTTGTCAAAAGTTCAATTGTCAGCATCGTAAAGAAAAGCAAATGCTTGTCACAATCAGCCTTCACAATCATTTGATCGGCCATGGCACGTAACTCTTCGAGTGATAAACCAAGTATATCTGCCACATCCCTAGACCAGATGAAGCCGCCCTGAGGCTGTTGACATGACAAGATATGCATCAGTTCTTCTTGTTTTTTGTCTGATGAGCTTATGGACCTTTCTAAAGCTGAAGTCGAGCGTCTGAGAAATACAGGCATTTCCAATATATCTTCGTCTGAAACGTCCTGTTGATCTGAGGTGAAATAAGACATCGGTTGTGCTTTACGCATGAAGGCGGGCTTAGCTATAGAGCAGCACACAATGGAAAGTGATTTGTCAGAATATAGTGGGATTGTTTCTGCAGTGATGCCGCCCCATCCTTTCGCCAACATCACCGGCACTTTCCTCAAAACAATTTCATGATCATCTCCCTCAATAGCAGCGCGTTTTTCTATAGCTACATAACTTGTATTTTTGCTGATCACACCATATTGTTTGGAGATGGAGACAAGATCTTTCGACAAATGATCTTTCTTCCTGTTCATCTGCCGAGAGCCATTTTCTGCGAATGTAGACTCTTCTATATCCCGGATCTTTTCCTTGGCCCACAATACCGGGATGGGGATATTTGCTCCCGACAGAGGCTGAAGTGGGAGATTCCAAAGAATTTCATGTTCTCCAGTTGAACCGATTATTGTTAGGTTTTTTGCCAGCAATGAGCCGTCCTGTGTCTTAAGAAAGAGTGTTACGGCCTCTCCCTTCAACAGAAAGGGATATGCTGGCGCATGATCGATATGATGGCCATTGCTTACATGTAGATCACTTATTGAAGAAGATGCCATTTTTTGAAATAGTCTCAGCACCTTGGGTTCAATACGCTCTCCGGGGGCTACAAATTCACACGCTCCACCAGCAACCCTTGCAGCCTGGCGGATTAAATATTCATTTGAGCTGTAACCAATTCCCACGCTATGCAAAACGCTATGGTCGGCTCCCTTCTTAATAATTCTCACAACCTCGTTTTCGTTACTTATGTCCCCATCCGTTATCAGCACAACATGCCGCTTTCGCCCTTTAGTTGGGAGTGATTTATAAATGTCTTTCAGCGGGCTGAGTATTTCCGTACCACCTAAATCAGCATCGATGGAACACACATAGGACAGCGCTTCCTTGAAATTCGTTTCATTGTACGGCACGCATTTGGGAAATTTCTTCTCAAAGCGACTGCCAAAGCGATAAATGTTGAAGTGACTATCCTGAGGAAGAGCCTTGAGGAGTATGTCGATGGCTTTCTTCGCCTGCTCGATGGAACTGCCGGCCATAGATCCAGAACAGTCAAGAACGAAAACCATCTCTTTTGATTCCGTCTCAGCAATTTTCTTGATATTTTCAAGCTGGTCATCGGCAATTTCACAAAGATCTACCTGGATAAAGATATCATCTTGATGACGGCACCAAAAGGCACGATTAGAAAATACCTGGTGGTAGGTTACTGTCAAAATGAAATCCCTGTCCATCGCAGCTTTTTCTTCGGCAAAGGTTACGATAATATAGCGATCAACGATTGGTGCTTCTTTTTTTGGGAAAGCAATATTTACAGGATGGGAAGGGGAGCGGATGGAATCAATCTCATCAGCGCCGTGTACAGAGATGCTTACACTCAATTCATATGGAATCTGAAGCTGAAAGGGCGGATTTACTATCTCATCCACCGGAATGCCGTCCATTTCAGGCATATCAGCGGGTGTATAGCGAGGCGCAATCGTTGTGGGTAAAAAGAATCTCGTTTCCCTTCCGTTGGTTTCCATAAGCGTGACATACTCCAACTCTATGCAGGCCTTTTTCCCTGGCGGCAGATTTCCCACCGACATGGTAAATATGTTGGGACGCTCCTCATCCAGAAGATATGCCCCGTCACCTTTGCTCAGCGCCTTGTCATACAAAGCAAATGCAGTATCTCTGTCTTCTATCTCACCAATGATTATACGATCATCAATGAGTGCGCGAAACCCGCAAATGGCAGCTCCTTCTGGCAAAGGGAATTTGTATACAGCCTCGATTGCCTTATCTTCAGCATTCAAAAAATTCTGGATTACTTTCACTCTGGCACCCCTGCCGGCAATATCAGCTCTCAACTCAACGCCCGTCAAAGGAATCGGATTATTTCCCGTAAACATTCCACAAAGCTCATTAATCATGATTATTTCTCCTCCTTCATGATCGCTCGGGCAGCCCGGATCAACTCTATGACCCGTCGCCTATCGGTTATTTCTTGGTCTCTACGGATATGGATTTCAACCCCCGGTCCAATTTCATAACGGACCCAGATATCCTGACGGGAAATCGTCTCAGGAGGTTTATCTTCTGAAAGACGTGCTTGTATTGCTTGGAGCGTAAGACCCTGTTCCTGAAAGGCTCTAATTTGACGCAACTTATCGAGATGAGTGTCGTTATAGAATCCGCCCCGTCCACGTCCTGCAGGGGAATCGATAATCCCGGACTGAACATAGTATCTTATTGTTCTTCTTGAAAATCCTGTAAGATCACAAAGGTCTTCGATTGTGTATTTTTTGGCTTCCATAAATTTATTTTGACACTTATATGTCGTTTTGTCAAGAGGTATTTTTCAACATGGCGGGAGAATTATAGACTTGATTATTATTTATCACGACCGCATTACAATCCAAGCATTCAGCGATTACGGGATTAATTATGGTATACATAGCCATATTAATACCTTTATATTGTAACATTCCCTAAATTCTTTACATATTCCAGGATTTAAAAGCTGCTCTGCCTGCATTCCTGGCTGAATTTGGCCAGCCATTCTCCAGCGAGTCGCTGCATGCTGTGGCGATCTCGATGAAGGCATCTGTTTTCCGGCGGATGAGACGCAAAATCTGTTAGGGCGTTGAAAGCCGCATAGGCATTGTCGCCAAGATCCATGAAATAGCGATCGCATAACAGCCCTAAATGATTGTTAAGCAACTTCCAGTCTGCGGAGATTTTATTGTCAATATTTTCAATATCTTTGGGCTTATGAATGGCAAGAACTTTACGAAGCAAAATTTCGAAATACGCGCGGGGCAACCTGCATTCCTTCAATCCCCCTACCAGATCTTGAAAGCTGTCTTTGAGTTTTGACAGTTTCTGATTGTCGATTTCAAATCTGAGCGAGTTACCAATGTCTCTTCGCATGTGATTGAACTTGAACCGTATCACGGATTCGGGAATGATCATCCCGTTCTGACAGACCTTCCGATAAAAGCCAACATCAAAGGCCAAAGCACGCAATCCATTGTAGCTGTTTGTGACACGGATAAACGGACCAAAAGCATCAGGGCGGCTTTTGGCGTCAACCAGATGGAAATCCAGGTTACTTGAATTATGCACCAGATCGATAAAGCAGTGTCCTCCTGTCTGGGGAGCATCGCTGGCCTTGACTTCCCATTCGACAGGCTTGGTATTCGGAAAGACCATAGTGCAGCATTGATATGCCCACTCCAGCGCTTCGGTGTTCTTAACCAATCGGTATCCTCGACTTACCACACCCAGAACACGGTTAGTTTTAGAGTTGAGTATCGCCTTTTTATCGGATACCGGCAGGCGCCGCTCACCCGATTTCATCTTAACATGAACAAAAACCGGGTGCTCTTCCACTGGAAACAGAATATCCTCTATCTTAGCAAGCCGTGACATGGGTTCCCCTCCTTTTCGTTCTTTTGGCTTGACCGTAATCTTTTGTCTTTGTTAATTCAATGCCTCGACGACATACGCAGGTCGCATTATTTTTCATCGAGTGATTTTTTTCGAAAGAGGAGGGAAAGGGAATGGGTCGTGACCACAACACACAAACAAAACTGATCCGACTGGGCCAGATCCTCAGGATTTTTATGGAGAAAGGACAGGTCTCCAGCACTTGGTTGAGTAACCACTTCCGGACGACTCCAAGGACTATCCAACGGGATCTCCTTCTCATAAAGGAATCCGGCTTCCCGATCCATGAGATACAAAAGGGGATCTATTCGATGAGCAAGGATTTGGTGAAAAACTTGGAGGTCTTTGACGATACGGAGTTGGCTTTGGTTGTGGCCCTGAAGAATATCGTCGGCCAATTGGGAGAGCCCTTTCAACAGGCTGCGGACGGGGTTCTGGATCGTTTGTATGATTGCGTCGCCTCCATGCCGGTTTTCGTTAAGATCGACGATGCCATTACACTGAACAGCGCCCTACTAAACAAGATTGTCCGGGCCATCAGAGAGAAAAAGCAGGTTACATTCCAATATGACGCAGGCAAGGGGACTCACCCGGTTCAGATGGAACCCTACCGAATCGCCTATTTCAGTGGATTCTGGTATCTTGTCGGCAATGAACCGGCAACTGGGATTTTGAAACGTTACGCCCTCGACAGGATAGGTGATTTCCGTCTGCTGAAAATTTGCTGTAAAGATGTGCCCCGGGAACTTGATGTGATTATGCAGCAGAGCGCAAACATCTGGTTCACCGGGGATATGAATTTAGAAATCAAAGTGCTTATCAATGCCCAGGTCAGCCACTATTTCAAACGCCGAAAGATGTTCCCTACCCAAGAGATCCAAGAGGAGCGACCGGATGGATCACTTGTTGTCACCTTCCGGATCGGCAACTACGAGGCAATACGGCCTATGCTCAAGTCCTGGATACCCAATATTGTCATTCTGGAGCCGGAAGATTTTAGAAAGGCTCTCTTGAAGGATGTGAAAGCGTGGGTTATGCAACAGGAAATGTCGGCGTAACCCGGTTTCGGGGGACACCTGAGCAGTGGAAATTAGAGTTGCCCCTAATTGACCGGGCACTGTTCAAACGTGAGTTGGTACCGTCTAAACTTCATCAGCCAGGAAGAATTTCTCGAAGTCCCTAAGATGGTTACTCCTACATTCATGGGCAAGAATGTTTACATAGACGATCCGGCAATAATTTATCTTGCCCCTCTCGGCAAAAAGCTTTAATGGAACAGACATAATACACTCGAAAAACAGGAGGATTCAAATTATGGCTTCAGACTTACTCGAATTGACAGTAGACATCGTGGTTGCCCACGCTTCGACAAGCGAAATGTCACCGGATGAATTGTTGAATGAGATCAAGATGGTCTATGTGACCCTGAAAAACATTGAACATGATGATGCTACAAAAGAGATTGCGGAGACAGAAATGCCGGAAAAAACGCAGAACACTGCCGCCGGAGATGCAAAACCACTAGCGCCGGTTCTGTCCGTTGAGGAAGCGTTCAAGCCGGATCAGGTAGCCTGCATGATCTGCGGCAAGAGCGGCATGACGACCCTGAAGCGCCATCTCATGTCTGCACACAATATGAAGCCTGGCGAATACAGGAAGGCATACCAAATTCCCAAGGACCAGCCCTTGGCCGCCACAGAATACGTCGCCAAGAGACGTCAGATGGCACTGGACAGAGGATTGGGTGAAAACCTGGCCAAAGCTCGGGCAGCCAGAAAGGCGAAGACCTCTGAAGCCTGAACGGATCCAGAATTGACCTTTTACCACAGGAGAGACTCTACGTCGCTAAGAGACGTCAAATGGCAATAAGAAGTGAACATACGATATCATTCCTGCCGGGCGAGGGAAATTTGCAAGATATCCCGTCAGAGTAATCTATTCCAATGCCATCGATTCTTGCTCGTTCAAAAGAGGTAAATTTCCATGAAGCTGCATAAAGGCTCTATTGCGCCGGAATTCACAGCAACGGATATTGAAGGAAAAGAAATATCTCTCTCGGGACTGAGACAGGATGATTCTGTCGTACTTGTTTTCCTGAGAGGTTTCAGTTGACCGTTTGCCAGGAAGCATCTGGGGCAGATGAAAAAAGATTATCAGGAATTCAGGAACAGAAAAGCCATCATCGCAGTGATCGCCCCTCATAAAATGGAAAAGGTCAGAGACTACTGGCAAAAAGAAAATCTGCCCTTTCTCGGCATCCCTGATCCTGATGGCATATTGGGGAAACTGTATGGCCAGGAATGGAATTTAATCAAACTAGGGAGAATGCCGGCATTATTCGTAGTCGATAGGAAGGGAACTATTGTATTTTCGCAATACGCAAAGAACATGACGGATATTCCAGAAAATCAGGACTTATTCAAAATTCCGGAAGGAACCTCTAATTGAGAAAGACCAATAGACCTTGTTGATCAAGGGAAGACTGAATGTAGAAATGATTGATTTCCGAAGATGAAAAAGATTGGATGTGCACTATTTTGGGGATGAAGGGATCGTTGGCGGATGGAAGGATCTCTTTGGGGATATCGCCATTGGAGATATGAAGGAGGGAAGATGCTATATATAGACAGAAGGCCAGCCCCTGCATGATTTGGCTATCCCAACTCACTGATTGAGGATGCTTTCACGCAAGGAACTGGACCTTCTGGTTATTTGAAGGATAATCTCTGTTGACGCTGGTCTTCAGAGATTTTTGCTTTTCTGGAAGCAGTGTTCCTGTATCTCGCCGTTACAAAATCACCATGACCAGTGAATGCTCAATCGACCATTTTTATATGGGTAAAATGAAAGGGTGAAATGTTTTTCTGCTCCGGACAGAGCTGGCGACCGGGACGGATACGGATATCTCACTTGCCCTGAATCTATCCTCATCCCGCCCCGGGCGTTTTTCATTTTCTGAAGCATCGGCTTTTTCATCAATCCCACAAGCTCACGCCGATGATGAAGAAAGTGGCTCAATCCATGACAAAGAAGATTCTCCATTCCCCTTTTCCCCTTAGGGTCCAAAGGGGAAAGGAGAAACGTCAAGAGCTTCTTCACATAGGCAGAATCAGGTCTTTCCCTTGAGACATGACAGCATTCAGAAGAAAATTCATGATCGATCAAGGGCAGGATCTGACGAGTCTTGCGTTCCATCAAGATTATCACGCCAGCTCCTGTTTCAGCTCACCCAATGGCAGCATTCGCCCCTTGATCAATCATTCCGACCCATCCATCAATCAATAATGGGCTCCGGGTAAGTAGCCCGCGAGCAAGAACCAAACAGCGACAGCAATCATCTCATTATACTGACTCTTGCCGCTGTAGAAGATGAAAAAGACCGGATACAGCGAATGGGAGTTGACTCGCATCGGCGTGATTAAAGTCGTCTGCCGTAGGGCGACTGTCAAAATGTTTAAACGGCTGCCGATGCCTAAACTTTATCCCGGTAAATTATAGTTAGATGTTTAATACCATTGGAAAAATGAAAAGGGTTCTCATTTTGGGGGATGGGGCGAGAGCTGACGTTGATGTCGGGATTTTACACATCCTTCGAGCTCTTGCCGCTTACAGAACCTCACAACCATCATCTTTACAGGCTTTTTCTGAAATTCAAATTTTAAATATAGAAATCATTTCAGGAAACTTATCCTGAAAGGAGTTTCCTGATGAACAAAAGCATAGATAAGATCCGGCAACTAACAAAAGACGAAATCCGTGTTGGCAAGGTATCCCGTGAAGAATTTCTTAAAGTGACAAGAAATCCCATCTATTTGGTCCTAGATAACCTGAAAAGCAGCCATAACGTAGGAACCATCCTGAGATTATCTGATGCGCTGCTGGTCGAGAAGGTGTTTATCTGCGGCGACGGAGCTTTACCGCCCAGCAAGAAAGTACGAAAAGGCTCTCTTGGCGCTGAAAGATGGGTGGATTGGGAACATCGTAAGGACGCTTTTGATACAGTTCTGGAACTGAAAAGGAAGGGCGTCTTTATCGTCACCGCTGAAATTGCGACCACGAGTGTGGATTATCGTATAGCAGATTATCAATTCCCATTATGCCTGGTTCTGGGAAGAGAAGACAAGGGCGTAAGACGAGAAATCATTGAGTTGTCTGACAGCGTTGTCCAACTTTCCATGTACGGCATGGTCAATTCATTGAATGTTGCTACCGTGGCAGCAGTCATTCTGTATGATCTGATCGATAAGACGAAAGGAGTAGTTTCAGGAGCTTGATCCCGGCCAGACGAAACCTGAAAGGAGTATCTGACAATGAAGAAATCCCACAAAAAATGGATCGTTTATCTGATCATTGGAATATTTCTGTGCTGGCTGTGGTTCTGTACGGATGTATTCAGATTTTTCAAGGACCCCATCGTCGTATTCTTCAGTTGGCTGGCGGCGTAAAGCTTAATAAGCCGAATTTTGCTGCTGTGTAATCGTGGTAATGGAGGGATCGCGCCGCTGAAAGAAACAATAACTTGGCCGGATATGGTTCAATACATGAGCCTTATCCGGCTTTTTATTCTATCATACAAGGATTAGCCAAAATTAATTTTAAGTCATCTCTTGTCGCTTGAAACACTTGCCAGCGCTGTCCATAAAATGAATCCGCAAAATTTTTATAAAATGAAAATCCTGTTTCTGTTGTTGGTCTACAATAAATAAGATCGTCGCTTAGTAATTTAAGCCTTAATTGATAAACTGGATCCTTATATATACCCGGATCACGAAATTTAGGATTTAAATCATATCCTTTGTTGATAACCTGAAACACACCCATTAACTTTTTATATCCTATACGGTAATAAATAATATAGTCATCTATATTTATCAAATCGCTTTGTGACTTTCTCCAAAAACCGATTAATTTATCGTCAATACCCCACAGATTCTCCTGATGGGCAACGAACCATATTTTTCTTTCCCGGATCTTTGGTTGTGCATCACGGGAATGCCATATACCTGACTCTGTTGTATTGAGGTGCTTTAATCGTGAATACAGAAGTTTTAAATTCTTCCGACGAATTATATCCAGGATGATCTTAAGTCTATCCAGTGATACTAATTTATTATTTTTAATGAATTTTTTCGTACGTGGAAATGTTAAGTAAACTCTAAATTCATTTCTGGAAGTATTTAAAAAACAGGGAATTCCTCCATCTTCTAATATTTGCTGATATTCGGCTTCGTTATTCCGAAACTCACAAATTGAATTAAATGACGTGCTATCAAAACA
>JAKQLB010000322.1 GCA_029567375.1 Bacteroidota bacterium | reverse complement strand
ATCCCGGTAGCCTATGAGAATACCAATTGATTTTTCCTTCCTTCCAATCTTCATTTAAGGCAAGAATACTTGAATAGATAATCCGGAGCATATGCACCCAGTCCAGAAGGAAAAGGAAAGGCAAATAGGATCAAAAAGATTTGATTTAAATAGCCATTCCGGCAGATATGCACCCATTTTTAGAGAAAAATCGGGAATTCAGTTCATTTTTATTGAATCATTAGAGAAAGCAGCGGTGCGTTGAACCTAATTCCGGAGCATATGCACCCATTTTTGTTCTGGACGCATCAAATAGGGGGCAAAGTTTGCTTTTTCGCTCTTTTTTCCGGAGCATATGCACCCAGTCCAAGAAATTTGACGATGAGCTATACTATTGAAAAATAGTATATTCCGGAGATGGTTCACTTAGATTCCGGCGCATAAGCACCCACCCGATTTTACTTTATTTGTGACTTTTCGAGTATTTTGCGTGATAAAGAAATAAATCACGCATAGATATGTCAGGAAAAGTAAAACGAATGAGCACAATTAAACAATTGATTCAGCTGCACCTGTCGGGCGTATCCAACCGACAGATTGCAAAGCAGCTAGGTATTTATAAAAATACGGTAAACAAATACATCCAGACATTGAGCCTGGATCCGTTAAGTTGTCAGGATCTGCTTACCTTAGACGATCCTGTGCTGGAAAGACGTCTGCATGCCGGTTCTCCGGCTTATTGTCAGGACCGCTTCGATGATCTGAAAACGCTTTTACCCTATATAGAAAGTGAATTAAAGCGAAAACATGTAACCAGACATTTGCTTTGGCAGGAATACCGACAGAGTCGTTTTGATGGTTACAGTTACTCTCAGTTCTGTTATCATCTCTCCCAATTGGAATCTGCCCGCAAGCCAACAGCCATTCTCACTCATAACCCGGCAGAGAAGCTATTTATCGATTTTGCAGGAGATACCCTCTGTTATGTAGACAAATCAAGTGGAGAGATAGTTTCTGTTCAGGTGTTTGTTGCCTGTTTGCCTTTCTCTGACTACACCTATGTGCAGGCAGTGATGGATCAACGGACCGAAAGCTTTATCCATGCTCTGGGTTGTTGCCTGCAGGAATTGGGGGGATCTCCCAAGATACTGGTACCAGACAATCTGAAGGCTGCCGTAATCAAAGCAGATAAATACGAGCCGGATATCAACCATGTACTTGAAGACTTTGCCAACCATTACGGGTGTGTTGTAACGCCCGCCAGGGTGCGTAAGCCTAAGGATAAGGCTCTGGTGGAAAGCAGCGTAAACAGGATTTATCAACGGGTTTACGCCAAACTGCGTCATCAGACTTTTTTCTCTCTGGAAGAGCTGAATAAGGCGTTAAAAGAAAAAACGCGGGAACACAACCAAACCCGTATGCAGCAAAAATCGTATAGCAGGGAAGAACAATTTCTTGCAGAAGAAAAAGCACTTCTCAGGGTATTGCCGGTCCATGCGTTTGAAATAAGATACTATACAGAACTGAAGATTGCCCAGAACAATTGCATCTATCTGGGCAGGGATAAACATTATTACTCTGTACCTTTTCAACACATCGGCAAACAGGCCAAGGTTATTTATACCCGTACGCTTGTTAAGGTTTATGTTAAGGGTGAACTGGTGGCTACCCATCCCCGTTCATACAAATTTGGCTATACCACACAAAAAGAACATCTGTGTTCAGCCCATAATCACTATCTGGAGCGAAGCCCTGAATATTATTTGCGGATAGCTGAAAACCGATCGGAGGCACTGTACAGGTTAATCCAACTCATTTTTGATAGCCAGGAGGTGCCAGAAATATTATACAAACGCTGTGACGGACTTCTGAGCCTGCAACGCAAAAGTGACCCGGTTCTCTTTGACCGGGCATGCCATATTGCGACAGAGAACCATATAACCAGCTATAAATTTGTTCGGAACCTGATGGATAAAAGAGATCTTATCAATGAGCAAGAGGTCTCTGGAGGAACTCTGCCCAAACACCACAATATCAGAGGAAAGCATTATTATCAATAACTATTAAAAGAATAATCATGGAACAAATCAAGTCCAGACTAGCCGGTCTCCGGCTCCCGGGAATGGCCCATTGTTGGCAAACCCTGTATGAAACGCGTAAGGTAAATGAACTATCGCTGTCCGATGGGCTGGAGCTGTTGCTTCAGTCCGAAGAAGACCAACGCACAAGCAACCGATGTGCCAGACTGCTTAAAAATGCAGCTTTCCGCTATAAAGCCTCCATCGAGGAACTAAGCAATGATCCGGCAAGAGGAATAGATAAGTCGCTGATCACAAGACTTTCTCTGGGTGAATATATAAAAAATGGAGACTCTATCCTGATCAGCGGAGCGGCCGGTGTGGGTAAGAGCTTCCTTGCATCCGCCTTGGGTCATCAAGCCTGTTTGCAAGGTTATTCGGTGGCGTATTACAACATGCAGAAACTGATGATCAAACTCAAACAAAACCGGCTGGAGGGTATCATAATCCGGCAGTTTGAAAAGCTTGCAGCAACCGATCTGCTCATTATTGACGATTTTGGACTCACTACCCTCGAAAGACAACAACAACTTGATCTTATGGAAATCATCGAGGACCGTCATAACAGAAAGGCTACGATTATAGCAAGCCAGTTCCCTGTGGCAAGCTGGTTTGACATTATTGGAGAAGAGACGATTGCCGATGCAATTTTAGACAGAATCGTACACACATCGCATCGTTTTGAACTAAAAGGAGAGAGTTTAAGAAAAAAACTGTAAATTTGGCAGATTTAGAAATGTTCGTTAAGTCATAAAATAGAGGCATATCTGCTTTTTGGGTGGGTGCATATCACCGGAATAGCTACTCTGCAGTCAATCTGCCTGTCTACGGATCGCTCACAAGGAATTGTATCCAAAAAATCGTGGTTCTCTA
>JAKQLB010000306.1 GCA_029567375.1 Bacteroidota bacterium | reverse complement strand
TCGAGTTTTCCGATACACACTTGCCTATTTCTTGATTGCTTAAGCTCTTTATCCCAGAAGGAGCTTGACTCATAGACATAGGTCACGCCCGTCTTCTTATCGAGATGATTGACGCGATAACTCATGGCAGTATCCTTCCTTCCATGGTTATAATTATAACCATGATTGAGGACACTGTCAATAACTATTTTCATATCTTTTCCAGAATTATTCTATTCCTGGTTATAATTCAGCGGGAAATTAGGAGAATAAGTAAACTGAAGCGTCTCTGGATCGGTCGCACGTCTCTATCGAGAATAAGCATTGACTCATTTCAACTGGTCGTCTAGCCGGTTTTTAACGTCGCACTGCACCTCGTCTCGGTTGATCTCGTTGAGAACTTTATGCCTGGCGTCGGGATAAAGGATGAATTTTACATCCTTGATGCCCAAATTTTTGTAACGGTCAAAGAGCACCTTTTTGCCGTTGTTCGCCCTGACAGGGTCTTTCTCGCCTGCAATAATCAGCATGGGCAGGCTCTTAGGTATAGATTCTTGGCTCTTGGGATCTGGGTCGCTGATTTCACCATAGTGATCGTGGAAGCCAATACCTCTCTATTCGCTACACTGATCGACTTGCCGAAGAAGGAATCAGGCCTTCCGTAAGCAGTGTCGGTGATGCGTATGATAACGCACTGGCAGAAAGTGTGATCGGGCTTTTTAAAACTGAGGTGATCTATAAAAAGAGCTAGTGGAAAAACTTCGATGCAGTTGAATATGCAACGCTGGATTGGGTATCTTGGTTTAATAGTAAACAACTGCTGGAATCTCTTGGCAACATACCACCAGCGGAATATGAAAAACTGTATTATACTAGTTAGGTAAGTCCATCAATAAGTGTGGGACTCACATAAAACAGGCTCCGATAAACCCCGGGCGACTCAGCTTGAAGCGGGTGCTAGGCTTCCTATCTTATCTAATAATGATGCTACATCTTTTTCTATTCTTTCTTTCTCATGAAATGTCATAGTCGTTTCAGACTAAATCCGGGGAATTTAAACTGATCTTGAATCGTTCATGAACAACAATAAGAAACAACAGGATTTTCGAGATGTCTGGTTGCCAGCTCCTAAAAGTTGCAGCATTATAGAGAATATGATGGCAAAGAAAAACAATAATAGACAGGAAGAACCACTGGAAAAACAGCTCTGGAAGGCTGCTGACAAGCTCAGAAAAAACATAGATGCTGCGGAATACAAGCATGTCGTTCTGGGCTTAATTTTTCTCAAGTACATATCGGATGCCTTTGAAAGCCTGTACGAGAAGCTGAAAAAAGGCGAAGGGGAGTATGCTGGGGCTGACCCCGAAGATAGGGATGAGTATCGTGCGGAGAATGTCTTTTTTGTTCCTCCTGAGGCTCGCTGGTCATTCTTGCAGGCAGAGGCGAAGAAACCCAAGATAGGTATTATTGTTGATGCAGCAATGGATGCCATTGAAAAGGAGAATCCATCGCTCAAGGATGTGCTGCCAAAGGTGTATGCCCGGGGTAATCTGGATCCTGCGAACCTTGGTGGGCTTATTGACCTTATCAGCAATATAGCCATGCACGATGCAAAAGCCAGAAGCGCCGATGTGCTGGGCCATGTGTTTGAGTACTTTCTTGGCGAGTTTGCCCTTGCAGAAGGAAAGAAGGGAGGCCAATTCTATACTCCCCGGAGCGTTGTAGAGTTACTCGTCGAGATGCTCGAACCCTACAAAGGCAGAGTGTTCGATCCCTGCTGTGGCTCTGGCGGGATGTTCGTGCAGTCGGAAAATTTTGTCGCCCAACATCAGGGCAGAGTAAATGATATCTCTATCTATGGTCAGGAGAGCAACCTCACCACGTGGCGGCTCTGCAAGATGAACCTCGCCATACGAGCAATAGATAGCTCACAGGTCAAATGGAACAACGAAGGCTCATTTTTAAACGATGCGCATAAGGACTTGAAAGCGGATTATGTGCTTGCCAATCCACCTTTTAACGACAGCGACTGGAGTGGGGAGTTACTCAGGAAAGATGGAAGATGGAAGTATGGCGTACCGCCTGAAGGAAATGCAAACTACGCGTGGGTGCAGCACTTCATTTATCATCTTGCCCCGAGCGGCGCTGCCGGGTTTGTACTTGCAAAAGGCTCGCTTACCTCGAAGACATCAGGTGAGGGAGAGATACGGAAGCAGATCATTGAAGATCATCTTGTTGACTGCATTGTTAACCTTCCTCCAAAATTATTTTTGAACACCCAGATACCTGCCTGCCTATGGTTTATTAGCAGAAACAAGGCAAATGGTGGCTATCGTACCCGTACCGACGAGATTCTCTTTATCGATGCCCGAAACATGGGACACCTTATCAATCGCAGAACGCTCGAGTTCTCTAGCGAAGACATAGAAAAGATTGCGTCAACCTATCATAACTGGCGTAATCCCAACGGCACATACCAGGATGTAAAGGGCTTCTGCAATTCTGCGTCTATCGAGAGGGTGCGAGAGCTAGATTACGTACTCACTCCTGGTCGCTATGTTGGGCTACCCGATGAAGAAGACGATTTTGACTTTGAAGAGCGCTTTACAGCGTTAAAGGCAGAGTTCGAGGAGGAGCTAAAAGAGGAAGAACGACTAAACAGGCTCATAATGGAAAATTTGAAGAAGATTGAGATAAAATGAGTGAAAACGAACTTGTGTCCGTTGAAGATATTGACAACAGGATATACACGATTCGTGGAGTACAGGTGATGCTGGATGAAGATCTATCTGCGCTTTATGGTGTAGAAACAAAGGTGTTGAATCAAGCAGTAAAACGAAACAGAGAACGATTCCCTGTTGAATTTATGTTTCAGCTTAATGAATCTGAAATAGGAATCTTGAGATCACAAATTGTGACCTCAAGTTGGGGCGGTAGGCGCTATCTTCCCTACGCATTTACAGAGCAGGGTGTGGCAGTGCTTTCCACTGTTCTGCGTAGTGAGACAGCGATAAGAGTTAGTATTGAGCGGGAGGCGCTGGATGCCTGATAGAGAAGTACAGACAATACGAGACCTTATCTACTATCAATATGCAAAGATCATCGCAAAGAGCGCCTTTGGGCCGGATGCAAAGGCAAAATCGTATGGTTTTATAAAGGCAACCTTTCGCGAATTGAAAAACGATGAAAAGAAATGGTCAGAAATACTGCGGGAAGACCGGCAGTTCGTGGAAATGGAAAAGCAATGCATCTACTGCGGCAGTACCAGCGGCTTGAGCTGGGAACACATCGTCCCGCGGTCGCTCCATATCAACGAACGCTGCCCCACCTGCGATCGGATCCAGGGCATACACAACCAGATATGGGCATGCAGAACCTGCAACTCCAGGAAGGGCACAAAGGGACTGTACCATTTTTACGATGAACTGTATCCCGATGAAAGCACATCAGACATCATCCCGGAGCTTCTTGAAAAGAAATACCTGAAGACCATTTACTACTGCCACCAGTGCAATGGAACACTGGACAGCAACTGCGGAGGGAAAAAACTCTCGGTACTCGACCTGGATCTGTGTGTGGAAGGAGAAGCGTGATGTCAGGCAGGATACCGGAGGGGTGGAGAGAGTGCAAACTGGGAGATGTTGCGGAAATTGTAGGTGGAGGAACGCCTAAAACGAATGTTATTGAATATTGGAATGGTGAAATACCCTGGATTACACCAAGAGATTTATCAAATTTTAATGGGAGATTTATTTCAAAAGGTGAAAGAAACATATCTGAAAAGGGTCTCATTAATTCTAGTGCCAGGATACTTCCTAAAGGAACAATATTGTTAAGTACCAGAGCACCTGTTGGTTATTTAGCTATTGCTGAGAATCAAATGACAACAAATCAAGGTTTTAGAAGTTTAATACCTTTTAAAAATACAGATAATATTTTTCTGTTTTATTT
Organism: Bacteroidota bacterium; assembly: GCA_029567375.1. Classification (GTDB taxonomy): domain Bacteria; phylum Bacteroidota; class Bacteroidia; order Bacteroidales; family UBA932; genus Cacconaster. The sequence goes on along the minus strand of JAKQLB010000306.1, from coordinate 587 downwards.
ACTAAAGAATAATGTAGAGTATTTAAAGTCGCAGGCAACAGGTACAACATTTGGAGAACTTTCTGGTTCTGTATTAGGATCTTTAATATTTCCATTTCCTCCCCTTCCAGAGCAGCACGCTATCGCCTCCGTGATTGGGAGCCTTGACGACAAGATAGATTTGCTCAATCGGGAAAACCAGACATTGGAGCAGATGGCAGAGGCGATCTTCCGGCAGTGGTTTATTGAAGAGGCGAATGAGGAGTGGGAGGAAGGAACCATAGCTAATATGCTAGATATTCTTCCGGGTTTTCCATTTAAGTCAGAATTATTCACAGAGTTAGGCAAGTATTGCCTAATAACAATTAAATCTGTACAGGATGGCCGTCTAGATATTTCAAAGACTGATAAGATAAATGATATTCCTTCAAGAATGCCTAATTATTGCTATTTGAAACTTGGCGATATTTTATTGTCGCTTACCGGTAATGTTGGAAGGTGTTGTCTTGTTGACGTGAATAATGCTCTATTGAATCAGAGAGTTGCGAAACTTTTTGCCAAAAATAGTAGAGATATGGCATACACATACATATACTTTAGAATGGAGA
>JAKQLB010000301.1 GCA_029567375.1 Bacteroidota bacterium | reverse complement strand
TATGAGGAGATCACGATCGAACTGTTGATCCCGGACCTATAAGCCTGACCCCTCCAGGCAGCTCCGGAGTGGCCCGGTTCGACCTCCCTTACAGGTCACTCCGGAGCATCAAATTGTGGATGTTTGTGGATGCCGCCTTTTTTGCCTATCCCGTAACTTGTTGATTTTGGTAGGCGATCTGGGCCTCGAACCCAGGGCCTTTGGTTCCGGAGTTTAACAATCCTCCGCGAAATCATTCAATAATCATCCGGCGTCCTGTGGATGTCCCCGCCTAACCATCCGATTTCTTTCCGTTCCCTGTGGATATGCGCCTGAACATCCCTTCCGTTGCATCCCGAAGATGACCCGCTACAACGTGCGTGTACCATTCCGTGGTCTTGATGTCCGCTTCATTGTCTCGTCCTCCGGAGGAGCGAAGCGGAAACCCTCGCCTTTAGGCGAGCCACTTCAGTATTTTTTCTATTGACATTCAGCGTCGTGGAAAGATAAAAAAACTTAGAGAAGCATGAAACTTTACATAATGCTATGAGTTGCAGGTGTAATCCTGAAGAGGAGAAAATTATGACTCATCCAATATTTCTGAAGCGAGTTATATTGACAAACTATAGCCCTGAAGGAGGCCAGCCATGAATCCAAATAACTACGCAAGCGTGAAGGCCAGCAAGAGGCTGGTAGAGGCGGGGATTGTGCTGGAGACGGAAGCGGGATGGTACAAGATTTATCGGCCAGGATGCCATAGCTTCGACATGGTTCTTTCACTGCGATCAGGGAATGAAAAGTTTTACGGAGATAACTTTCCCGCCCCCTCAATGGCCGAGGTGTGGAGGGAGTTACCGGAAACCATTGATGAATACGACCTTACGTGTGAAAAGATTTTCAACGGAGGAATGCAGGCTGGATACACAACATATGATGTGTCAGGATTAAGATGGAAAGTATTATTCAACGCTGCCAACCCCACCGACGCCTTGATTGATCTTCTGATTTGGGCAAGGAAGGAGGCAAGCCATGAGTCTTGAATGCGAGCACGGCGATCGGGCCGTTGGGATGAGGTTCAGAAAAAATGGTTTCAAAATCGTTGATCCTGTTCCTGTTCCTTGCCGCCATACCGCAAGCGATTACAGGAGGTGAAAGTATATCTCAAATGAAGGAATAAATTATGAGAACGCTTGAAGAAATTATTGAGGATGCAAAAGACGGTCAGATGCCGAGTCATGAAGAGTGTTATTATGCGATGCTGACATTCGAGGCATTGATGTGTTTCGACCATCGTGCTCTGAGGAACGTGGTGCATAAACCACGGGCATATCCACCACCAGGAATAGTAGTAAAAGAAAGTTTTCATCGCCTGAAGGCTGCGCTTTCACGCTCACCAAAGGAATGGATTGGACCGGAGTATGATCCAAAAAATCACGATTATCAGCAGATGAGAAAAGCTGCGATCAGGTTTTATGATGTCAACAAGATTTTGTCGGTAGTTGACCTCCCCAAGCAGTAAGTCCTTGATTTTTATACCAGCCATAAAAAAGTTTAATAATTTATAAAAAATATGTTGACAAGGCCAAATAAATATATTAGGCAGTAGCCAAAAGATTGGACACCCACTATGAACTGGATATTCAACCGAGACAGGCTGCCGGCATTAAGGGAATCCAAAGGGCTGACCCAGGACGCCTTCGCCGAGCAGATCGGCACCAGCAAGCAACATGTGTCACGATGGGAAACCGGCGACCTCGTGCCGTCCACCGCCACGATCGTCAAAATCTCAAACAAGTTCGGCGTCTCACCCTCCTATTTTTTTATCCAGAGTGACCATAATAGGAGGGGAGGGAAACCGCATGGAGACCGCAATGAGAAATTATCTTCTGAAGAACGTTGATAAGTTTTTCTACGCCGTCGGCTACTGGTCGCGCATCCTGGGCTGGATCGGGATCGCGATGGGACTCTGGCTGCTCGTGACTCTCCTTTGACCTTCTCAACCTCATGCAGGCCCGCCGCAAC
>JAKQLB010000294.1 GCA_029567375.1 Bacteroidota bacterium | reverse complement strand
CACAGCAGATACAAGAGCTCTTATGACAACCGCCTGCTGCGCGGCCTTATTCTGCTTATCCATGGCGTCGAAGAGGGCTTTCTTTGCAACGGCCTCATCATTATTGTTCACATCGAGGAGAGCATCCCGCAGATCTGTATCTTCTGTGGCGGTACTGTTCCAGAACGGGGCGACTGCCGAGTCTATGGCTGACTTCTTTTCCGCGTCGGTCTTAGTGGCATCGGCGAGGATAGCCCTGGATGCGCGTAAGTTACCTACATAAGAAGCATCGGCAAGAAGCCTGGTCACAGCAGATACAAGAGCTCTTATGACAACCGCCTGCTGCGCGGCCTTATTCTGCTTATCCATGGCGTCGAAGAGGGCTTTCTTTGCCTTTGTCACATCGTTATCATGTATATCTTCGAGGGCTTGACATATCGCTATAATTTCGGGATCTTGACTATCCCAAACTGGACCAACAACTTTACTTATGATATCTTCCCTTACAAGCTCTTTCGCCCTATCAAGAACCTTGGCTTCTTTTTCAGAATTTAATGGCCCTTCAAAATTCAAGATAAATATGGCTCTAGATCGATAATTTTGTTGTTCCAAAGGAGTTAGTTGCCCCCATAAATCATCATCAGACTTTACAAGCTTTGAATTTGCTTCTCGCAAATATATCCTATATACCTGGTCGGCAAGTAGGCTATTGACAAATTTTGAAAGCACCGTAGCAACAAACTCGAATTCAGGTGTAACGATATCATAAAGCACTTTGTAAATAAACTCCCGATTCACTTCTTTATTCAGTGTATCCATGGCATCAAAGAGGGCCCTTTTCGCAGATGCAATATTATTGCCATTGATGACAAGTAGAGTATTGCGTAAATTGGCCAGGCTTTCGTCATTCCAAACCGCATCTGGAATGCATGCCTCAACGTCTTCTGGTCCTGCCCCATTACGCCGAGCATTGCGCAAGACCTCTATGCGCGCACCGAGTATGGATTGCACCAGATCTTTATATATAAAGATCCATGGCTCTTTAAAAATCGCATCTTTAGCTTTACTGAGCACAGCTTCCCGAGATTTACCGTTCCAGAGCCGAGCAGTAAGACTTTCATATAATCCAAGAGTAGATCTAGCCTGATTTAACCACGCCGCCCTTACGTTGCCACCAAAACTATTCCAAATATCGTCTTTCTTTTTTGTTAACTCATCTTCTTTGGCAGATTTATCTATGAAGTCATACAAGTACTTCCTGGCCTTTGCCAAGTCATTGTCATTTATGTCCTCAATAGCCCGGAGAAGGTCCTCTTCCAATACCTGATCTGGCCATATACGCATCATGAAAACATCCACGTCTTGAGGGGTCGAGCCATTGGCACGAATATTTCGTAAAGTTTCTGCATAATCTGGGTCGGCGATTATTTTTTTGATAACAGGAGCGATCTTCCTATCCGCAACAACACGCCGCTTCTCCTGATCATATGGATCAAGATTTCTATCCACAACAACCTGCTGTTTCTCTTTATTATATTTACTCATGGCATCATAAAGAGCCTTCC
>JAKQLB010000293.1 GCA_029567375.1 Bacteroidota bacterium | reverse complement strand
CCACCTGTAAATCAACAATATTTGAGAAGTCATTGATAGTTTGACCACTTATCTGCTTCTGCCCTTTTATGAATACCTCTGCGCCATCGGAAACATAATAGGTTGCCTTTAGTGCAGTAAGATTGGTACCTTCGGGCACAGTCACTGCCAGATAACCCATACAGGGCGCGGAATGAGCAGAAACGGACATTGAAGGATTATCTCCCGTCGTAAAAGCCACCGAAGTAAGGTTTGCGCTATCTGAAAGCACCGGTTTAGGATCAATCTTCTCACCACAGGAAACCAGTGCAAATGCTGAAACCAGTATTAGAAGTAGGTATTTTCTAAAAGAATTCATTATGATGTTGATTTAAGATTAAACTTGGATTAAGAATCAGCTGTCGATAACACCACTGCCGAGCATTTCACCATCAGGAGCGTACCAGACCGCAAATTGACCCGGCGTAATCCCCCTCTGGGGTTCGTCAAACAGAATATAGAGAGCATCCTGGCGACTGATAAGACGCCCTTTCTGCAGAGGCTGCCGATACCTTATACGGATGTTACACTCGAGTTCATCGCCACTCTTCAATGTAAGATCCGGTCTTATCCAGTGAACTTCTGCGGGAAGAATTTTCAGCGCACGGCGGTAAAGTCCGGGATGCGATTGTCCCTCTCCCACATATATAGTATTGGTGTTTATATCAATGGAAATGATGAATAAGGGCTCTTTGTGGCCGCCGATATTCAGTCCTTTACGTTGTCCTACCGTATAGTAGTGCGCTCCCTGGTGACATCCGATGACTTTTCCCTGCGAAGGTATGTAACAGAGCGGACGGGATATCTCTTCAAGAGACTTCAGCTCAGGAAGAGAATTATAGTGCTCCCTGAAAATCTCTACCACATCGCCCTCTTTAGGCTCAAGTTTCTGCTGAAGGAATAGGGGCAGATCTACCTTTCCGACAAAGCAGATGCCCTGTGAGTCCTTTTTTTCTGCACTCGGGAGTTGAGCCTCACGCGCCAGCTCCCTGACTTCTCTTTTAAGCAGATCACCTATCGGGAAAAGAGTCCTGCTGAGCTGTTTCTGATTTAGCTGACAGAGAAAATAGCTCTGATCCTTGCCAGGATCTCTGCCCGCAAGGATGCGATAGATAGTATTGCCGGAATCATCCCGGAATTCATCTTTGCGACAATAGTGGCCTGTAGCCACAAAATCGGCCCCGAGGTTGAGTGCCGTCTTAAGAAAGGCATCGAACTTAACCTCACGATTGCAAAGCACATCGGGATTGGGCGTTCTACCCTTTTCATATTCGCTGAACATATAATCCACCACGCGTTCGCGGTAGATGTCGCTCAAATCCACAAAATGAAAGGGTATTTCGAGTTTCTTGGCCACCATTTCAGCTACAAACCGATCTTCTTCCCATTCACAATCACCGTGAAGAGTTCCTCTCGTGTCGTGCCAATTCTGCATAAATAATGCGAAGAGATCATATCCGGCACGCTTGAGAAGAAGCGCCGCAACACTTGAATCTACGCCTCCCGAAAGGCCTACTGCTATCTTATGAGATTTGTCCGCTATCAATGGGGTCAAAAAAGATTGTTTATTCAAAAAAAATAGCTACTTTTGTAGTTGGGTAAGTCATATACGACCAGCTCCCATTGAACTCCCCCAGGGTCGGAAGGCAGCAAGGGTAGATGGTTGTAGCGGTGCGATATATCAAGCTTACCCTTTTTTTATGCCAAATTATCAAATATGAACGGCATTAGGGATTTCACACCGGTGAAAACCTGCACCACACCTGCACTACCCACTATTACCCTCATATCGCGACCGGCACGCATCTCGTATTCCGCCATCACCTGACGGCAAGCGCCGCAGGGATAAGTCAGTTCGGTCAACACTCCGTTGTCATCCACAGCCACTACTGCAATCGCTTCAACGCTCTCATCAGGATAACGGGCGGAGGCATAGAAGAGAGCCGTGCGCTCGGCGCAAAGTCCTGAAGGATATGCGGCATTCTCCTGATTGGAACCAATAACCACTTCACCGTTACTCATCCGCACGGCCGCTCCCACCCTGAATGAGGAATACTTTGCATAAGCACCGTCAGCTGCCCTGATCGCACTTTCCAGGAGTTTCCTGTCGGAAGAAGGCAGCTCCAAAGCGGAAAAATATTCAAGATATTTGATACTTAATTCTCGTTCTATCATGTCACGATAATTAGGTTTATTGTGCGAAATTAGGACATTTTTTAGTTTTGGCCAAATGTACTACCTTTGTTGGGTTGAACCGAGATGAAACGAGTGATATGCATAATGGTTATCGCTGTATCGCAGCTGCTCGCAGGGCAATCCCCCAAAATGAGCCGCAGCGAATATATCGCACGTTACAGTAATCTCGCAATCAAAGAAATGGCCATTTCCGGCATTCCCGCCAGCATTACTCTGGCCCAGGCTTGTTTGGAATCGGGCAACGGCAACTCCTATCTTGCAAGAGAAGGCAACAACCATTTCGGCATCAAATGCCACGGATGGGAGGGAGAGACCATCAGACATACCGATGATGCCCCAAACGAGTGTTTCCGGAAGTACGACCATGTAGAAGAATCCTTTCGGGACCACTCCGATTTTCTCAGATATTGGGACAGATATGCATTTCTCTTTGACCTGGAACCGAATGACTACAAAGGGTGGTGCTACGGGCTGAAAAAAGCAGGTTATGCTACCGCACCTAATTATGCTGAATTACTGATATCCATCATCGAAGAGCACCGTCTTTACCAATACGACACCGTATCGCTTCTCCCCCCCTCTCCGGCCGAAGCTGAAGTCTCAGTCAGAATACATCCTACAAAGGGTTCGCCTCTCTATCGTGTCTCCCTTTACCGGGAAGTTTACAGCCGCAACAAAGTGGCTTACATTATAGCCACGGAGTATGACACATTCAAATCCCTCGCAAAAGAGTATGACCTCTTCAGATTCGAACTCTATCGTTTCAACGACCTAGACAGAAGGGCAAAAATCACTCCCGGGATGGTCATTTACCTTGAAAAGAAAAGAAAGGAGAGCGCGCGACATCTCGACCGTCATGTAGTCGAAGAGGATGAGACACTCTGGGACATCTCTCAAAGATATGGTGTTCGCCTGAAATTCCTGCGTAAATACAACAATCTTGCTCCCGGAACGGAACCACTCCCCGGCAGTATCATTAATTTAAGAAAAAGAATTAGATGAAACTTTATAAGAAAATCATCCTGATCGTACTGGCATCAGTGGCCACTGTCGGCATCTTGTTCGTTGGCGGTTATTATTTCATTTTCCATAAAAACAATATCACAGAAGAGGGATACATCAGGGTTTATCGCAGTATGGAATATGACCAGGTAAGCACAGCCGTTGATACGTCGGGAATGCTCGCCAACAAAGCTACATTTCATTTTGTGGCAAAGGTAATGGGACTCGAGGAGTCATTTAAGCCCGGCTTGTACAAGTTCAAAAAGGGGATGAACAACAAAGCGATCGTTCGAACCATCGCCCACGGCTGGCAGACCCCGACTGACGTTACCATTACCGGATATATCCGCTCTAAGGAGAAACTGGCTCAGATACTCTCATCAAAGCTTGAGGCGGATTCAACGCTCTTCATGCAGGTATTAAGCGATACAGTATTGATGCATTCATTCGGCTTTACAGAAGCCTCCTATCCCGGAATGATTATCCCCAATACTTACGAAATGTGGTGGACCGTGACTCCGGTGGAATTTTTGGAGAAAATGAAAAAAGAGTATGACAAATTCTGGAACGAGGAACGTTGCGCAAAAGCTGATTCCATTGGTCTGACAAAAGAGCAGGTGAGCACACTCGCTTCGATCGTCATAGAAGAGACAAAATATGAACCTGAGATGGCTACCATAGCCGGAGTCTATATGAACAGACTGGCGAAGGGAATGAGGCTTCAAGCCGATCCTACCGTACTTTTCGCCATAGGCGACCGTTCCATCAGAAGAGTCCTCAGGACACACTTGAGTGTAGATTCACCCTACAATACCTATAAATATACAGGACTTCCTCCCGGCCCGATCACCATACCTCCCATCAGTGCACTTGAAGCCGTACTCAACTACGAGGCTCACGACTATCTCTACTTCTGCGCCAAAGAGACATTTGATGGCCAACACTCATTTGCAAAGGATTACAAACAGCATCTGAGGAATGCCAGAGCATATCACAGGGCATTTACTGCAAGAGAAAAAGCTAAAGCTACGGAGAACTAGATTATCTATACCCCCAATGTCTGATGACCTCCAAAGCCAAGGCAAACTCAGGGTCATTTTCCATATTGATGACACGATAGTAGGCTGTATTGCCATATAGGGACCTGGAAAGCAAAGCCTTAAGTTGTGTGGATATCAGACTGAGCGATGATGAAAGTTGGTCATAATCGGGCTCCAGACCGGATGTTCTGGCATATTCTATCAGCCCTGCAAGCAATTCATCTCCCAAATTATAATTTGCATAAAACTCTTCAAAAGGTATTGCGGGATCGAAATCTGCCCTATGGGCATCTACATAGCGATTGATAAAACCATGGATCAAACCCCTCAGCATTAGAGCCGTATAGTAAGGAGTAACTCCTGAAGTATCTCTAGGCACAAAAAAATCAGGTATAATGCCTCCGCCGCCATAAATCTTTCTTTGGAGTTTGAGAGTGGTGAACTCAAGGGAATCATCCACTTTTATACTGTCCCTGCTGAATATCTCGCCGCTGGCGTAACGATCGGAATACTGGTGGCGGTAGTATTCGTCGCGTTTTCCCTGTTCGTAGGGAGCCTGAATTACTCTGCCCGATGGTGTATGATAACGTGCAATTGTCAGATGTATCTGAGAGCCATCGGATAAATTGAAAGCGCGCTGAACCAGTCCTTTACCAAAAGTCCTGCGGCCAATTATCACGCCTCTATCCCAATCCTGGATTGCGCCGGCAACTATTTCGCTTGAAGATGCGGAGTTTTCATCAACCAGCAGTACCAGCGGACCGTACGGGTAAAGTCCATTGCCGTAAGCATTAAAGTCACGTCTGGGGCTGTTTAATCCTTCAGTATAAAATATCAGCTGTCCCCCCGAGAGAAAGATGTTGGCCACCATTCCGGCAGAGTACAGGTATCCCCCGAAGTTGCCCCTGAGATCAAGGATTACTCCGTTTGGGTATTCTTCGGAGAGAGTGTGTATGCTTCTGGTTACTTCCAGTGGGGATTCCATTGCAAAGCGACTCAATCTGACATAAACGATGCCCGGTTCGGGCATATATGCGGCATCCACACTTATGATAGGTATTTTATCCCTTATAATGACATATGAAAGGGTGTCACTTATCCCTTTTCTTATCAGTTCTATTGTAACTTTGGTACCTTTTCTTCCTCTGAGAAGCTTCTGGATGGCAGTTGTAGACATCGCAACCCCGGCTATAGTCCTTCCGTCAGCCCTTATGAACTTATCTCCCGGCAGGATGCCTGCTGAATCTGAGGGTCCGTCGGTCACCACAGACTGCACTGTAAGAGTATCATCAATCATAAGATACTCTATACCTATCCCCTCAAAAGAGCTATTGAGTGACTCATTTGCAGAGAAGACCTGATCTGCAGGTATGAAAGTGGAGTGAGGATCCAGTTCAAGCAGTGTTTTTGAGATAGCATTGTCCACCAGATGGTGGATATTTACCGTGTCAATGTATTTGGAGTTGATGATTTCAAGTACCTCTTTAAGACGGCTACTCTGAGATTGAGCAGAGAGCCTTGGAGCCAACAGTACAGTCAGCGAGAGTACAAGTATTATGGTGATAGTTCTTTTCATTCTCTATTCTGCGGAATACCTGACAAGTGGTATATCAAATTTCATACCCTCCTGAGCCAGTTCCGTTGCCGGGAAAATGGCCTGTGCCTCTTTCAAAATAATATTAAGATCTCTGTATCTGGATGAAAAATGACCTATTACCAATCTGCCGACTTCGGCTTCAAGTGCAACTGAAGCGGCCTGGGATCCTGTGGAATGAAATGTCATTCGGGCCATTTCAAGAAGATCTTCAGCAAACGTCGCCTCGTGATAGAGCAGGTCTACACCACGGATGTAGGAAGCCAGTTCAGCGAACGGAGCGGTGTCACTACAATATGCCAGCGAACGCCCTTTATAGGGGATGTAGGTATACTCATCAACTTTGAGCATTTGTCCATCCGGCCTGATCACATCCTCGCCTCTTTTGAGAGTACCTATCTCAGCCAATGTGAGATTGTCGGCCTTTATTTTCCATTTATGGATATTTCTGGCTGGTTCTTTTTCCCTGAAAAGAAACCCGAATGCATCTACCCTGTGGTTAAGGCCGAAGGCACTCACCTCAACGGATTTGCCTTCGTAAATAACCCGAGGCACTAGGGATGTAAGCGGTACGTGTATTATTTCAAATACTACACCTTCTCCAAAATGCTCCATAAAAAAGGTAAGTATCCCTGCAAATCCGATGGGTGCATATACATACAAAGGTGCAGTTCTGCCCATAAGTGCCATAGTGGAAACAAGTCCAAAAAATCCGAACAGATGGTCTCCATGGAGGTGTGAAATAAAAATCCTGTCGATTTTTACATGAGAGAAACCGTAGCGGGAGAGTTGGAGCTGTGTGCCCTCACCGCAGTCTATCAAAAACAAACGCCCGTGTATTCTCAATACATGGGCGCTTGGATATTTGTTGGCAACGGGACGGGCTGATGCCGTTCCCATTGTCGTTAGGGAGAAATCCATGCAGGATTATTCGTTCTCTCTGCTCTCCATCTCACTCTTAAGGGCAGCAAGCTCCGAAATATCACCCAAAGTAGTCTTCTCGAGATTAGCTTTGAGTTTCTTTACTGCTTTCTGAGTTGAGGTGGCCTCTGAGTCACTCTCTTTTCTTTTATCACGGCTCTCTTCTTTCTTTGCTTCTTCAAAGAGTTTGGTGTGTGACAGGGTAATCTTCCTGTTGTTCTTGTTGAACTCCATAACTCTGAACTGAAGAACTTCATCCACCTTTGCAGTAGTACCGTCTTCTTTTACAAGGTTCCTGGCTGAAGCATAACCTTCAATGCCATGCTCCAGAGTGATGGTAGCGCCCCTGTCAACAAATGCTTTGACAGTACCCTCATGAACTGAACCTACTGTAAAGAGTGACTCGTACTCGTCCCAGGGATTTTCCTCGATCTGCTTGTGACCAAGGCTGAGACGACGATTGTCCTGGTCCATTTCTAGAACCACAACTTCAAGAGAGTCACCAATTGAAGTGAACTCTGAAGGGTGCTTGATCTTTTTAGTCCAGGAAAGGTCACTGATGTGAACAAGCCCGTCAACACCTTCTTCAAGCTCTACGAATATACCGAAGTTGGTAAAATTGCGAACTGTAGCCGTATGTTTGGAATTAATGGGATATTTCTCTGAAATGGTAGCCCATGGATCGGGTTTAAGCTGTTTAATACCGAGAGACATCTTGCGCTCTTCGCGATCAAGAGTCAGAATGCAAGCCTCTACCTCTTCGCCAACCTTGAGAAAGTCCTGTGCACTGCGAAGGTGGAGTGACCACGACATCTCCGATACGTGGATCAAACCTTCAACGCCGGGCTGAATCTCTACGAATGCTCCGTAGTCAGCGATAACAACCACGCGGCCGGTAACCTTGTCTCCCACCTGGAGATTTTCATCGAGAGCATCCCAGGGATGAGGATAAAGTTGCTTAAGACCAAGTGCTATCCTCTTTCTCTGCTCATCAAAGTCAAGAATGAAAACATTGATCTTCTGGTCAAGCTCTACTACCTCTTCCGGGTGGTTGATTCTACCCCAAGAAAGGTCAGTAATGTGAATGAGACCGTCAATACCGCCAAGGTCTACGAACACACCATAGGAGGTGATGTTCTTAACAGTACCTTCAACAATATTGCCCTTCTCGAGTTTCTTCATCATTTCAGCTCTCTGAGCCTCAAGTTCTGCCTCTACGAGAGCCTTGTGCGATACCACGACATTACGGAACTCGTGATTGATCTTGACGATCTTAAGGGTCATGGTTTTACCGACGTAGGCATCGTAATCCCTGATGGGTTTGATATCAATCTGTGAACCGGGGAGAAATGCCTCGATACCGAATACGTCAACGATCATACCGCCTTTGGTACGACATTTCACGAAGCCTTCGATAATCTCTTCCTTATCATATGCCTCATTGATCTTATCCCATGCACGAAGTGAGCGTGCTCTCTTATGGGAAAGGATAAGCTGTCCCCTTTTGTCTTCTGCGTTCTCTACGAATACCTCAACCTTGTCGCCTACCTGGAGGTTGGGATTGTAACGGAACTCGGAAATGTTGATTACACCTTCGCTCTTGTAACCGATGTTCACAACAACTTCCCTTTTGTCTTTTGCAACCACTACACCTTCTACAACTTCGTTCTCATTGACGCGTGAAAGGGTCTGGCTGTAACTTTCCTCTATGGCTGCCCTATCGGCATCATAGAAATTTTCGCTTTCGAATGCATCCCAGTCAAATGTGCTGTTGTCAGCTGATGCATTACTTTGTTTTGCGGCCTTTGGGGCCTCTTCTGCAGTCTCGATGGGAGTTTCTTCCAGTTCCGGTGTTTCTATCGGAGCCTGCTCCTCTACTGCAACATCTTTCAATTCTTCACTCATTTGGTTAAAAATAATTTGTTTTGTAACAAGTAGTTAGACTTTATTTATAGATCCCTTTTATCCGGGGCGTGCAAAAGTAGTCACTATTTCAAACAAATGCAAAAAATGTTTGCATATTTTTTATTATTTTTGCCCATTGCCAAAATTAAAATCCAAAACATATCATGAACCACCTCAAACATCTCATTTTCACGACAGTTGCGGCAATTATATCACTGACCGCATTCGCACAGGACATCAAATACCAAATGCCCCCTAAGGAAATTGCAGAAATCATCATGTCCAAACCTTTTCCCAATGTAACATTCAGTCCCGACAATACGCGCGGAATCATAGCGGAGAGAGAGTGCGCTCTTGTGCCCCTCGCCACTCTTGCGGCTGAAGAACTACGTATTGGTGGCATACGCATCAATCCCCGCAATTTCACGCAAACACGTGAATCATTCTTCAACACGGTCACTCTGCTTGATGTCGCGACCGGAGGCTTGACACAGATTGCCGACTTACCTTCGGATGCGATGATTCGCGATATCAAATGGTCCCCTGGCGGCAAATACTTTTGCTTTCTAAATGAGACTTCAAATGAGATGGAGCTCTGGCGTGTGAATGTCACGGATCCGACTCCTAAAGCAGCCAAAATCAACAGATTCAAAGTCAACACTACTATTTCCAACGGAAATGCATACGAGTTTCTTGACGATGAGAGAATAATATACAAAAGCGTACCTGAGGACATCGGTCCGGTACCCACTCCGACCCTTCCCGACGGTCCAATTGTCCAGGAAAACCTTGGAGAAAGGAATTCCGTAAGGACATTTCAGGACCTGCTCTCCTCACCTTTCGACAAAGTACTCTATGACTACTATTGCACAGTAGTATTCGCCATATATGATAACGGAAAAACAGCGACTGCCGGCCCCAAAGGAGTGGTACGTGATTATGACATCTCCCCCGACTCTCGTTATATGATGGTCACAACCGAACAACACCCCTACTCGTACATGGAAGGACATAATTCTTTCCCGAGCATTCGCGAAATCCGCACCATCTCAGGAGAGACCATCGTCGTGCTAAGCGATACCAATAAGGAGAAGGCAGAAAAAGCACTCCGAGACAAAGCTCCTAAAGACACCTCCGCAACCGGAATACCCGAGCCTCCGCGCAAACTCGGCTTCGAATGGAGAAGCGATATGTCGGCTACCCTGGTATGGAGAGAAGGAGAATCCGAGCGATCACCATTTGCGGCACCCGATCCGGATACCGACAATAAGGAAGAGCAGCCTGAAAAAACCTTTACCGACAAAATATACCAATGTTCCGAACCCTTCAACCTCGATGACAAGCAACTGGTATTAGCCCCTGAATATAGGATAGGACGCATTACCTGGGGGAATTCCCAACTTGCAGTATATACGGAGAGTTCGCAAAAACAGAAATTCAGCAGGACGATAGCATTCACTCCCTGCGACACCATAGCACCGAAACATATTCTATTTACTGAAAGTACAGATGTAGACACTTTGGGCAATTTTCCGGTTTACGGACGCTTTTGGACTATACCAAATCAATACGGCAGAAGAGTGCTTTACACCGACAGCAAATGTTCCCATTTATTCCTCAATGACACCAGACGTCCGGATGCAGAGGGTGACAGAATGTCTTTCATAGACAAAATAACCATCAAAAATGGCGAAATAGAGAATCTCTGGAGCGGGGCCGCACCCTATCAGGAGCGCGTGATAGCCATTACTGATTTCAATCGCCTCAAATTCATCTCCGAAAGGCAGTCCATAAGTGAAGTTCCTAACTACTATGCAGTAGATATCAGAAACAGAAAGAATACTCACAGACAGTTTACCTTCTTTGAAAATCCTGTGCCCATCCTAAGTGGAGTAACGAGGAATTTTGTCACCTATAAACGTGCAGACGGGGTTACGCTTAGCGCTAACCTTTGGTTGCCCGCAGGATACGATCAAGAAAGAGATGGTAAACTTCCCGTGCTGATGTGGGGCTATCCATACGAATTTAAAAGCGTAGCCGAGGCGGAAAAGAGTCGCCCTGCCAGATACAATTTCCTCAGACCGGGTTATGGTTCTGCAGTGCTCTGGGTTACTCAGGGCTATGCAGTAATGGATGGCATTTCCATGTATATAATATCTGAAACCAAAGACAAAGAGCCCAACGATGTCTTCATTAGTCAGTTGATAATGAATGCAGAGGCTGCCATCAATTTCGTTGATTCCATCGGAGTCGGGGATAGAGACAGGATTGCCATCGGAGGCCACTCCTACGGCGGATTTATGACTGCCAACCTGCTTGCTCACACCGACCTGTTCAAAGCCGGCATTGCACGTAGCGGTGCTTACAACAGATCCCTTACCCCGTTCGGATTCCAGAGTGAAAGAAGAAATTACTGGAAAGCGAAGGAGGTATATGACAAGATGTCGCCCTTCAATTATGCCGACAAGCTCAAAACGCCCATTTTGATTATCCACGGCCAGATGGATAATAATACCGGCACATTCCCCATCCAGTCAGAGCGTCTCTACCACGCCGTTGCCGGTCACGGCGGAACAGCCAGATACCTGCAGCTCCCCTACGAGAGTCACGGCTATTCCGCTTATGAAAATGTGATGCATATGCTCTACGAAACGGATACCTGGTTGGCAAAATGGCTCTCACCTGAAGAGGTGGCCAAGGTAAAGGAGAGACAGAAGAAGGAGCAGGAGAGAAAAGATAAAGCTAAAGACAAAAAGAACGAATAATCCCTTTTTTTATATCTTTGCGGCGAAATTTTGAAAATAGATTATGGCAGACAATAATATTTTATCGAAACTGGACGGACTTAAAGAGAAATTCCAATCCATTTCAGCGCAGATAGCCGACCCCGAAGTTATCGCAGATATGAAGCGCTATGTACAACTCAACAAGGAGTACAAAGAGCTTGAACCTATTATTGCTGCCGGTGAGAAGTACCGCAAGATGTTGTTGGACTGCGAAGGTGCCAAAGATATTCTCCAGAATGAGAAAGATGAGGATTTGCGTGAAATGGCCAAAGAAGAGATCGCCATGATTGAGGAACAGTTGCCCGAAATGGAGGAACAGATCAAAATTCTTCTTATTCCTGCCGATCCTCAGGATAGCAAGAATGCCATTATGGAGATTCGTGGTGGTACCGGAGGGGATGAAGCGGCAATTTTCGCCGGAGACCTATTTAGAATGTATGCCAAATATTGCGAGCGCAAGAACTGGAAACTTGAGGTCACCAGTCAATCGGAAGGCACTTCAGGCGGCTTCAAGGAGTTGATCTGCAAAGTTTCCGGTGACAATGTCTACGGTACTCTCAAGTATGAAAGCGGAGTACACCGAGTTCAACGTGTACCGCAGACGGAAACGCAGGGCCGCGTGCATACATCTGCAGCTTCGGTGGCAGTACTACCCGAGGCTGACGAGTTTGACATCGAACTCAATATGAACGACATCCGTAAAGATACTTTCTGCTCTTCCGGTCCCGGCGGCCAGTCGGTCAACACCACCTACTCGGCTATCAGACTGACGCATATTCCTTCAGGCATTGTGGTTCAATGCCAGGATGAAAAGTCCCAGCTAAAAAACTATGACAAGGCTCTGGCTGAACTTCGTACCCGCCTGTACAATATGGAATATGAGAAATATCTCAACGAGATCTCAGCTAAGCGCAAGACCATGGTTTCTACCGGCGACCGTTCCGCTAAAATCCGCACATACAACTATCCACAGTCACGCGTGACTGACCACCGCATCAACTATACGATGCACAATCTTCCCGTATTCATGGATGGAGCCATCCAGGAGGTAATTGGTCTGTTGCAGATCGCCGAAAATGCAGAGCGCCTCAAGTATAGCACTGAGTTCTGAGTGTGTAGTTGGTGAACTTCCCTAAATAGGGTTGACCGTTTTTGTAGTGTCAATGTATGCGGTTATTGTCATGGCACCCGATTCTTTGCTGATTAGCCGGTATTTTACCGGATCTCTTAAAATATCAGAAATTTTTTTAACCTCGCCGTTGATCAACATTTCTTGGTTTATTACGCGGGTACCATGACTATAATCGGTATAATTGATACCGTGCCCTCCATAGATGTTTTGGATTGGTTCACCGGAGGGTAACTGATGCCAGCCATAAATATAGACCGAATTCCGTCCATTGGTATCGGTAGCCATTCTATTCGTTATGATAATGTCCTTCTTGTGTCCTGTTATTGGCGTACTGAGCTGCTTATTTAATGGAACACGCTGCTCTTCTATCATTTGGTTATGTTGAATAAATCTCGGCACTGTAACCATTCCGGTATCCGGTGTTGTAGTCAATGACCAAGGATCAAGTTTTATTTCGGCAAATTCCCATGCCAAGTCAGATATTTTGCTTGTCGGCAAACTCGCTCCGAACAAAGTTACTATTCGTTGCGCTGTCAAGGGTAACATTGGGATTCTGCAAAAATCTTGGTCTGAACCAATTGCGAGAAAATCGGGCATAATTTCAATTTCAACCAGATAACTTACATTGTTTGCGTCTTGCAATATTTTGGTAATGTGGTTTACTTTTCGAAATGCGTTTGGGATATTCCCGTTGGAAATTTCTTCAAAAATGGCCTCTTCCCGTTCGTCAATTGACATGGAAGTTATACGCTGCATGAATGCTGCTCCTCCTTCTGCATTTTTTCGGCGGGGAGGAATACGTAATATTTGCGGATATATTTTAGACTCTTGTATGTGCGAAGAATAGGCTTCCGTCTCCCAGAAAGTGTAATTCACTCCTTCTTTATTGCTTCCTGAGAGATTAGCTTGGATATAGCCATTCTTTTTCACCAACAGAGTGTGATATACTTCTTGTGACGGATTTGTTTTCAGTATAAACTGTATGCGGTTATTTTCAGCTGCATATCTTACAAAATCAGCATCTGCCGTTTCTGTCCAAGTGTATTGCAGATTGGCTTTCAGATATTTCTGCATCATTCGGCTTCGATACCAGGTGCTTTCAGTTGCAGATACTATAGGTTGTCCGTTGAGTAGTGCAACACTGTCATTGTAGGCAATAACCGATAGGTAATTTTCATTTGATGCCCTCAGCCAGTTCACGATTTTTGAGCCATAACGGTTGTTGTCCCAATTATTGTTGCTATCCAAGAAAGAAATACGTTTTACATAGGCAGGGATTTCATCTGTAGCATCCAGAAAACCGAAAACTAAGTTTCCTCCTCCACCATGTCCGCTCAACACAACATAGGGATTGTAGCTTTCAAATATTTCCATTATGCTTTCTACACACTCTTTTATCAAAGCATCTCCATTTGGAGTAGATAATCGCCAAGTTCCCCATGATAATTGTGGAACTTCCATATAAGCAGTTACCAAGTTATATCCAAGGTTTTGGATACGGGCAAAGCGAGTTTGTGCTCCGATATGCTGCATATCAAAGCGTCCGTCATCACCCCTCTTCATTTCTTTTCCAATTGTCCAAGCTGTTTTATTGTCATTTGGGAGCCCATAGAATACAAGGGCGGTGGGGAGTTGTGCATCAAATTCAGATGCAGAAGGTGCATTTATTTCTATTATGATGTCAGCTACGCCGGGTTTGTAAGTATATGCCAGCACTTGTTCATCAAAATAGTGGCTTTTTACGAAACTCGGAATTTCAGTGGTTGCACTCATACTTACAGGACTGAAAGAGCCTGAATTGGGATATTCCCACACTTGTTCTAATTTTAAAGTGACTTGTAAACAAGCGACTGCAAACAATGTTATTATAAGTAGATTATATTTTTTCACCGGTTTATTATTTTTATATCTGCCTCTCCCATCCCAGGACATCTGTCAGATGGCCGTTAAGTAAGTGATTACGAGACAAATATAGCAAAATCCGATTAACGTACAAAAATTATAACATATCCTATATAGAGCTAAAAAAGACAAAAAAAAGAGGGCTAACTTAGCTCAACCCTCTTATAATTTTCTGATATTCAAGTAGTAGCCCTTACTCTTTACTATACACTACACACTACACACTACTCCTAGTACCCCCGAGCAGAATCGAACTGCTATCTAAAGTTTAGGAAACTTTCGTTCTATCCGTTGAACTACAGGGGCAGACCGATTCTCTGGCTCAGTATGCCTTGATTAATCGACGCTCTTTTCAATAAGTTGGCGACCACGATAATATCCGCACTCAGGGCATACGTGATGATACATTACAGTAGCACCACAATTGGAACATGTAGCCAAAGTGGGAAGAGTGGCCTTGTAATGTGTTCTTCTCTTATCTCTACGTTGTTTAGAGACCTTATGTTTGGGATGTGCCATTTTAAAATATTTTAATTGTTTTTATTATCCAACAAATCTTTCAAACCGCTGAAAGGCATATTGCACTCCACTGAAACTTCACCACCCGTCTCTTTAGCGAGATAAGCCGTCATCAGAGGGTTGCATTCTCCTTCGGGATGAACCATTTGCAACGGAAGCGCCAGGCAGACGTAGTCGTATACGAACTGGCTCAGGTCCAATTGTACCGCCGTATCCTCAACCATCATCACATCATCGTCCCCACTGCTGACATCAGCCTCTTCTTCTTCGGAGCCGTATTTGACCAAAAGTCCCCTTACAACCTCAATTGGTATCTGCAGGTCATCAAGACATCTGTCGCACTCTACGGTAACGGTACCGGTAATGGTACACTCGAGTTTTACAAAGTCGCGACTCTTGGTCACAACCACCGAAATCGCACATATGGCATCCTGGACAATCTCGCTTCCAAAGGTTTGAAAGAACTCTCCATCTGCTTGGTACTCAAAGGTGTGACTACCATTGGGCAACCCCCTCAAAGGGACCTTTATGCTGTCAGTTACCTTATCCATGTCGCAAAATTGGGCTGCAAATATAACAATTTTTTTAATAACCCCTACTGGTTTGCTCTTTTTCTTTACAACATAGGGCTTACCAGACGGGCAAGGCCCTCATAGAGTTTTTCCTTATATCCACGCTTCTCCCATTTCTGTAATGAAAGTTTTTCGCATCTCGAAATATCCTTGTCGAATTGCTCTTCCAAAATGGCTGCACACTGCGGGTTGTAAATTAAGGACATTACCTCAAAATCATGGAGCATACTGCGGTTGTCCATATTGGCGGAACCCACCATGCAGATTTCCCCATCCACACTGATGCTCTTGGAGTGGATGAAACCCTTTTCGAAAAGATAGACATTGACTCCGGCCCTGAGGAGCTCTTTAATATAGGACATCGAACAATAGTGGATTATTGTCGAGTCCGTGCGGGCGGGCATCATCAAATTGACCTCTACTCCACCCAAAGATGCAGTGCGAATGGCTTTCATCAGCGACTCAGTAGGAGTAAAGTAGGGTGTATTGATGCAAATGCGGCGGCTGGCGCCGGTAATCATGGAAAAGTAGCTCCCCTTGATGCTTGACCAGTCGCTATCCGGCCCTGAAGTAAGAAACTGCGAGTAAATGTCTGTTGCCGCTTTGTGGCGATAAATATTTTCAATGTCTATATCGGCATAATACTTCCTGCGACGCGTCAGATGACGGTTGATAGTAAAATATCTGTCGAGCAGAAAGCTGGACTGCATTGGAAACACCGCCTCCCCTTCCACCCTGATCTGGGTATCCCTCCACTCTTCATAGATACCGCCGTCATAGTAGCGATCCGCTATGTTGATGCCCCCGATATATCCTACGCGGCCGTCAATAACCAATATCTTACGGTGATTGCGATAATTAATTTTGTAAGTGGGTCGGAAGATTCGCACCGGCGAAAATTCGAGTACTTCTATACCTGCCTGACTCATTTCATTGAAAAAGCGTCTTTTGGTCTTTAAAGAGCCGACACTATCGTAGATAACGCGTACCTCTACTCCTTCAGCGGCCTTTTTGATCAAAAGCTCACGAATACGAGTCCCTATATTGTCATCCATAAATATGAATGACTGTAAATGTATATGTTGGTTAGCCGACTCCATATCGGCAATCATCGCGTCTAGCGCCTCCTTGCCGGTGAAATAGAAATCAATCTTGTCGATGACTGTGAGTATGCTATAATTGCCCAGCAAATTCTGACGTATAAGTTTCTTATATGGAAAGACCGAAGTGGGCAGATTATCCACTTCTTTGTAGTGCTGCAGTTGGTTCAAAGCTAGTTTTTTGCGTACCTCCACATCCACTATCCTCTTATTTTTGAAAATTGCATCCTTACGATAATTTTGCCCCATGAGCAAATAGAGAATCAAGCCAATATAGGGTAGCAGAATCAGCACCACAATCCATGTAAGCGTCTTTACGGGATCGGATTTTTTCATCACAAGTCTCCATACGACATATATCACCAGAGAGATATTGGCGAAATAGAGAGCGAAGGAGCATATTTTCCAGAAAAGAGTCCAGGTCATAATCTCAATTTAAGGTTTATGAGCTTTGTACAAAAGAGCCACCCCACACATAAGGGACTCGTATGAAACATCGGCATAACCCGCAGCAGTGAGCTCAGCGCAAAACTCCTCATAACGGGGGAACTGCATCACCGACTCGGGCAGATAGCGGTAAGCACTCCTGTTGCCGGAGATCCATCCTCCAATCAAAGGCAAAATGTGCTTGAAATAAAACAAATAAAGCGCTCTCCAAATGCGGCAATGCGGTACAGCGAACTCAAGTATCATCAATTCTCCCGAGGGAGCCGTAACACGGAATATCTCATCAATGCACTCCGACCTGCGGTCAAAATTGCGGATGCCGAAAGAGATGGTCACAGCGGAAAATGTACCGTCAGCAAAAGGGAGCGAATCTGCCGCAGCAATCTCAAAAGAGGGCTTCACACCCTTTTCAACGCACTTTCGGCGGGCTATCTCTAACATACCCTGTGAAATATCGACTCCCGTAAGAGACCAACCCTTGCGAGCAAGCGCAATTGTCAAATCTCCCGTACCACAGGCCACATCCAGAATCGCGACATATTTACCCTCTTGATCTCCTGCGCGAAGCCTTAGCACTTTGTCCAACCGCCTGACCAAACGACGGCGCCATAAACGATCCATTCCTAAAGAGAGAACGCGGTTGAGGAGGTCATATTTAGGAGCGATGTTGTCGAACATCCCTGAAATGGATTCCTTATCTTTCCTCAGCATAATTACTTCACGTAATCACCTATAAAGCCGCAATCACGGTCATCTATTCTAAGGCTGCCTTTCGTCACATGACCCAGCAACATTAGTGAGACGCCGGAGTCAAACATCATCTCAACAAAGGGGGTCTCTTGCTTCGAATTGAGAGTGATGAGGGCCGCATAACCGCAATTGCCATCAAGAAACTCCTTCTCATCCATTTCAGAGTCGGTTGTGATGTCAAAACCGAGAGTTCGAGGTGTAGAACACTCCACAAGGGCATTTACAAGAGAAGATTCTCCGAGGAAAAAAACACTCTCCACTAAATCATCTTTTATTGCCTCCACGAGAGGCAACAAAAGATTGGTGATAAAACCATCCTCAACCTCATTTGTAAGTTTGCCAAGCAGATATATGGTGTGGCCTTTTGATTTGAATGCAGAGGGTACCATTTTTGCAATTTCCTCCGTGTAGCGTTCAATCATAACATTGTATTGTTTGAAATTATCATACTAAGTTAAACATTTTTTTGCGAATTTGAAAAAATTGATTGATATTTGCAATCCCAAATCCCGCCCAGGTGGTGAAATTGGTAGACACGCTAGCTTGAGGGGCTAGTGCTGGATAACGGCGTGCAAGTTCGAGTCTTGTCCTGGGCACAAAAAGAGGGAGGAACTAAGAAGTCCTCCCTCTTTTAGTGCAGGTCGCTTTGTACCACTCAAAACTCCTTACATATCTCTACTGCCTCGGTTTTAGCAGCTTCAATACGCAAAACAAGATCTTCTGGAGAAAGGTAGTCCATATTTGTGGCGGCAACGGTAATCACCTCGCCGAGACCCCAAAGAAATGATAGGGCGGCCAAGTATGGCGAACCTTGGTCAAGCGGATCTCCTGTCTTTATATCCATGCCGCGTGTGGTGATAAAGAGCACTTTTTCGCATTTACACAGCCCTACACAGGTAGTCCCGTCGTCCGTAAAAGTTATATCGAACAGCGATATATTTTCGAAAAATGACTTGAGAATTGCGGGAAAACTCATATCCCAAAAGGGAGCGGCAACAACCAGACGGTCACAGGCAGCCACTTTGCGCGCTAGTTCTACTGCCAGAGGCGGAATGTTCCCGTTTTCTCGTTGTTCAACATAAGTGATTTTGTCCAACGGAGACAATTTTACAGAATTGACATCAATGATCTCCACCTCATATCTCTTGGAGAGTTCAGCCACAGCAGCATCGAGGATCAGTTTTGTCCTCGATTCGGCCCGCATACAGGAGTCTATGACAATCAGTTTTTTCATATTTATCGGTATTTCAGTCTATTACTTCTATAAGAAAACTCACGGGACGGAAACCGTCGTTGCACGATATCATTGCGGAGGCGGGATTTTTCATCCATCCGTCGTAAAAACCGGAAGCGCCGTGTGAAAGTGCCAGCACAAATGGAGAAATGGAATCCCATGCACTCTTACAGAAGCCTTCAGGCCTTTCCCATCCCTCTGCAATCCAGACATCGCCCTCATTGATATCACAAGCGTGTTCGATGGGGTTTTCATATTTTTCAATCAGGTCCTTGTGTTCTACTTTGCGAACTGCGGTGATGCGTATTCTTTTCATAAGGAGAGGGGTTTTTCGTTATAACAAAAAAGCCCCACATTACTGCGGGGCGAAATGGTGTGGAGTATAGGAGAATCGAACTCCTGACCTTTTGAATGCCATTCAAACGCTCTACCAACTGAGCTAATACCCCATTGGAACCGCAAAAGTAAGCAAAAGTATTGGAAATCCAACTATTTTTTGACAGCCTCAACAAAAAAATCGTAACTTCGTCTCTTTAATAAAATGATTTCAATTGACAAATGTCAGAAGAAAACAGAAAAAAATATAAATACCTCTATGCGGATTCTCCGGAAGTAATTAACGGAAAAAGTTGCAATATTATTCCCGAACCGGAGAGCGAACCCTTATGGAAAGCTTATCTGGCCAAGTTCAAGGATCCCATTATCATAATACTGCTGGTGGCACTCGGGCTCTCGCTCTGCATATCCTTTTATGAGATGCTGGTAATGGGAAGGTCCGCCTCCTGCCTGATTGAGCCCCTCGGAGTACTGATTGCCATTTTGCTTGCCACAGGCATAGCATTTATCTTTGAGTACAACGCCGAAAAGGAGTTCAAGATTCTAAATAAAGCCAAAGACGAGCGTAAAGTCAAGGTACTTAGGTGGCGTAGCGCACATGAAGCAGAAGAGGGTGCTTGGCCGCAGGTTTATGAGATTCCCAGAGGAGATGTCTGTATTGGGGATATTGTCAAGTTGGAGAGTGGTGATGAGATTCCTGCTGACGGGATTCTGCTGGAGGCGATCTCATTGCGAGTTGACGAGTCCAATTTTACCGGAGAGCCATTTACAAGGAAATTTGTGGAAATTGACCCTACACGACCTGAGAGTACCTATCCACAGAATTTTCTCCTTAGAGGTACCACTCTTATAGAGGGTACAGCACTCTATAAGATAACGGCAATAGGACCTGAAACCGAAGAGGGTAAAGGAGCCAGGATTCTTCAGGAGGAGAGCACCGTCGAAACTCCTCTCAATAAGCAGCTTAATCGTCTTGCAAAATCGATTACCAAGGCGAGTTATATACTCGGCACACTTGTAGTTGTCGGACGTCTGCTCATATTTTTCCTAACCGGAGATCCCGGAGAGCGCGAATTACTGGATATCATCCATGTCATAATAAACTCAGTGATGCTTGCGGTAACTCTGATAGTGGTAACAGTACCAGAGGGACTCCCGATGAGTGTTACCATCTCTCTTGCGATGAGTATGCGCAAAATGTTGAAAGAGAAGAATCTTGTGCGCAAACTCCATGCTTGCGAGACTATGGGAGCAACAACTGTCATCTGCACCGACAAGACCGGCACACTCACCTACAATAAAATGAGTGTGGTGGAGCAGGAATTCATAGACGTTGATATGGACTTTGTTGCCCTGAGTATCTCGATCAACTCTACTGCAGAGCTCTCTGATGACGAATCCGGCAAGCTCCGCGCAATCGGCAATCCCACTGAGGGTGCATTGCTCCTCTGGCTGCAAGAACTGGGATATGACTACCGTGCGCTTCGCGAACGTCTTGTCATCATTTCTCAGGAACCTTTCTCCACAGAGAGCAAGAGAATGACAACTGTTGCGAAAGATAAACTTACAGGCAGGAGCGTGCGTTATATAAAAGGTGCACCCGAGATTGTGTTGGAAATGTCGGATCACATCGCCGGAAACCGCACTAAGGGGGAGATACTATCTCACCTTCAGAGCTATCAGTCCAAAGGGATGCGTACGCTTGGTTTCGCATACCAGGAGATGGATGTTGAAGAAGGTCCGGTTATCTTTGCCGGCATAGTAGGCATCGCTGATCCTGTACGAGTGGATGTGCGAGAAGCCATAGATATCTGTAGAAACAATGCGGGGGTCAGAGTTATAATGATTACCGGAGATGTTGCGCTGACTGCAAATGAGATATCACGGCAATCCGGAATAATGGACGCTCAAGAACCCATGCAAATACTAACCGGAGCGGAATTTGCCCTAATGAGCGATGAAGAGATCAAAACCAATGTCATACCCACCCTTAAAGTGCTCTCCAGAGCACGTCCTGAAGACAAAGCCCGACTGGTAACACTACTTCAAGAGATGGGCGAAGTAGTGGCAGTGACAGGTGACGGCACAAATGACGCCCCTGCACTCAAAAAGGCCCAGGTAGGACTTTCTATGGGTGACGGCACCTCAAGAGCCAAGGAAGCAAGCGACATCACAATCATAGACAACTCCTTTATTAGCATCAATAAAGGTATCCTCTGGGGACGTTCGCTCTACCTCAACATAAAGAGATTCATTCTCTTCCAGATGACTATCAACGTTTGTGCCTGCCTGATAGTTCTGCTTGGGGCCTTCCTTGGGCTGGATTCGCCCCTTACAGTTACACAAATGCTCTGGGTAAATCTCATTATGGACACATTTGCAGCAAT
>JAKQLB010000274.1 GCA_029567375.1 Bacteroidota bacterium | reverse complement strand
AAAACCCGGCAATGAATATAAAAATAGAGTCCGATACAACCCTCTCCCTATATTCAAACTGATTCACAAAAAATATCCCAAACTCTCAGATAATACTTACCACGTTATAAGAGAGGCATTCACCGATAATGTACCCGGGTTCTCCATTACCTATGAGTTCCTCAATTCACAATACCGTTCATTTCAACAAGAACGCGCTTATTACACAAAATTATTTAAAAGACTATCCCCTAAAAGGATAATTTTTGTCCAAAATGGCATACAAAAAGGTATGATAGCCGCCGCCAGGATTTGTAGCATTCCCATATATGAAATGCAACACGGAATCTATGGCAGAAAGTATGTTCTATACTACTATCCTGAGATAGACAATATTGCTGATCAATTTTATCCCGATATCTTTTTCACTTTTGGTTCAATGTGGAGTAAAGATTTAAATGCTCCTACACGTATTGTTCCTTTGGGAAATAACTGTTTTTATAATGAACCTGCCAATGATATCCGTGATTCAAACACTATTGTATTCATATCCTCGATTGTACACGCTAACTTTCTTTTTCCAGTTGCCCGTGAGTTAGCAGCATCTCACCCTGAATTCAAAATTATTTTAAAACTCCACCCTGGAGAGTTTTTCAGATATGATGAGATTGTACAGGAATTCAGTAAAAACAGCAACGTTAAAGTTGTAAGAAATGAAATAAACATTTACTCCCTGTTTGATACAGCAGCTCTTGTTGTAGCCATAAATTCTACCGCTCAGTATGAAGCACTTGATAAGGGAGCCAAAGTAGCCATACTAAAAGCTTCAAACTACAGGTCGCAAGATATTTGTTTCGATCATCCAAATCTTCATCTATTTGAAAATACATCTGAGTTGGATGCTATTATTGCCTCTCCCCTACATAAATCAGAGCCTCAATTTTTCCAACAATTTAATCCTGATTTACTTAAAGAGGTTCTATCTATAGAGTCAACCCTCAAACAATAATTCCACTATGGTAGTCAATTCACTTCTTTTCAAGGCATATTACAAGTTATTGGCTGTTTGTGTTTACAGATTCCGGTTTGGTAAATTTGGCAAAAAAAGCAGAATAGATGCACCGCTGAAGCTTGATGGCAGAAAAAACATCCACATAGGCAACAATGTCCATATCCATTACCGCACCTGGCTTGGATGTGAGGCGCTTACCGATTGTAAATCACCGGAACTTATCATTGATGATGGATCTGTCATCGGAAACTTCAATCATATATACTCCACATCCTCCATCCGTATAGGTAAAAATGTGCTTACTGCTGACAAAGTTTATATATCTGACAATCTTCACAACTACGAAGATCCTGACACGCCTATCATTAAGCAACCAATTCGGCAACTTGCACATGTTACTATCGGCGATGGCAGCTGGATTGGTGAAAATGTCTGCATTATAGGTGCATCTGTTGGCAAGCACTGCATTATAGGAGCCAACTCAGTCGTAACTCACGATATTCCGGATTATTGTGTTGCTGTCGGCAGTCCGGCAAGAGTAATTAAAAAGTATAATCAAGAGAGCGGAACCTGGGAAAAGGTTATTTGATCCCAATCTCTCTCAGCATCTCCTGTACTCTGACTTTAAAGGTATGGGATGATGTGATGATTTTGTACCCATTTAATGCACACTCACTCTTATCATTAATAAGGGCATCATCAATAAGGGCAAATAATTCTTCCTCATTTCGATAGAGGCCCGCTTCTCCGGAGGGAAAAACAGACTCTATGAAAGGGTTCCAATCACAAATCTGGTATGCGCCGGCACCTGAGGCTTCAAACACCCGCTGGTTTGCTCCGAATGAGGTTTGTTCGTGGTGGATATTGAGAGCTATTTTTGTTCTTGCAAAGAGAGCATTAACCTCTTTGGGCGTAATATTCCGGTTTTTGAATATATTTCGTTTTTCACGAAAAAACCACTTAACAGGAGTCTTGAAGTAGGGCTTATAATGGCCATAAATCACTATTTTCCTCTCAGGGTAACGAGATACAATCTTCTTGAGGATTTTAGTCCTATGTGGACTGGTATAAATTGTACCCACAAAGAGAATATCAATATCCTTTTCTTCCCATTTTAGGAGTTTTTTGGGAGGATAATAGACAGTTATATCACAAGCAAGCGGCAGGAAGAAGGCTTTTTTTCCTATTGAATCATAATACTCCACATCTTTTTTCTCAAAACAGAAAACTGCATCAGCATGATCTATATGGTTGCGGCATCTTTCCCTATCCTTACGGAGAACGCTATCGTACATCCAAAAAATCACCTTGGAGTTCTTTCTAAACAGGTCCAAAGTATCATCAAGCAGAATAGTCCCATTGTAACTAAAAACTATATCAGGGGCAAACTCTTCAAAGACCGAGCGGATAAAAAGATCATAGCGCTCTCGGCTCCTTCGCCTGAGCTCCTCTTTCCTTGCTGAAGATGCTAACTTATGTCGCCACCTCAATATTCCCTTGAACGGATGAATAGGCTCGTCGTAAGTCTCAATACGAACCTCATAGCCCAATTCCTCAAAAGCCCTTCCTACACTTTTCTGATAGTCGAAAAAGGGAGAAGATATAATCAGAACTTTAGCCATTGTACAATTACTTATATAGTCCTTTCACTTTCATTTCAGTGATAGAACTCTCATACTTGTCTTCCATTACCTGCTGGCGGTTGACCCATTCGGAAAATTTCTTAATACCCTTTTCGAAATCATAGACCGGCTCAAATCCGAGCAGATTTCCGGCCTTTGTAATATCTGCAAAATTGTGACGGATATCTCCGAGACGATAATTGCCTGAAATTGTAACAGGCACATTGATTCCATAACATCTGACCAGCGTACGCGCAACAGTATAGACATCAGTTTGCACTCCTGTCCCCACATTGAATATTTCGCCATCTGCCGAAGAGCTCTCAAGAGCCGCTATAGTGGCATCAACCACATCGTCTATATAAACGAAATCCCTAGTTTCGTGTCCGTCTTCAAAGACATTTATTCCGTTTCCATTCTTGATGCGAGTAGAAAAAATCGAAAGAATGCCGGTATAGGGGTTGCTTAATGATTGTCCTGCTCCATATACATTCTGGTAGCGAAAAGCCACTGGTGCTATGCCTATAGTCGGACAGACTGTCATCACAAGTTGCTCTTGAGTATGCTTGGATATTCCATATACAGAAGTAGGATGGATCTTGCTCTCTTCCGTAGTTGACATCAACACAACCTCTGCTCCACAAACCGGACATTTGCACTCAAAATCTCCTCTTTCCATATCTTCGTCTTTCCGACTTTCAGGGAAAACTTCTCCATGGATATCACATTTATATCTGCCTTCACCGTATATCGCTCTGGAAGAGGCCACTATCACTTTCTTTACGCAATGTTCGGTATTAGTGAGAATATCCAACATCAACGCCGTACCGCCAATGTTAACACTGCTATACCTTTCAATCTCATACATACTCTGACCGGTACCGGTCTCTGCAGCAAGATGTATGATAGCCTCCTGTCCATCCAGAGCACGAACCCAATCCGACTTATCAGTAACAGATCCATGAATAAATTGTACTTTATCCTTTATACTACGATATAGAGGTGATGTGCTTTCAGGGTCCTTTCCGTGAATCTGCGAATTCAAATTGTCAAGTACAGTTACTGAATAACCCTTGTCCAGAAGTTTCAAGGCAATATGAGAGCCAATAAAACCTGCTCCTCCGGTTATTAGAATCCTGTCAAAAAACCTTTTATTCATCTTCTTTTGTTACAAAAACTCGATAAAAACCGAATACAATAGAACTAATAAGTATTAAATACATTACACCTATAAAAGCAAATGAGACTTTATAGCCTTTCATCACCGAATCTGGGCGGAATTCAAAACGAATATCATGTTTACCTGCAGGGATATTGAGCGCTCTGAGGAGATAATTGACACGGAAGTGGTCCACCGGAGTGCCATCAATGTAGGCCTTCCAACCGTAGGGGTAATAGATTTCTGAGAATACTGCAATTTTATCGTATGCACAATTGCTGGTGTAAGTCAGCACATCGGGGGCATAGGAGGTTAGTTCGATGCTAGCGGAAGGATCTGTAAGTGTTGTAGGTTCAGTGACAAAGTCGGCAAATTTACTGTCGGTTACTGCAGCAGTAGCAGGATCAATGACTCTAAGCGCATCGCTCTCCTGATTAGGAGTGTCAGCCAGGATTATTTCATCCACAAACCAGGCATTACCCAGATGCTCCTTGTTTAGCATCGGTACCGGGGCCCCATCCTGCTCAACAATGATATATTTCGTATTGAGCATATTGATCACCTTCATATTCATCTGTGTGAGGTGCTCATCTATCAGATCTTGGTACCTGCGTAGTTTGGCTGCATGATAGCCACCTATGGACTTTAGATAATATGAAGTACGGGACTCGTTGAAAGTATTGGTGGTGAGGTTCAAGACTCTGAAGTGGATATCAGCATCCTTTAGTATCTCCTCTTCATAGGCATATTTTTGAAAATAAGAGTCGTTCTCCTTGTTGGTGACAAAATGATCTTCATTGAAGTATCTTCTGTTGACCGGCCACATATCGGCAACAATCAGTACTCCAAGAATGAGAGTAAATAAGGCAGGCTTGATTTTTTGCTTAGCAAAAAGAAAAATTAGAATTGCTGCAAGCAAAATAAATGCGAAAGACCTGAAGCAGTCACTACGGAACATCGCAGCCCTCTGGTCGATGAGTGCCTCCATAAACCATGCGGGGAATTGGGCAGCCATGTAGGCATCTCCGGAAGAGGTGAAACTAAATATAAGTCCGCCAAAAAGGGTAAAAAAGAGAGAAATGCCACCGGTAGTACCAAGTGCGATCAGAAGTGACCTCTTGAGTTTCCCTGCATCTACCCTTCTCTCAAAGATTTCCCTTAATGCTAGAAATCCAAGCAAGGGCATAGCTATCTGTGCTACCACGAGTATCGAAGATACCGCCCTAAACTTGCTGTAGAGAGGAAAATAATTGAAAAAGAGTTTGGAAAACCATTCAAAATTGTGACCCCATGAGAGAAGTACCGAAAAAAGAGTAGCAATCAGCAATCCCCACTTATAAGGGCCCTTGACAATGCAGAGTCCAAGCACAAACAGCAGACATACTATGGCCCCCACATAGACCGGTCCTGCAGTAAAAGGCTGCTCTCCCCAATAGGTGGGAGCCATACTTGAATAATATGACACCGCTTGGGGATCAACTCCCCTGGATTTTAGAGCCTCAGCAAAGCGTGAGTCAGTACCTATATTTGAAGCAGAGGCGCCACCCTTGAAGTTGGGTATCATAAGAGTAAAGGTTTCGCCTATGCCATAACTCCATTGAGTGGCATAGTCAAAACTAAGCCCCGATTCGTTGGCCGAGGTAGCTACTACATCCTCTCTTACAATCTCCGAGTGTCCTCCACGCATAGTCTCTTTCACATAATCCACATTGCACTTATATTTACCGTAGCCTGTGCCTGCACCGATTAGTACTGAAAACACGAATAGAGATAGGGCGATTGCCATATCTTTGAAGCGTTTCTCTTTGATATGCTGCCAAATTTCAGCAATGGCAAGCACCCCTATCATCATAAAAATATAGTACGACATCTGTGGATGCTTATAGAGGCCGAATGCTGTATAAAGCATCGTCAAGCATACTCCCCATAGGTATTTCTTGCAGAAAATCAGATAAAATCCAGCTATGACAGGGGCCAGGAGTCCGAGGGTCAACGCCTTTGACTCGTGTCCTGCTACTATTATAATGAAAAAATAGGACGACATTGTAATGGCAATGGAACCTACAATCGAAAGCCATTTGTCAACCTTAAAAGAGGAGAGCAGAATGTAGAATCCTACAAAATATCCGATTATTAACATCAGAACATTATTGCTAAAAAATAGGTGGGTAAGTTTAGCGAAAAAAACACTTAATGCTGAGCATATTTTTGTATACCAGGTCACTTCATAACTGCCGCCACCGGCTATTTGGTAAGTAGGCATTCCGGAGAACATCGAATTGGTCCAGGCAGACCACTTACCCGTCTGCTCATAATATTGAATTGTTTCCTGTGCCATTCCTTTCCACTGATAGATATCGCCCTGTTTGAGCACCTTACCTGAAAGAACAGGGTAACAATACACCACTGCTAGAAGTATAAAAACAGCAGCTGCAGCCAGATATGGCAGCATTTTTTTCAATTTTCCAACAATATTCTTCATGTTGATAAACTTTACAGATTTGTAATGACTCTGATTGCGGCAGGAAGTACTTCTACACGGATGGGGCTGAAGCCAACTGCCTCGCCGTCTACCTCTACAAATGACTCCGGGTCAGCCGAAATTTCAAGAACTCGTGCCCTGGTCTGGATGACCTCTTTTACCTCATGGATTTTCCCCGTGAATAGAGTGGGAATCTTGCGTAAAATCTTTGATTTAGGAATATCTTTTATAACAGTCAGATCAATCAGCCCATCATCAAAAATAGCATCGGGGGTCTGCATCATACCACCACCGGAATATTTTCCTATACCCATTGCTACAGAGAAGACATCGCCCTCATAGAAAAGGTTACCGTCAGTCACTATGCGGAACTTGCGCGCATCGTATCCCATAAAGCCCTTGAGAAGGCATTTGAGATAAAGGGCATCGCTTGTCGCCTTGCCCTCCTTTTTTTCAAGGTCAAAATTGTGGCAGACCTGGGCATCAAAGCCCAAGCCCCCAATATTGACCATATAAGAGACAAAAGGGGCACCATCCATAACAGACTCGACCTTTGCCACATTCTGCATCACACTCTTTCCTCTGGCGATGACATCTGTGACATCATCATACCCCTTGGGTATCTCGTGCAGACGAGCCCAGTCATTACCCGAACCGACGGGAATAATGGCCAAGGTGACCTGATTTGAGGGAACTTGGCTTTGTGACATAACGCCCGAGAGTACTTCATGCAATGCCCCGTCACCGCCAATAACGATGATATGCCTTAGACCCTCTTTCAAGGCATCTTTCGCGATTTCCAGGGCATGAAAACGGTATTTGGTAAAAGAAACCGAGTATGCGATGCCTCTGGCTTCGAGGCGTTCTGCTATCTCTGGCCATTCGCTGCTCGCTTTGCCGCCGCCCGACATGCTACTTACTATCACTTTCCAGGTGTCTGCCATACTTGCTCAAGAATCATTTTCGGACAAATTTAACATAAATACCTTTCCTAAGAAAAAGAATTTGTAAATTTGCTTTTTATTTGGAATAAATTAAGAGCATATATGGGAAAAATTATTGCAATAGCCAATCAGAAAGGAGGAGTAGGAAAAACCACCACAGCTATTAACCTGGCAGCCTCACTGGCTGTGCTGGAGAGGAAAACCTTGCTAATTGACGCAGATCCTCAGGCCAACACCACCTCGGGACTCAATTTCAACCCCGATTCCGACTCAGCCAATACCCTCTATGAGGTTCTTATCGGACAAAAGGATATTGAGCAGACCATTATGCCTACTGAGCTGGATTATCTCGATCTCATTACCTCTCATATCAACCTTGTGGGTGCAGAAATAGAGATGCTCAATATCAATAACCGTGAGTCGGTACTGAAAAACGCACTTGAAAAGGTTCGGGACCGTTACGAATATATTATTCTGGATTGTGCTCCTTCACTAGGGCTCATCACTGTAAATGCACTTACAGCAGCCGATTCAGTCATCATACCCGTACAGCCTGAATTTTTTGCCCTCGAAGGACTCGGCAAGCTGCTCAATACCATTAAACTGGTCCAGAATCGCCTGAATCCCGGTCTAAACATAGAAGGATTTCTCTTCACAATGTTTGACAGCCGACTCCGTTTGCACAATCAGGTGGTGGAAGAGGTCAAGACTCACTTCAAGGAAATGGTCTTCAGCACGATTATTGTTAGGAACATTAGGTTGAGCGAAGCTCCCTCCTTCGGCAAGCCCGCCATCCTTTATGATGTCGGCTCACCTGGAGCATCTAACTACCTGGAGCTCGCCAAAGAAATAATTAAAAAGAACCAGTCATGGCAAAAAGAGAAGCGTTAGGAAGAGGGCTCGGAGCACTCCTTGGAGATACCGGCGAGATCCGTCAACCTACTGAATACAAACCAACACCTCACTCAGAAAGGATCAATCCTGCATCCATCTGTGAGATACCACTGAGCCAGATTGTGCCAAACCCCGCACAGCCGCGTCTTTCTTTTGACGAAGAGGGTCTGTTGGAGCTTGCGGACTCAATTCGCACCCTCGGTATTATTCAGCCCCTTACCTTACGTAAGATCGGACCCTCTCAATATCAAATCATCAGCGGTGAAAGACGCTTTAGAGCAGCCAAGTTGGCCCGTCTTCAGACAATCCCAGCCTATATCCGCGAAGCCGACGACACCCTGATGCTTGAAATGGCTATAGTGGAAAACATCCAGAGAGAGGATCTTGATGCCATCGAGACGGCGCTCGGATTTCAACGTCTAATGGATGAATGCAACCTTACCCAGGAGGAGATGGCCTCGAGGATAGGTAAGAAGAGAGCTACCGTAGCCAATTATCTCCGCCTGCTCAAACTTCCGGTAGAGATCCAAAAGGCCGTAAAGATCGGCAAGATCAGCATGGGCCACGCCAAGGCACTTCTTTCGCTAGAAAACCAAGAACTCCAGACAGAACTATGTGAACTTACAATACGCAAGGACCTCAACGTACGCCAGCTCGAAGAAAAAGTCCGGCAGAGCAACGCTCCGCCACCTGTACGGGAGAGCAATCAAGAGCAGAACAATTATCCCGAAAGCTACTATCGCCTAGCCGACATAGTAGGCAAATATTTTGACAAAGGCGTTTCATTTAAACGTAGCGGTAGCGGAGGTGGCACAATGACAGTCCGTTTCAAAAATGACAACGAACTTGATGCCTTCCTCAGGGTAATCGAAGATAAACAGTTATAGATTGCATAGTGAAGAGATATCTTTCCGTCATACTTTTGCTCATCGTTTTCAATTTCAGCGCTGAAGCACAGTTCCAGCGCTCGGGCAACGTTACTATGGGCAGAATGGGAGGACCTCCGGGTGCCAATATGCAGACCGGCACACAGGTCAATCCGGAAAGCGACGTAAAGGCTGATACTACTGCAGGCTTCTCAATGAAGGCACTCATTCGAGGTTATATGGGTAGGGATACCCTTAAACCGGGTTATATGCTTTTGGGCACAGCTATTGTACCAGGTGCCGGTCAGATTTACAATAAACAATGGAGGAAAGTTCCTATAATCTACGGAGGCTTAGGAGCAGGAATTTATACCGGTATCTCAAACAATATAAAATACCGGCAGACCGGTGACGAAAAATACAAACTCTACCGAAATCTGGGATATATAGGGGCAGGACTTACCTACTGGGGGTCGCTTCTGGATGCCACAATCTCATATAAAACCGAGGTACCAATACCTGTTGCAGCAAAATCTACCATATACTCGGCTCTTCTTCCCGGCCTGGGACAGGCCTACAATGGCGATTACTGGAAAATACCCATTTGGTGGACCGGATTTGTGGCCTGCGGCTATTTTTTCCATCAGAACGACATACAGTACAAACGTTTCAAGTATATCTGCAAGATGGATAATGACCCGAATAGCGGCTATATAGGCCAGATTACAGCCAGCCAGTCAGAGTGGTACAGAGACACCTACAGAAGATTCCGTGACTATTCAATAGTAGCATTTGTACTGGTATACGCACTCAATGTAATAGATGCCAACGTATTCGCACATATGGCAGATTTCGATGTAAGCGACAATCTCGCCACACTTCAATTGGAACCGGCTATAATAGAGCCACTTACTCCCTATTATTCTCCAACATATGCTCCGGTGCCCTCATTCGGACTTCAAATGACCCTCAATTTTTAATTATATGAAAGCAAGACCCTTATTTTCCACTCTTATTCTCCTTATTGCCCTGTTAAGTTTCCTGCCTGACGCGGGAGCACAGATCAGATCCAGAAAACAAATTATAGAGGATCTTACACGCAGATTGGATTCGCTCCAGAATGCATACGACTCACTTGCGTACGAATACAATCTGCTTGCTGTACCTGTTTCAGGGGATGTGGAAGAGGGGATTGCTATTGAGGAGGAGTTTAAACCGGAAAGTTATACACCTGAAAGCATCGACTCACTCCGCAGTGTATGGTACTTACACAAGCAAGCCGAAGCATTCAACCCCGATTTCGAAATGCTTGAAAGGGATACCCTCAAATCCTCCATTCCAGATTCTATATACATTGAAAGGCTGAACAGATTGAACTCATTTATCCCTATCCAGTTCAACCACTATGTGAGAAACAACATCATCCTTTACACGGAAAAAATGCCCAAGGTAACCGCCAACATCATATCTCTTTCTACCTATTATCTGCCGATAATAGAGGGAATATTCGATATGTACGACCTTCCCAAGGAGCTCAAGGCCATGGCTATGATAGAGTCTGCATTCAATCCCAAAGCCGTTTCGAGGGCCAGAGCGAGAGGAATGTGGCAATTCATGCACTACACCGCAAGACTTTATGACCTGGATATGACCTCATTTGTGGATGAAAGATACGATCCATATAAATCCTGCCATGCGGCAGCGAGGTATCTCAGGGATTCATACAATATTTTCGGGGATTGGTCTCTTGCAATAGCCTCCTATAACTGTGGCGCCGGCAATGTGCTAAAGGCAATACGTCGTTCAGGCGGAAAGACCGACTTTTGGGATATTTACAATTATCTTCCCAGAGAGACGCGCGGTTATGTTCCCATTTTCTTTGCCGCACTCTATACTTTGAAATACTACCCGGAGCACGGCATAGTACCCCAACAATCTTCACTTCCCGCTCATGTGGACACAATTCATGTCAACAGGATGCTGCACTTTCAGCAAATATCCGATGTTATCGGCATACCGATGGAAGAACTCCGCCAGATTAATCCCCAGTATCTCCACGATATCATTCCCGGAACGGAAAAGACCTATATCCTCAGACTTCCGCACAATTACACGATGCAATTCGTAAACAATGAAGAGTCGATTTATTCCTACAAGGATACACTCTTCTTCAGCGACGTGGCTATCAAAAAGGTTAAGGAGAGAGGTGGTACCGAGGGAAGTATGACCACCCACACCGTAAGATCAGGCGAGACATTGGGTGGCATAGCACGGAAATATCGCACCACAGTCTCCAACATCAAGAGATGGAATAATCTTAGAAGCGACATGATCCGTGTTGGCCAGAAACTCCGCATAGGCGGCAGCGCTGCATCCTCCAAATCGAGTTCGTCAACGAAGGCCTCCGGCAGCACTACCGGAACAGCTACTAAAGATGGATATATTACCTATACCGTCAAGAAAAATGACACGCTTTACGGTATTGCGAGCCAATTCTCGGGTGTAACCCTCAACTCACTGCTCAAGCTGAACGGATTTACCCAATCCACCAAGATCTATCCGGGAATGGTAATCAAGATAAAGAAGGCGCAGTAGTTCTTCGAATATTTGAACCATAAATCTGCAAACTTCGCTGGCGACCATTTCATAAGGAAATACCAGCTCCAACCCTTGCCGTAGTAATTCTCCACAGAAAATGATTGGGGTACTCCCCTCTCGTATACGTATACCCTCGACTTCCAATCTTCGGTATTGTAATAGGTACC
The DNA here is from genome assembly GCA_029567375.1 of Bacteroidota bacterium. Taxonomy (GTDB): domain Bacteria; phylum Bacteroidota; class Bacteroidia; order Bacteroidales; family UBA932; genus Cacconaster. The sequence goes on along the minus strand of JAKQLB010000274.1, from coordinate 9,780 downwards.
CCTTGCGCAGATATCCCATCTGCGGTCTGTAGTACGAAATCCGAGTTCCCCATAAGTGGCAAAACCTTTCATGCCTCCCTCGATCCGTGCCGAGAGTGACCAGCACCGGGAAAGTGCGGCTTTTGCATGCAATCGCCCCTTTAGAGTGGATCCGGACTCACTCTTGTGGCGCCAGTCGAGTCTCAATTGGAGCTGTGAACCGTTGCGGGACTCCCTCATTATGTCAAATCGAGCCCTGGAATCCCACGATGGTCCATCAATCCGGTATCTCGACCAGGGATAGGCGCTATATTCCGCCGATAGATGCATTGTCCAGCCACGTGAGGGAATATATTTTATAATGGCTGTAGTACCGTACTGATTGTAACAACCGGTGAGAGTGGAGGAGGCAGCAGCGTGAGTAGCGGTATAACCCTTGCCGTAAGCACGTAACAGAAGGGCCATTTCCAGCGAGTAATCGGGATTCCAAGAGAGTCCGCAGAGCAGTGCCGCTGCCGGCCGTAAGTCGATGGCAACCTCAGCAAAGAAGCGGAAACTGCGCCAGGATGAGTAGAGGTCCAAAGCCAGATTGCCCCATATCCCATCATACATCTGGTATCGGTTATATTCCCCAATACGACGTGCATTGCACTTGTCATAGCCGTAGCAGAGCGCAGTCACCCCGAGTTGGAGACGGTTAAAATCGTAAGAGAAATGTCCACCGAATAGATATTCATGCATACTGTTGCGTGTGGCCCGTTCTGAATCCGTAATGTGCAGTCCGTCGGTAATTATCGAAGTGTAGCAACTGTCCCCCACTATCCGAGCATCGACCCCGTTGTATGAGGCAAATAGCGAACATTCCATCTCCTTTGAACCAAAGGTCACTCCTGCTCCCCGCAGAAAATTTGATTCATCTGTGGAGGTATAGGGAGTAATGGCACTCCCCCGCTTGCTGAGTGATGACGGAGTGCCGAAAAATGAGACCGGAAAGGCCTTCCATAATGCAAGTCCCTGACCGAATCTTGCTACATAATCCCCAAGCACCACTTTACGGAATCTTATCCTTTTCCTATCAATAGGTATTTCACGCGGACTCCATACAAGATGCAATGAGGTAAAATCGGGATGATAATAACTGGTAAGTTTTTCTCCCGCATCGCTGTCGAGAGTCAGGCCGGCACAGATACGTCTGCCATATTCAATTTTATATTTTGAGGTAAACGAAACACCCTCCGACTTCATTTTTTTGCGGACTTTAGCAGAAAAACGATGACTGAAACTCTCCTCCACATAAGGAGAGGCAATGGCTTGAAGTGAGGAAAACCGAAAGAAATGTCTCACCAATTCTATTGCTTCGGGACCGAAGCCATCTACCAGAGAGAGCTCCGAAAGTGAAAGAATATCTCCATACTCCTTTCGGTAATCCAGAATGCTCTCAATTTGGAACGGAGTAAGCAGTCCACACTCCTCCATCTGCCGCCTGGTCAGCATATTGATTTCAAGTGGACAAGCGAGCATCTCCTCATACCTGAGCTGAAGCTCAAGTGCAGCCTCCTCACCGCCTGAAGAGGCCATATCCTCGATTATCGAAATAATTTGGTGCGGCAGCTGAGGCTGCGCCGCACAATGCAATGCTGCACAAAAAAAGATTGCCACCGCTATGGCGATGGCAATCAGAGCTCTTTCCAACCCCACACTCTCTCGCCACATATCCGGAAAAATTAAAAACTATGAAAATCAAAACTGCATGGTCAATTTGTCTTGTACTTATACTTGATTTCAGCCAATTCATCGTTGGCTTTGGCTATCTTGGAAGCAAGATCGGCTTTGAAAGCCTTTACTTTCTCCATCAATGCATCATCGGAGAGCGCCAACATCTGCACTGCAAGAATTGCTGCGTTCTTTGCTCCGTCCAGGGCTACAGTTGCCACCGGGATGCCGGAAGGCATTTGAAGAATGGAAAGGAGAGAGTCCCAGCCATCAATGGAATTGGAGGAGTTGATAGGGACACCGATAACCGGCAGAGGAGTATAGGCAGCAATGACTCCCGGAAGATGAGCTGCCCCACCAGCACCTGCAATGATTACCTTAACGCCACGCCCTGCAGCTCCCTCAGCGAACTCCATAACCCTGTGGGGAACTCTATGTGCCGACAGAGCATTGATTTCGAAAGGTATCTCCATCATTTCCAGAAACTCCGCAGCCTGTTTCATCACAGGCATATCTGAGGTACTCCCCATTATAATACTTACAAGCGGTCTCATATTGTTTCATTTTGTATATTGTCCCAAAAATAATGATTAAATTTGCCTCTGCAAAATAAATATCTCACAGATGGAAAGAATCAAACTTCACGACAAATATTTTGTACCATACATCCGCTACGAAGAAATTTCCAAAGCCATTGATGTGGTGGCTGAAAAGTTAAACAATGACTACCGCGGATGTAAAAAGCCCCCAATACTGCTCTGCGTTCTCAACGGATCGATAATGTTTACCGGCGAACTGATGAAAAGAATTACGTTCCCCTGTGAGATTACCAGCATCAGATTGGCCTCCTACGAAGGCACGCTCTCTTCGGGCAAAACAAAGACAATTCTCGGACTTACCGCTGACATAAAAGGTAGAGACCTGATCATCGTGGAAGATATAGTCGATACCGGCACCACCATTTACGATATTCACAAAACACTAACCATAGCCGGAGCAAACGACATCAAGATCTGTACCCTCCTGCTTAAGCCTGAAGTTTACGACAAGTCACTAGTCCTCGACTACGTGGCCATGGAGGTTGAAAACCGTTTTCTAGTGGGATTCGGTCTGGACTATAATCAGCTGGGACGCAACTGTAAAGACATCTACATTCTTGACAAATAACTTAACAACACGATATACGACATATATTATGAAACATTTTATCATTTTTGGTCCGCCGGGCGCCGGAAAAGGCACTCAAGCCAAGCTGATGGTTGAAAAATATAATTTGAGACATATATCCACCGGAGACCTTCTCCGTGCCGAAATAAAAGCAGGTACCAAACTCGGACAGATGGCCAAAGCTCTCATTGACGACGGCAACTTCGTTCCGGATGAAATGGTTCTCAAATTGGTCAAGAGTGAGATTGCACACCACCCGGATGCATCGGGTTTTGTTTTTGACGGATTTCCCCGCACGACTACACAGGCATCCGCTTTCGAATCCTATCTTAAAAGTCTCGGAATGGATGTAAACGGTGTGATCTCAATCATCATCAGTGATGAGACGGTTATGGAGAGAATACATCACCGCGCCCTTATTGAAGACCGCAAAGATGACATGAAAGATGAAATAATAAGGAATCGTATAACCACTTATCACGCCAAAACAGAGCCTTTAATCGATTATTACAAAAAACAGGAAAAATACCACGAAATTGACGGGGAAGGTACGATTGAGGATATTTTCGCAAAGATATCTCTCCTTATTGAAAGGCTTTCACGATAATATAATGAGAAATCAAAACTCCAATTTTATAGACTATGTCCGCATTTTTTGTAAATCGGGTCACGGAGGCAAAGGCTCCACGCACCTCCGCAGGGAGAAATATATACCAAAGGGAGGGCCTGACGGGGGAGACGGAGGACGAGGCGGTCATATAATATTAAAGGGAGACAAACAACTCTGGACCCTGATTCACCTCAAATACCGCAAACACATCAAAGCCGAAAACGGAGGAGACGGAAGTGGGCAACTACGCACAGGAGCTGATGGTAAGGATATTATCCTCAAAGTACCCCTGGGCACGGTAGCCAAAGATGGTGAGACGGGCGAAATACTATTTGAAATAATTGATGACGGTCAGGAGATAATTCTCGCCCAGGGTGGCCGTGGCGGACTGGGCAATGATCACTTCAAAACCCCCACCAATCAAACTCCCCGCTATGCCCAGCCGGGCGAAGAGGGCATCGAAGGCTGGTTTGTCCTCGAACTGAAAATACTGGCCGATGTAGGACTGGTAGGATTTCCAAATGCAGGCAAATCGACTCTCCTCTCCGTGGTGTCAGCTGCAAAGCCCAAGATAGCCGATTATGCATTTACCACTCTTGAACCTAACCTTGGCATTGTAAATTATTACGACGACAAGTCCTTTGTGATGGCCGATATTCCTGGCATCATAGAAGGAGCCCACGAGGGCAGAGGTCTTGGACTGAGATTTCTCAGGCATATCGAACGTAACTCCATGCTGCTCTTCATGATACCGGCTGACAGCAAGGATATCGCCGAAGAGTACAAGATATTGCTCAATGAGCTAAAACAATACAATCCCGAATTGCTGGATAAGGAACGGCTTTTGGCTGTCACCAAGTCCGATATGCTCGATGAGGAACTAAAAAAGGAGATCAAGAAGCATCTCCCCAAAAAGATTCCATATATTTTCATCTCTTCGCTCACCGGCGAAGGGATACCTCAACTCAAGGATATGCTCTGGAAGACTCTGAATGCTGATGGAGAAATTGATCGAACTTGATATGAAATTGTTCACCCTTCTCAACGGGTGGCATTCGGATTTCTGTGATCCAATAATGGTTTTCCTCTCAAAAGTATGGGTATGGATACCGCTCTACCTGGGAGTGCTGGTTTATCTTTTCTTTACAAAAAAATGGAAAGTAGCACTGCTGGCAGTAGCAACCATTGTGCTGGCATACCTCGCCAGCGAGCACATATCGGTATTCATCAAAGAGAGTGTGGCCCGCCTTAGGCCCTGCGAAGAGCCTTTGCTGGCGAATAGTGTCAGGATGCTTGAACCCCACGGGTCCCTTTACGGATTTGTTTCGGGACACGCTTGCAATACCTTTTGTTTCGCTGCTCTCTCTTCTCTGATAATCCGTAAAAAAATCTACTCAATTTTGATATTCACTTGGGCAGCAATGGTATCATACAGCAGAATTTATGTGGGCAAGCACTACCCTGCAGATATCATTGGCGGTGCACTGCTAGGCCTTTTAATTGCATATCTGGTCTGGCTCATCTACAAAACAATTTTACGAAAAACATGCTCCTGATACATGATACCAACACCGACCCTCACTGGAATCTCGCTGCGGAAGAATATCTCCTCGAGAATTTCAGGGAGAGTGTTTTTCGTCTCTGGCGAAATGCGGACTCAATTATCGTTGGCCGAAACCAAAACGCCTATGCCGAGATTGATGCCGAATGGGTTACCGCTAACGAAATCCCTGTAGTGCGCAGATTAAGCGGAGGAGGTGCGGTTTTCCATGACCTGGGCAATGTCAATTTTTCTTTTTTCGAGAGCGATATTTCCCGTCAGGAGAGCAATGAGATGTTCCGCAGATTTACCAAACCCATCGTGGATGCACTTCAATCGCTCGGAGTAAAGGCATATCTCGAAGGACGCAACGACTTGATGATTGAAGGGAAAAAGTTTTCCGGCAATGCGATGTGCTTTTCTAAAAACCGCGTGCTGCAACATGGAACGTTGCTTTTCAGTTCCTCGATGAATTCCCTGGTGCAAGCGCTGAAAGAGCGTCCGGAGAAATTTGATGGCAAGGCAGTGAAGTCTCACCGTTCAAGAGTCACCAACATTTCGGAGCATCTGGCCGAAAAGATGAATGTATCTGCATTTATGGAGTATCTGGCTAATTATGTGGGGCGCGGATGTACACCTTACAGATGGAGTGAAGAGGATATCCGTTCGATTGATGTCCTATCGGAATCAAGATACCGTAGGGATGAATGGAACTTCGGTGCTTCGCCTAAATATGCTCTAAATAAGGTTGTCAAGTTTCCCGGGGGACTTGTAGAAGTCTCATTTGATGTCTCCTCCGGAAAAATATCCGCTCTGGAAATAAGGGGCGACTTCTTTTTCAACAAACCCGTGGAGGAATTCTGCAATCTGATGTACGGCATAGAGCATACTCCTGAAAAAATTTCCGGCCGCCTCAATGAAGTGGCAGCCGGTGACTATTTTTGCGGGATCAGCCCGGAAGAGCTGACTCTATTATTTTTCTAAATCTTATTTGAATCGTTTCTCCTTGGCGGATACAAGTGCGCCTTTGAGGACTCCCACGCAATCTACGATGGCCTCCTCAAAAGTGTCGGCATTTTTTTCCACGATAATTTCCGTACCCGGAATGTAAACGATAACCTTGACATTTTTGTTTTGTGGGTCTGCAAGCAATGAGAGGTTGACTTCGGTACGCACGATATCCTCGTAGTACTTGGCGATTTTACCTACCTTGTTGTCGATGAAATCAAGCAGCTTCTGGTCTGCGTCGAATTTGATTGATTGAACTTTAATTTCCATTGTTACCTCCGTTTTTTGCTCTTGGATGAGCTGTTAAGTATGCGTTCTTTAACTGTTCGAACGAATTGTGTGTATAAATCTGTGTCGCAGCAAGGGATGAGTGGCCAAGAATCTCCTTGATGCTATTGAGGTCGGCACCGCGATTGAGCAGGTGTGTCGCGAGTGAATGTCTCAGCAGGTGGGGCGACTTACGCCCGGTAAAACCTTCAACCTTCTCAAGCTCCTTTTTGACCACGTTATTGACAAAAGCCGGATAGAGTGGCCGACCGGCATCGGTCAAAAAGAAGTATCCGTCGCTATTGCCGGGAAACTCCCTATTAATTCTTTTCAAATATAACAATAATTCCTGACATATGACATAAGGAATTGGAATTTCTCTCAATTTATCTCCCTTTCCCAAAACCCTGATTACCGACCTTTCGGGATCAAAGTCGGTGATTTTCAAGCCGCAAAGTTCTGCACGCCGAATTCCGCCGGCATAAAGCAATAAAAGTATCGTCCTGTTGCGTAAAACCGGGAAGGGTTCCTCCCCTTCCTGCTCCTGCCTTTCTTCAGTCAGAGATTCAAAATAATTGCCCATGGCCTTCTCGGTATAAAACTCCGGAAGCTTTTTGTCCTCCTTGGGGCGAAAAACTTTTTTGACCGGATTGGATGAGATAACTCCCTGTTTCATCAGATAAGAGCAGTAACTGCTCAGGGCTGCCAATTTTAGGTTCATTGTACGGGCGGAAAGCCCGCTCTCAAGTCCTCCGGCAATGAAACCGCGAATATTGAGCGGAGTTAGCACAGATATCTCCTCTCCTGCCTCTATTTCACCTTCGGGAAAGATATGGGCATAAAATTCATCCACCGCACTCCGGTAAAGAACCAAAGTACGCGGGGAATACCTTTTCTGTACTCCAAGCCAATCGATGAATGAATCAATTATCTTCATAAAGTGTATCAGAAACAGCTCTCTACAAGATCGTCATCCGCGATATTGGGCAGAGTCACCTTGAGCAATGGAGTACGTTCCATTTCACGCTTGATGGCGAAAATGGCACCCTCGTTACGTGCCCAGCTGCGGCGCGCAATACCGTTATTAACATCCCAATGGAGCATAGCCTTGATTCGGCGGTCCGACTCCTCGCTGCCATCTATCACCATTCCAAATCCACCGTTAATCACCTCACCCCAACCCACTCCGCCACCATTGTGAATCGAAACCCAGGTAGCGCCGCGGAAAGAATCTCCTATGACATTGTGTATTGCCATATCGGCAGTAAATGCAGAGCCATCATAGATATTGGAGGTCTCTCTAAATGGAGAATCGGTACCCGAAACATCGTGATGGTCACGTCCCAATACAATGGGGGCACTAACCCTCCCCTCACGGATTGCCTCATTCATAGCAAGGGCTATTTTAATACGTCCTTCGGCATCCGCATAGAGAATGCGTGCTTGTGACCCCACTACTAACTTATTTGCCGCCGCCTCTTTGATCCAGTGTATATTGTCCCTGAGCTGAGGTTGTATTTCGACCGGAGCCGTACGCAAAATCTCCTCCAGCACCTCTACTGCGAGAGCATCGGTAACCGCCAAATCCTCCGCACGGGAAGATGTACACACCCAACGGTACGGACCGAATCCGTAATCGAAAAAGAGCGGTCCCATGATATCCTGAACATAGGATGGATAACGGAACTTTCCGTCAGGTGTCAGAATATCTGCACCTGCCCTGGAGGCCTCCAGAAGGAAAGCATTACCATAGTCGAAGAAACACATTCCTCGTGCGGTGAGACGGTTGATGGCAGCCACATGTCTGCGAAGGGTTTTGTATACCTCCTCCTTGAAAAGTTCCGGCTCCTGCGCCATCATCCTGTTGGACTCCTCAAAGGAGAGACCGGCAGGATAATAGCCACCTGCAAAGGGATTGTGGAGCGAGGTCTGGTCACTGCCCAGATCCACTTTGATATCTCTGTCGGCAAGACGCTCCCAAAGATCCACAATATTGCCCTGGTATGCAAGTGAAACTGCTTCTTTCGCTGCACTCGCTTTAAGCGCCCTATCTATGAGCAGATCGCAATCGGTATATACCTCATCCACCCAACCTTGCTCATAGCGTTTGCTGACTGCCTTGGGATTGATTTCCGCCACAATGCCCACCACTCCGGCGATCACAGCTGCCTTGGGCTGGGCCCCCGACATTCCTCCCAATCCCGAACTCACGAAAATTTTACCTCGGATGTCGTCACTACCTCCATTTTTCATCCTTGCGGCATTGAGCACGGTAATGGTAGTACCATGCACAATACCCTGCGGCCCTATATACATAAAGGAACCGGCGGTCATCTGGCCGTACTGCGACACTCCCATCGCATTGAATTTTTCCCAATGATCCTGTGAAGAGTAGTTGGGAATCACCATACCGTTGGTAATTACCAGACGGGGAGCCTCCTTATGAGAAGGAAAGAGTCCCATCGGATGGCCGCTGTACAGCACGAGAGTCTGTTCGTCGGTCATCTGAGAGAGATACTGCATGGTGAGCAGATATTGTGCCCAATTTTGGAAAACGGCTCCATTGCCACCGTAAGTGATGAGTTCGTGGGGATGCTGAGCTACCGCATAATCCAGATTATTGCTGAGCATCAGCATAATTGCCGCTGCCTGTCGGGATTTATGGGGAAAGTCATCTATCGAACGCGCTGTTATACGATATTCCGGACGGAAACGGTACATATAGATACGTCCGTAGCTCTCGAGTTCTTTCGCAAATTCCACCGAAAGCTCCTTGTGGTGCTGTTTCGGGAAATATCTGAGAGCGTTTTTAAGGGCGAGCACTTTCTCTTCTCTGGTAAGTATATCCTTACGTTTGGGCGCGTGACTAATTTCGTCGTCATATTTTGCGGGTGGAGGAAGCTGAGTGGGGATTCCCTGTACAACCAGCTCCCTGAAGTGTTTCAATTCCTTATTTTCCATTTATTATTATGGTTCTTTGATATGTTTCTTACAAAAATACGTTTTTTTCTCCAATAATTTGTCAAACCAAAAATCCTGATTATATTTGCACCCACAAAAAAAAGGAGGTGTTACTGAATAATGATTATCGTACCGGTAAAAGAAGGTGAAAATATTGAGAGAGCATTAAAGAAATTCAAACGCAAATTTGAAAGGACGGGTACATTACGCGAACTCAGGAGACGTAAGACCTTTGAAAAACCTTCTGTGACGAAAAGAGCCCAAAAGAATAAGGCTATCTATGTTCAGAAAATGCAACTTCTCGACGAATAACTTTTAACTTTGGATTTTTGCAAAAAAATCATATAAACCGTTTTCATAGCTGGAGGCTCCCCGTAAAAAGGGAGCCTCTTTTTTTTTTACGGGGTACGGGGTAAGGGTTGCGGGGTGCAGGGTACGTGTTTCGGAGTGTAGGGTTCGCGTTACATGGTATGGGTTTGGGGTTGTGGGTGATTTCGAGTAGTTGGGGGCGGCTTACGGGTTGCGTGTTTCGTGT
>JAKQLB010000270.1 GCA_029567375.1 Bacteroidota bacterium | reverse complement strand
AATGATATGATAGAAAAAGCCACCGGAGAAAAACTCACAGCGGCTTATTATAAAATGCAGTTTGTGGACTAGCCCCGAACTACACACTACACACTACACACTACCCTATCGCTTGCGATAGCGTATCGTATATCCGTCCTCATAAGAAATGGTCAGAACGTCTGATTTGACCTCTTCGATAAATTCAATAACGGCCGGATATTCGATAGTCAATTTATTGCCCTCCTCATCGGTACCATCCAGAATTGCAAGAATACCGGTAGTGGCATTATAGCCATAAGGGAGCTTAAACTGAAATTTACTGTTGTCATAGAAAGCCACATAACCATCCGGAGTGAAGAGATATCTTTCCAGTGTATAGGAAAAGGGCTCTGCGCCCGCTTTGAAGCACTCGTATGAAGACCAAGCACCCAACAAAAGGTCTGAATCAGGATATTCGTCAACGCATGAAGTGCATAGTGTTACAGCAAAAAAGAGTGACAATGCCAAAAGTATTTTTTTCATATTACTATTGTTTTGTTGAGTCAAGTTGTGGATATCACTACAAAGGTAACCAAAATTATGCCGATTTAATACATCTGATCCACAAGTTATGAACATTCCATCATTTCAGAAGAGTCGGTTCGGGGCAGACAATTGAGGAGCACGTCCTCTCCCACCTGGACACCAATCTCGCAAAGTGCATCACTAACCGTTTGAAATGCCAGTTTTGGAGTGTTGTTGTTACGACTCAGATGTGCCAGATGTATGCTTTTGAGTTCGGGATGGAAGGCTCTTCTGACCAGAGATGCAGTCTGGTCGTTTGACATATGGCCGGTATCCTCAAGAATCCTCATTTTCAGACTTTTAGGATAAGGTCCGCGTAATAGCATATCAATATCATAATTTGCCTCTACAATAAGATGATTTGCCATAGATGCATATTTTACCGCCGCTTCTGTCGGATACCCGATATCGGTTAAAAAAGTGAATTTTACTCCCTCAAAATCTATGTGGTAGCCCAAAGTCTGCGTGGCATCGTGAGGTACATTAAAAGCTGTAATCTCTATCTCTCCCGATTTGAAACATACATCTTCTTCCAGGATATGTACACATCCCGAAAGAGAACCGCGGGTACAGAAATGAGCATTCAGGGCATTGTGAAGGGTTTCAGTTGCAAAAACCGGTTTTTTATGGCGTTGTGTAAAAGAACCCAAACTTCGGATATGGTCAATGTGATCATGAGTTACCAATACCATATCAATATTGTCAAATGATATGTCGTACTCAGCAAGACGTTTTTTTAGAGTTCTAACGCCGATACCAAGATCAATCAGCAATCCCCTCTTCCCGTTTCCAAGATAATAACAGTTTGCGTTGCTGCCGCTGGAGAGACTAAGAAATCTCACCATAGTCTATTTCACTTTACTGATTTCTTCCGGTTTGAATATGCCTTTTTCTGTAACGATACCTGTAATAAGTTCTGCCGGAGTTATATCAAATGAAGGGTTGAAGACTTTGGTTCCTTTAGGAGCAATAGGTTTACTGAAATACATATCTGTTATCTCGTAAGAGGGACGTTCCTCAATGACAATATCCCTGCCGGAAGCACAATTGAAGTCTATCGTACTGGAAGGACCAAACACATAGAAAGGCACACCGTAATGTTTGGCCAGAATGGCAAGACCGCTTGTTCCCACCTTATTGGCCACATCCCCGTTTGCTGCGATGCGGTCGCATCCGACAAAGACCGAATCCACCCTTTTCTGGCTCATAACTATGGAGGCCATGTTATCACAAATCAGAGTAACATCAATGCCGGCCCTCATCAACTCATAAGCAGTCAGACGGGCCCCTTGCAATAACGGTCTTGTTTCATTCACATAGACCATCGGAGAATATCCCTTCTGGTGTGCAAGATAAATCGGACTCAAAGCGGTACCGTAACGGGACACCGCCAGATGACCGGCATTGCAGTGAGTGAGAATACCGCAACCATGAGTAAGCAATGAAATGCCGTTTTCTGCAATAGCTACCGACATCCTGGTCTCTTCGACCTTAATGGAACGTGCCTCCGCGATAAGAGCGTTTTTGATGATGTCTATTACAGTCTGGTCGGTATCGTCTATGCTGTTTTTTACCCTGTAGAAACAATCTTCCATTCTATCCAGGGCCCACATCAAATTGATGGCTGTAGGACGGGATATGTAGAGATAGCGCTTAGTACGGAGAAACTCTTTCTCAAAAAGATCAAGTTCCCTGCATTTTGATCTGTTGATTGTCATTGCCAGACCGAAAGCCGCAGCTATGCCTATGGCAGGCGCTCCACGCACTTTCATCAGCGTGATGGCAAAAAAGACCTGTTCCGCCGTCGTCAAGTGGAGAAATTTCTCCTGATTGGGAAGCAACGACTGGTCTAGTATGATCACTTCACGACCATTGGAACTCAACTCCACCGAATCATATGGAAAGACAGTTGTCAGCATTATAGTGATTCTATTAGTTTACTAAAAAGATGTGTCATGGTACCTGCTGCTGCATCGGCTGCCTTTACCACGTCGTCCCCATCATTTACGAAATCCTCGGCAAAATCGCCGTGGGCCTCATTTGTAATGACGGATATACCGAACACGGGAATATCCGAGTGACGTGCCACTATAACCTCCGGAATGGTAGACATTCCGATGGCATCAGCTCCAACCATACGGAAGAAGCGATATTCTGCCGGAGTCTCGTAAGAAGGGCCCGTACCGGCCAGATAAACGCCCTTAAAGAGTTTTATCCCTTCCTGCTCAGCAATATTTTCCACTTTGCGAATCAGATTGAGGTCATAAGGGCGTGTCATATCAGGGAAACGGGGACCGAACTCATCGAGATTTGGCCCTACAAGAGGATTGGGAAGACGATTGATATGGTCGCTGATAATCATCAGGTCACCCACTTTATAATCCAAATTTACTCCGCCTGCTGCATTGGAGACGAAGAGATATTTTATGCCGAGTACCTTCATCACTCTTACCGGTAAAGTCACCTGTTCCATCGGATAACCCTCATAATAATGAAACCTGCCCTGCATTGCGCATACCGGTTTACCGGCTATAGTACCAAAAATCAGATTACCTTTATGACCTATAGCCGTAGAACGTGAGAAACGTGGTATTTCGGCATAAGGAATAATTATCGGATCCTTTATGGAATCGGCAAGTTTGCCGAGGCCGCTGCCGAGAATAATACCTATTTTAGGCACAAATCCGCCGGTACGCTCACGGAGGTAGTCGGCGGCTTCATAAATCGCTGTCAATCTCTTATCAATCATTTTATTTTACATTTATAAGTTTCCAGGCCATTTCATCAGCCTTTTCCAATATCTGCTCTTCTCCGGCCACTATGCGGCCTTCCATCAAGATATTTCCATCACAAATGACTGTATCAATGCAAGAACTGTTGGCAGAGTAGATAAAGTTGCTTTCAAAATTGATATTAGGAACAAATGCTTCGGATCGGGTATCCACCAGCACCAGGTCAGCAAGAGCGCCCTCCTCAATCCTGCCTGAATCGATACCCAAAGCACGAGCACCGTTGATTGTTGCCACATCCATCAGTTCATTCAAAGGAAGAGTTGTGGTGTCGCCTGTCCAGGCTTTTTGCATGAGAGCCATGGTCTTCATACTTTCCCGCATATCAAGGTTGTTGGAAGAGGCTGCTCCGTCAGTACCTAAACAGACATTAACTCCCGCCGCCTTCAAATCGCCATACCTGAACCTGTAACCCGAACCGAGCTTGAGGTTGGAGTTGATATTGTGAACTGCAGTAACTCCGCGTTTTGCAAAAATCTCGATATCCTCATCATCAAGCCAGAGCGCATGTGCTGCTATAACATTAGAATCAAGTATGCCGAGAGAGTCGTAGTAGGCTACCGGACTTTTGCCATGCTTTTCCTTATCTTTAAGGACCTCTTGCTCCGTCTCCGACATATGTGTATTGAGTATAAGACCATTCTCTTTGGCAAAACCTGAAGCCCATACCATCGTATGCGGGGAAACGGTGTAATCAGCATGTATGGAGACACCGAATTTACATCTTTTGTGCCACGATTCGGAGTGGCCGTGTAGACGAATACATTCTGATTTCTGTTTCTCGGCCTTCTCAGTATCCGAATGATCCAGGAAAACATATGTAAGAACAGCTCTATTGCCCATCTCCTCAACTGCCTGTGCCACTTGCGGCGACATCCAGTACATATCGAGAAAACAGGTAGTGCCCGTTTTTATCATCTCAAGAATAGCCAGTTTTGCTCCCCAGTAGACTTGCTCCTTTTGAAGATTTTTTTCAATAGCCCAGATCTTGTTGAGCCACTCCGTCAGCGGAACGTCTTCACTGAGCCCACGCATCAGCGACATGGCCGAATGAGTATGCATATTGATAAAACCGGGAATGACACTTTTTCCGGTACAATCGATCTCTCTCTTCGCATTTACAGGGATTGAGTCAGCTATGACCGCAATCCTGTTGCCTTTAATTAGGATATCCTTTTGTTTACCCTTCAAGACGACATGCTTAAGCAAAATAGTATTCATATAATTTATGTCTAAAATTAAGCAAAATTAACAAAAAATATTCATATTGTCGCAATACTGACGGTAATATTTGCCATATGACACAATTAGCGGGGCAAAAAGTTACAATTTGTAATGAAAATCACATTGAATTATGTTTATTGAATATTTATTGATATTTTTGATAATAATTTATAACTTTGCAAGACAAAAATAGAACTTAATGATCACAAAACAGCTGATTTCACCAAAAAGCATTGTCGTTGTAGGCGGTAGTGAAGATGTACACAAACCTGGAGGAGCCATTCTGGAAAACCTCCTTTCCACAGGCTTTAAAGGTAATATTTACGTAGTCAACCCAAAAGCTTCAGGAGAAATCCGGGGCTGCAGAACATTTCTCAACATAGATGGGATTCCTGAAGTTGACCTTGCCATTCTTGCCATACCGGCAAAATTTTGTGTAGGTACTGTCGAAACGCTTTGTTACAAGAAAAATTGCGGTGCCATCATTATCATTTCCGCAGGCTTTGCCGAAGACAGCAAAGAGGGAGCGGAATATGAACGAAAGATCGTTGAAATGACCAATGACGTCGGAGCTGCACTCATAGGGCCTAATTGTGTGGGAGTAATTACTCCATCATATACGGGAGTCTTCACCAAGCCCATCCCGAGCCTCTCTCCAATGGGAATTGATTTCGTTTCAGGCTCAGGAGCCACCATTGTATTCATCCTTGAGCTCGCGATACAGCTCGGACTGAAGTTCGCATCTATTTTTTCCATCGGCAATTCGGCTCAGATCGGAGTCGAAGATATGCTCGAGTATTACGACCAATCCTATGTCCACGGAAAGAGCGCACCGGTCAAAATGCTCTACATTGAGAGCATCAATGACCCCCAAAAGCTCCTTAAACATGCCTACTCGCTCTACCGCAAAGGTGCAAGAGTTGTAGCAATCAAATCAGGATATAGCGAGGCCGGATCCCGCGCCGCATCTTCACATACAGGTGCAATGGCTTCACCGGACAAGGCAGTCAGCGCACTCTTCCGTAAGGCAGGCATCATCAGATGCTACAGTCGAATGGAACTTGTGACTACCGCCGCCATAATGATGTTCAGCCAGGTCAAAGGACGCAAAATGGCAATCATCACCCATGCGGGAGGACCGGCGGTAATGCTTACCGACGTGCTCTCTTCCAACGACATAGAGATTCCCAATTTTGAAGGAGATAAGGCAAAGGCGCTCCTCAACGAACTCTACCCTGGTTCTTCCGTCTCCAATCCGATTGACTTCCTTGCCACCGGCACTGCCGACCAGCTCGGCAAGATTATCGATGCCTGTGAGAATGATTTCAATGTGGACAGTATGGCGGTAATATTCGGTAATCCCGGCCTCGTCTCCAGCTACGGTGCATATGATAAAATACTTGAGAAACAAAAAGTTTGCAAAAAGCCCATATTCCCCATCCTGACCTCAATCGTCAATGCAAAAGATGAGATAGAGCAGTTCAGGAATAAAGGTGGCATCACATTTCCCGAAGAGGTAATATTCGGCTCCTGCTTCGCAAAAATAGCCAACATACCCGAGCCTATTCTCTGCAATGAGCATCCGCCCGTTGACAAGGAAAAAATCCGCAGAATCATCAACAACAGCGGCAACGGCTATCTCACGCCGGAAAAGACCCAGGAAATCCTGGATGCAGCAGGTATCAACAGAGTAAAGGAATTAGTGGTATCCTCTTACCCCGAGGCTATCAAGGCAGCCAGGGAGATAGGTTGGCCACTGGTTATGAAAGTAGTAGGGCCGGTGCATAAGAGCGATGTGGGCGGGGTCGTCCTAAACATCTGTGACGATCATACACTCGAAATGGAGTATAAACGTATGATGCGCATTGATGGCTGCATCGGAGTACTGCTTCAACCGATGATCAGCGGCACCCAACTCTTTGTCGGTGCCAAAAGAGAAGATAAGTTCGGCCATCTGGTAATGTGCGGTCTCGGAGGTATCTATATTGAGGTACTTAAGGATATCTCGTACAGCATCTCCCCCATCTCTGCACTCGAAGCAGAGGAGATGATTCACCATCTGCGCAGCTACAAGCTGATTGAGGGAGTACGCGGTCAGGAAGGAGTCAATGAAGCGATATTCAATGAGACCATCCGCAGGGTTTCCGCACTCTGCAGTTGTGCTCCGGAGATATTTGAAATGGATATAAATCCTCTTATGGGCAACCAAAAGAGCGTTACTGCCGTGGATGCCAGGATTAGGATAGAAAAATAGAATTTTATGTTTAAAAAAATTGGAAACTGGTACCGTGCCCAAAGCAATACCACAAAGGCACTTATATGGCTAGGTATAATCTGCCTGATCGGTATCGCATTCAGGTGGAATACAATCATCGAGGGCGTTACCAAGGGATTCAATTTTTATTCAGGCAAATAAATATTTAAAAACCAATTAAACTAAAAGCATATGGCAATCAAAGGAGCTATCACGGTTGATACCGAGAAATGCAAAGGATGCGGAGTATGCATCCCAAATTGTCCGACCGGCACTATCGCCCTCTCCAAAGAGGTGAACAGTAAAGGTTACAATTATTTATATATGGCTAATCCGGAGAACTGCACCGGCTGCACCAATTGTGCTACCGTCTGCCCGGACGCCGTAATCACGGTTTATCGTGTTAAAATCTAAAATTACAGATATGGCAGAAAAGATCTTAATGAAAGGAAACGAAGCCATCGCATACGCTGCAATAAACTGCGGTTGTGACGGCTATTTCGGCTACCCCATAACCCCCCAGTCGGAGGTAATGGAGACGCTGATGCAAGAAAAACCCTGGGAGACTACAGGTATGGTGGTGCTCCAGGCCGAAAGTGAAACATCTTCAATCAATATGGTCTATGGTGGTGCCTGTTGTGGCAAAAAGGTTATGACCTCCTCCAGTAGCCCCGGCATCAGCCTGATGTGCGAAGGCCTCAGTTACCTCGCAGGCTGCGAACTACCCTGTCTGGTAGTTAATGTAATGCGTGGCGGCCCTGGTCTGGGCACCATCCAACCCAGCCAGAGTGACTATTTTCAGGCTACAAAAGGTGGCGGTCATGGTGACTACAGGACTATTGTCCTCGCCCCTGCTTCCGTACAGGATATGTATGACTTTGTAGATTTGTCATTTGAACTCGCGTTCAAATACCGCAATCCCGTAATGATTCTCGGTGATGGTATAGTGGGACAAATGATGGAAAAGGTGGAACTCCGTCCTGCAAAGCCTCGCCGTACCGATGAAGAGGTGAGAGCATTATGTGATTCCTGGGCAACATTGGGCAAGCCGGCTTCCAGAGAAGGCAACATTGTAACATCCCTTGCCCTGGATGCAGAAATAATGGAGCGCTTCAACATCCATCTCCAGAACAAGTATGCCACTATTGAGGCAAATGAGGCTAGATACGAAACATATAAAACAGAGGATGCTGAATATCTGATCGTGGCATTCGGCTGTATGTCGCGTATCTGCGAGAATGTAGTGGAACTTGCACGCGAGGATGGCATCAAACTCGGCGTATTACGACCCATCACCCTCTATCCCTACCCTGAAAAGGCACTCGATGCACTTGTACCCCAGATGAAAAGCATAATGTCCGTAGAGCTCAATTCCGGACAGATGGTAGAAGATGTTCGTAGGATAGCTGCAGGCCGCGTACCTGTACACTTCTACGGCCGCCAGGGAGGCGCAATCCCTTCTCCCGAAGAGATTTATGAAGCATTTGTCAAAAAAATCAAAAAATAGCGACTATGGATATCAATGAAATTATAAAACCCGAAAATAAAGTTTACGGAAAAAGTCCCGTACTGAAAGATGCGGTTATGCACTACTGCCCGGGCTGCTCACATGGCACTGTCCACAAGATTATTGCTGAAGTTATTGAGGAAATGGGCATCCAGGACAAGACCATAGGCATTTCGCCTGTCGGCTGCTCTGTATTCGCTTACAACTATCTTAACATAGATTGGCAGCAGGCCGCTCATGGACGTGCTCCCGCTCTCGCCACTGCCACCAAACGCCTTATGCCTGACAAATATGTCTTCACATATCAGGGCGACGGTGACCTGGCATCCATAGGTACGGCGGAGATTATGCATGCCTGCAACCGTGGAGAAAACATAGTTGTCATCTTTATAAACAATGCGATCTACGGCATGACCGGAGGCCAGATGGCCCCCACCACCCTTCTTGGACAAGTAACAGCCACCACCCCTTACGGTCGTGACGCCAAACTTAACGGTTACCCTCTAAAAATAACTGAGCTAATAGCTCAGCTGGAAGGCACATGCTATGTTACCAGACAATCGGTACAGAGTACGGCTGCAGTTCGCAGGACGAAGAGAGCTATCCGCAAAGCCTTTGAAAACTCCATGATGGATAAAGGCACATCATTTATTGAGGTGGTAAGCACCTGCAACTCCGGCTGGAAAACATCGCCCGTAGCTGCTAACACATGGATGGAGGAAAATATGTTCCCATTCTACCCTCTAGGAGACATGAAGGATCGTTGAGACCTTCTAATTATTGTGAATAAAAAAAACAGAAAAATATGAAAGAAGAGATTATTATAGCCGGTTTCGGAGGACAGGGAGTCCTCTTCATGGGCAGGATTTTGGCCTACGGAGGCATTATGCAGGATCAAGAAGTTACCTGGATGCCTTCATATGGTCCCGAAATGCGCGGTGGCACCTGCAATGTCAGTGTAATTCTCAGCGATAACAAAATCAGCTCACCCATCCTAAGCAGATTTGATACTGCTATCATACTCAACCAGCAGTCACTGGACAAGTTTGAAAGTAGGGTAAAGCCCGGTGGTGTACTTATCTATGACCCTAACGGCATAACACGCCATCCGGAAAGGAAAGACATTAAAGTGTGTCGCATAGATGCGGTCGATGAAGCTACAAAACTTGGCAATGCAAAAGCCTACAATATGATTGTTCTCGGCGCATACCTTAAGGTTAAGCCGGTAGTCAGCATGGAAAATGTTGTTAAAGGACTCAGAAAGTCACTTCCGGAAAGACATCACCATCTGATGGAGATGAATGAGAAGGCAATCAGTGTGGGTATGAACGCTGTTGAGATTTTGTAAAGGAAAACATACGAATAGTACAAAAAATGGGGGTCAGCAAACTGATCCCCATTTTTATAGTTTAAAGTAAGTAGTCAGTAGTTCTGAGTAAGTTTTTTATAGTTAGTTATGAGCTCGGAACTAATTTTGGGTTGATGTAGAGAGTTCTGTGATACTCCAAATCCTGTGGGATTGTTAGGAAATATCAAAATCACAAAACTTTCTTCCTTTTCCATAAATCCCAACTACTAAATCCCTTTTACACACTACACACTACACTCTATTTCACGCTTCTCCGCCAAATGCCATTGGAGGTACATTGGCGGGCTGAGGCTCACGAATATTTATCTCACCGAAAGTGTTTTCGTACTTGCTAACGTTATCCTCAAGGGCCTTCAAAAGGCGTTTAGCATGTTCGGGAGCCATGATAATACGGCTATTGACATTGGGCTGAAGCATTCCCGGCATTACCTGTATAAAGTCAAGCACAAACTCCGAATTGGAGTGGTTGATAAATACAAGGTTTGAATAGACGCCACGTGCCACTTCGGGAGTAATACTGATACCTTTGTTTTTGTTCTCTTCCATAATTATTTATTTTGCAAATGCGACACTGCGAGTCTCGCGGATGACTGTAATCTTGATTTGACCGGGATATACCATTTCTTCCTGGATCTTGCGGGCGATATCAGCTGAAAGCACTTCACACTGCTGATCCGATACCTCCTCAGCCCCTACAATCACACGCAGCTCCCTGCCGGCCTGGATAGCATAAGTCTTGGTCACGCCGGGATGTGAAAGTGCGATGCCTTCCATATCCTTGAGGCGTTTAATATAGGATTCGATAACCTCACGGCGAGCACCCGGACGGGCACCCGATATGGCATCACCCCCCATTACCAGGGGGGCAATGAGAGATTTCATCTCCATCTCTTCATGGTGTGAACCGATTGCATTGCAGATTTCAGGTTTCTCCTTATACCTCTCCGCAATGCGCATACCCAACAGGGCGTGAGGTAGTTCCGTATCCTCGTCAGAAACCTTTCCTATATCGTGCAGCAGTCCGGCGCGTTTGGCAATTTTTGCGTTGAGACCGAGCTCAGCTGCCATTGTAGCGCAAATATTGGCAACTTCGCGCGAGTGTTGAAGGAGATTTTGTCCATACGAAGAGCGGTACTTCATTCGTCCTATCAGACGGATCAACTCCACATGGAGTCCGTGTATGCCCAGATCGATACAGGTACGTTTTCCCGTCTCCATAATCTCTTCCTCAAGCTGTTTCTGTACCTTTGCCACCACCTCTTCGATACGGGCGGGGTGGATACGGCCATCTGTTACCAACTGATGGAGCGCAAGTCTTGCCACCTCTCTACGTACAGGGTCAAATGCTGAGAGAAGGATCGCTTCGGGAGTATCATCCACAACTATTTCCACACCGGTAGCGGCTTCGAGTGCGCGGATATTGCGCCCTTCACGACCGATAATTCGGCCTTTAATTTCGTCACTTTCGATATTAAAGACTGTCACTGCATTTTCAATAGCAGTCTCCGGCGCTGTACGCTGAATGGTGTTGATGACTATGCGCTTAGCCTCTTTGCTTGCGGTCAAACGCGCTTCGTCCATAACATCGCTGATATAGGACATCGCCTCGGTCTTAGCCTCGGCCCTCATACTCTCTATGAGTTGATTTTTTGCCTCTGCCGCAGTCATTCCGGCCACTTCTTCCAGTTTGGTAATGGCCTCGTTCTTGAATTTGTCGTACTCTTCGCTCTTACGATTGACGATATCAAGCTGGTTTTTAAGGTTCTCGCGAATGCTGTCAACTTCTTTCTGTTTGCGTCCGAGTTCGGAGTTCTGTTGATTGAGCACCAACTCCTTCTGTTTTACTTTATTTTCATACTGCTGAACCTGGGCATTGCGTTCGTTAATAAACGCCTCATGTTCGCTTTTGAGTTGAAGAAATTTCTCCTTTGCCTGAAAGATTTTCTCCTTCTTGATAGCCTCGCCCTCTTTTTCAGCGTCGATGATTATTTGTTCTTTTTTCTTTTTTAATATGACGTTTCTTACGAACAGATAGCCTCCAAGGGCTACTGCCGCAGAAATTATCGCTGTTATTATAATAGTGGTAAGCATAATTGTAAGTATATGGTAATAAATAGTTCAACAATTCCTCTTTTTGTAAAAAAAGTGAACAACAGAAATACTTACAATTTATAGAAAAGCCGTTAGCCCCGGTCTATCAGAAATCTTATAAAATAAGATTTGAGCTCCGATATTTGTCTCAAACTTCCTATGTCCCATAAATGGAATCCCCCTTGCAGGGTCACGAGAGGCCTGTTTTTAACAATCGAGTTGGCTCGTGATGATGTTTAGCGTTGATTTCAGCAATGAGCGGAACTAACGGCCGATTAAATACTCTCCCAATCTTTCATCAAGGTTATGCAATTGTTGCAATAATTTCTCTTTCTCCTTATCTCTAAGTGTTTCAAATTCTACCAACCGGACCTCTTCTTCCAGAAGTATCATACTCAAAATCTCATCTCTTGCTACCATCGGAAAGAGAGTTGATTTTTCAAAAATCCTTTGGTTTATCCTTTTGACTGCCTCACGTATCTTCTCTTCACTCGTCGCCTCAACATCCAGCTCAAATTCTTTCCCTGCAATCCTTATGTTAATGCGTTGTTTCATTATTTAGTCATTAAGCAGATCTATACATCTGTCTATCTCACGTATGAGGGCAGACACCCTCCTCTTCGCCTCTGTTCGGTCCGGCATGTTCCCAAATGCCTCTATCAATTGTTGTCTCTCTGTCTGTTCCTTTAATCGTTTTATTATATCAGTTTGTTTTGCGTTAGTTGCTTCAAGAGCAGAGATCTTTTCCGAAAAGCGTGCGTTCTCCTTCTCGAGCTTTTCGCATCTTGCAATCAATTGCCCGATTTTGCCTTTCAAACTATTGATCACTTCTCCGTCCATAATAACGCAATGTACAAAGATAAATAAAAATCCCCTATCCGCAATGATTTATTTTACAAAACTCCAGTTGGTTGGAGTTTTAGGTACTATGATCCCCTCCCTTTCAATATACTCTCCAATAAGCGTTCTGATATCTCCATATTTTGCAACAACCCGCAAAGAGTCGGGGTGGATGCCTGCCCCATCTCTGATAAGATTACCGCCTCCGCTGGCTCTGTAGGAGGAGATTGCCACTTTATAAATACCGGCAGGATCAAAAGTCGAACCATCCTTCATCGAGATTATTTCCACCATAGAACCTCTTGGCGCCGATTTTTTAACACGATAAATAATACCATCCGCAGAATCGAAATTGTAAGCCGGGCCAATATTGTTTACCCAGTTGTAGTATGAAAGTTCAAGGTAGTGCTTAATTTGAGCACCTGTAAGCTCCACCACAAAAAGTGAGTTTTCATATCTGTAAAGTAAGACCAGGTCCTGATATCTGATTACTCCGGAAGGAATCATACCACTGCTCGATAGAGGTGCAGTAATGGAGATATCGGCTCCCGAAACATCCAGCTGTACTTTATGTACAAGATCAATGTATGATGAGGGGCCTACCAGTGCATCGGCAAAATAGATCTCTTCCGAAATAGTGCCTATTTCGCGATTAGCGAATTCATAGACTGCCTTGAAATCCTTTTTGAAACGAGCCGAATAGCGAGGATCAGGAACCACATCCGCCATCGGAACCAGACGTGGGGCAACATTCTTTGATATCACTTCTCCCCCTTTGAATTCCAGTTCAAATGTAGCTTCTCCAAGAAGGGATGCGCGGTCACCTGCATTAATCAACAACACCTCACCTTCAGGATTGTCTATTATCTCGGCTACCGGACGGTGATCATGACCGGCAAGTACCATATCCACTCCTTTGAGACCGGAGGCAAGATAACGCGCTTCATTTTCGATATCAGGGCCACCGTGTCCACTACCCGTATGACACGCGAGAATCACAAGATGCGGACTTTCCTTTTCAGTCACGCGGTCAACCCAATTCTGAGCAATATCGGAAATCTTAAGAAAATCTATTCCCTCCCAAAGTTCTTCAGAGAGCCAGCTTTTAATATTGGCATTAGTCATACCGATGATGGCTATTTTGATTCCTTTGCGTCTAACGATGGT
>JAKQLB010000216.1 GCA_029567375.1 Bacteroidota bacterium | reverse complement strand
TTATTTGCTGTCATTATAGCACTGCTGTTTTTCTCATGTGAGAAGATCGAGGAACCGATAGAGGAACCGATAACAACGGGTAACGTGACGTTCTGGACAACCGAATACGACGGCTGGCAGCTTTATGTAGATGACGTAATGGTCGGTCCGGTACGCAAGCCTTATCCTATTGGCAGCACAGATGAGATACCAGTTTGTGGGGACGGACGTTTTACTAACTTGCTATTAAAACCTGGACGGCATCATTATTACATTTCAGTTTACCTGCCGATACATCCACCTCCTAATTACTTTCAAGGTCAGACACGTTTCTTTGATGTGACTTTAGGCGGTTGTGTTGTACTGAGGGCTGAACAATAAAAAAATAACAGTTCTTTGATATGTTGAATTAAAGATTATTCTTATCTTTGTAATGGTATCGTAACCACTCATATGGATAAGAAACAAAATAAGGCTCTTCTGTTCGCCGGTGCAACTACTGGTCCGAACAACCATGTGATGTTGGTTACGACACCGGCGACAGGAGAGTTCCGACACAGCTCTCTCCATGCCGATTTATCGGGCATAAAACAAAAGCAGAGCAGGATAGGAGGTCTGGAGAGATAAGCAAATCCGGGCAATGTCCTACACCTGACAACCCGGTCGGTCATAACTTCCGAAATCAACCCAGCCTTTAGACCGTGAGGACACCTCTGACCTGAGTGCTTGTAAAAGCAATAAGTTATTCAAAGTAGGATATGACCGTTAAAGGTGGTATGCAATATTTCAATCAATTTAAGGTTATAATAAAAAAAGATCATCATGAAAAACGTAAAAATCACGAACAGAGAAAGCCCGTACTTTCAGAAGAAAGGACTGGCGACGAAAACCGCAGACGGAAAGTATCTTTGCGTGTACTTTGACGGGCAACCGTCGTTTCAGATATTCAATTCTGATGAAGTGGATACCGTCGGCCCTGCTACGGTGTACGATTCAACCTGGTTAGCCTACAATCTTATAAGCGGTCCAAGCTTCCCCGTTCATTCGCTTGTGAACCGTGTGCGGTCAATCTGCGAGCGTCCGGCACTGATGGACGGGACAATCCTTCGCCGGTTGCGTGAGGTTCGTGAGGAC
>JAKQLB010000234.1 GCA_029567375.1 Bacteroidota bacterium | reverse complement strand
GGTTTGGAACTCTTACAGTGGTATCGTGAGCAAAAACTATGAAAGTTCTGTACGTAAAATCGAAATGGAAGAAACGCACATTTACAATGCGACTTCCGGATTGGCAGAAGCTGGCAACATAAGCCGCGTAGCTGCCTATGCTAGGGGCTTTCAAGTTATATCAGAATCTCCTTTTGGCTATGGATTCCCGTCGAATTATGATGAGTATGGCGTTTTAGGATATTCTCCCAACGCCTTTATGAATCATTTTATCCGCTGGGGAATATTTGGTATATCAGTAATACTCATTTCTATGTGGATGACAGTCCGCTACCTATTGTATCAGAGCAAAGTCCGTGTTTCACCGTTAGTATTTTTGCTGCTGTTTGGAGCATTAATGATGTCTTTTCATGGCACAACACTTGACAGCCAGATCGTCTCTTTTGCCGTCATGCTATTTTATTGGTTCAGGAATCCCAAGATCGGCAAAGTGGGAGAAGTAAAAGATATCCCTGCAGGACAGAGTATAATTGCGGATAAAAGAGGCTTGCTTGGAGCCTAGCATGCTAACGTAGGAGTTTTTTTGAATGTCTTACCATTTATATGATGTAGCACAAAGGATTAACAATGTTCAGTAATCAAACTATCATTATTACCGGTGGCACCGGTTCCTTTGGAAACGCGGTGCTAAACCGCTTTTTGAATACGGATGTAAAAGAAATACGCATATTCAGTCGCGACGAAAAGAAGCAGGACGATATGCGAAAGTTGTATAACAATCCCAAGATCAAGTTCCACATTGGAGACGTGCGGGACTATGAGAGTGTGGCGAATGCTATGATTGGAGTGGATTATGTGTTTCATGCTGCAGCGCTGAAGCAAGTGCCCTCTTGTGAGTTTTTCCCGATACAGGCAGTCAAAACCAATGTACTGGGTGCGGAAAATGTGCTCAGGGCTGCGATTGCCAACAATGTGAAGAAAGCCATTGTGCTGTCAACGGATAAAGCTGTCTATCCCATCAATGCTATGGGGATGTCCAAAGCAATGATGGAGAAGGTGATGGTGGCTTATTCCCGTCAACAGCGAGAGAATGGTACTGTCCTCTGCGGAACACGTTATGGTAATGTGATGGCGTCTAGAGGCTCTGTTATCCCACTATTTATTGAACAGATAAAAGCCGGGAAACCGATCACGATTACTGATCCCACTATGACCAGATACTTGATGTCTTTGGAAGAAGCGGTTGAGTTGGTGGTCTATGCCTATCAGCATGGGGTGCAGGGGGATATCTTTGTCCAGAAATCGCCGGCTTCTACAGTGAAGGACTTAGCACAAGCATTGATAGAAATGTTTGAAGCGAAGACGGAGATCAAGATCATCGGTACCCGGCATGGCGAGAAGAAGCATGAGACCTTGGTGAATCGAGAAGAGATGGCAAAGGCTATTGATCTGCCAGGCTATTACCGGATTCCGGCAGATACCAGGGATCTTAACTATGAGAAGTATTTCAGTAATGGAGAAGCGAAGGTAGCGGAGGCGGTGGACTATACTTCGGAGAATACGTATCGGCTGACTATCCCGGAGATCAAAGAGAAGCTGTTGACACTGAAGTATGTGCGAGACGAGTTAGCTTCCCGCTGATCTCGCAGATCGCTTCGCAGATTTCGCAGAGAAAAATGACTGAAAACGAGA
>JAKQLB010000233.1 GCA_029567375.1 Bacteroidota bacterium | reverse complement strand
AGGTTCCTGGGTGATCTGACAGACTTCATCGAAAACGGAAAGGAGATGGACTGAGCACGAAAGCGGGTGTGAGATAAAAGAAAAAGAGTGCTCGCTCTCAATCACACTCTCTTTCTTTTGTTGACCCACAGGGGCTCGAACCCCGACTCTTCTGAACCAAAATCAGACGTGTTGCCAATTACACCATGGGTCAATCGGCGCCTGATAAGGCGTGGCAAAAATAAATATTTTTCCGGATTATCAGGTCTGCTCAGTCTCGTAAAAGATGAACGGACAATCGATAAAAGAGTGAATTATCTGCCCAAGTTCGTACTGATCTTCGTCACCCTTCTCATAATACCATTCAATGGAAACCATCTCACGGACATTCGGGTAAAGAGCCAGCCGCTTGACAATGGAATAAATCCATTTCGTCGAGGCCGTGTTTATGAAATCAAATGCAAGAATAACCCTCGTGCGAACCTCGGTCTTCTCAACATAGGAGTCAACCCATGCTGCCAGCGGCCTGTAAAAATCAGTTGAATTCTCAGATATCGACCTGCCCCTGAGCTCAATATGACCCTCAAGGAATAAAACCTGGGGGGTAACCCTGGTGGGTTCTATTTTAATAATTTCCAATTCCATTTTTCTTCCGAGACGACACCTTCCCCCGCTATCGTGGAATCACAAAAATAATAAAATAAGAGTTGCCCCTATCCCTTTTCAGTTATTTTTCGCCTCATGAGTGAACAGGGTCAGCTCACCCTGCTCCCACAATGACGGATGTTCCGCATCAAACCGCACGACAATGGCCTGCATGATGGTCCGCCGCATGAAATCCGACTTGCTCCTTACCCTGTACCGCTTGCAGTAGATGCTGAGCGCCTTCGCCTCCCTCTCATTCAGCCTGAGGGTAAGCGTGGTGGTCCTCTTTATCTTTTCCTCAGTCAAAGGTCCGCGTCTCAATCCGGCAGTCAATTTTATGCTAAAGTAGCCCGCATGGCCATCCTGTGGGCCAATGAAAAATGCAACTTATCAACAATAAAAAAACAGGCCAACGCCAATGCGCTGACCTGCTTTATGTTAGCTTATTAATAAGTCTTACAGCCTGTTCATTGCGTTAAGGTCGGCAAACGCCTCCTTAAGCCTTGCAATGAAGGTCTCCTGGCCTTTGCGAAGCCATACCCTCGGATCATAGTACTTTTTGTTCGGTTTGTCATCTCCCTCGGGATTGCCTATCTGGCCCTGCA
>JAKQLB010000213.1 GCA_029567375.1 Bacteroidota bacterium | reverse complement strand
GAGAGCAGGGATGCATTGGACTGTCGAAGGTGCCAATGCCATTATTGCGCTCCGGTGCAATAGACTTAGTCATCGCGATGAAGATTACTGGGCTCGAAGAAATGCTGCTTAGCCATCTTTGCACAAAATTGTCGTGCACCCAACGCGTGGTGTTGTGAACCTTTGATCCAGGTTGAACTGAAGCGCCGCATAGCGGACAACGTAAGCACCGCTACTGTAGAGCCACTATCGATGCTGTAAAGTCGTTACTCGACAGTCTGACAGCACTGGACTGGCTTCGCCTCGCCGCTGCGCGGCTGGGCTTGCCAGCCACTGATGCTGGCCGTTAGGATCACGCCTTCGGCGTTTGGATATGCCACGCCAGCTGAGGTCGGGAATAAATTAGTAGCATAAATGGTCTGAAAAGCAGGGGAGCATTACAATGTTTTAATACTGAGCCTTTTGAAACGGACTATAGGGTATCCGGAAAAGATATCCCATATCGCTCTTCATAATCTTGCCAGTAGGCATGGCCGATATACGAATTCATGGCTCGTTTCACTAGTTTCTCTGATCTATGAGGCAGACTTTCCTGAAAATATGCAATGTTTCTAAATTTTTTGAGCGTTTCATCATACCCATATTTCTGCGAAATATTTCTATCAACAATAAAAAAGGAAAGTATCGTTTTCTCACGGTCGAGCAAAGCATCGATGTGGCGGATCAGTTGGTCTCTCTTCTGTAGCCAAGTTGTTGTAGTTGTGAGTTTACGTTCGGTCCGCTTTCCTTCTCCTACCAGGATGTAGCTTTTTGTCTCTATATAGATGTCGGGGCAGGTCGAACCTTCGAAAATATACCATGCCTTTTTGGTCAGATCCTGGTCCTTCTCTAAACAGGCAAGCGCTTTGTCTTTAGTGGCAGAATCGCCATCGAGAAGTTGCCTTCTTTTTTCAAAAATACCCTTGTCTCCGCCTTTTTTCAGAGCTTCTGGGTTTAGCATCTTTTCTGGATTCTTTATAAGGTTTTCAAGCAGTGATCGCGGCGGCGCAAGAGCTTTTTCGTGTTCGCTTCTTTTGCATCCAGCACTGTTCAATGCTCCTGACATGATAGTCAGGTCTTGTCCTTCATAATAAATGCATTCAATAGGCTCGCTGATATGCAATCCGGTATTGAATGGCCATAGAAGCGCATCCAGAAAATCGTCGCGTTGCAGCAATGTATTGAGAAGGGGGCGCACTCTTGTCAACGAGCTGTTTTTTTTACCCATATTTCCTTTCCCTGATCAAGATATAAATCGAATATGCGCGCCAAAGCGGCATATCCATCGGAGGAATTCTTCACAGTTGTGCACCATAAGGCTTACTTTCAGCGAATGTTCCGACACTTCGTTCTGCTGCGTCCAGTGCATCCGGTTGCGTTCGAAATAGGGTCTTAGTCTTCATCAGCTTCAAATATGACTTTTTGTGGCGTGCCGCTTACCATGATGCCCCATGCGGAATCAAGGTATTGCAGGAGCTTCTCGGTGTTGTGCGCGTCTGGTTCCTTTTCCCCGGTGGTGATGCGGTTTATCTTGTCGAAAGCAAAGAGTTTTATGCTAATTGTAGCAATATCCTGGGCCTGCAGGTAGTAGATTTCATGTTCCGCGACAATGCGCAGGGGGAGCACGGGGATAGTTAGGCTCTTCCCGCTAAGCCGGTAATCTAGAGTACTAATCCGTCGTTCGATAAAGCATTGGAATAGGGGCTGCAACAGTGCCTTGGGGATTTTACGCTCAACCCGTATGTGCGATTGCAGGGCACGCATGAATCTTTCGATGCGTTCCGATGAGCCTTTGGGAGCTTGAGCGTAGGGGCATGCAAGAATTGCCGCGGCAACCGCCATGTCATCTCTCCCACTCCATACATCCTCAAGAACATTTCGAGCAAGCCGGTATCCAGAGGTCGAAGATTCAAAGATCGGATATCCGCCGAATGCCAGGTCGATCTGGCGCAGGTATCGATAAACCGTACGCTCTGAAACCTTCAGTTCCTTTGCCAGGGTTGATGCAGGCGTCCACGCATGTTCCTTGAGCAGTTCAAGAATTCTGAGTGCCCGTTCGAGCGGACTTGCCATTTGCCCAATAGCCAGAGAGTATACCATGGCCCTGACAGATTCTATCAGCTCCTCGTGTGATACTGTTCTAAAAAGAGCAGCTTTATGAAAAGAATCGTATGCAGAGTAGAGGGAGAGCGCGAGTATGCCTTCAGATTAGCAATGTTTATCCTTAAGCATGTTTTCAGGGATCAGGGTTCTATCTTGCGGTCTCTGGTCTTTAATTCGGCAGTTGCGCTTATTAGAATACTTTAGTGACATTGATATAGATGAAAGCTATTTCGGCGGCGTTAGGAAAGGCAAACGTATCCGAGGAGTTGTTGGAAAAGTTGTTGCATTTGGAATGCTAAAGCGTCATGGCAAGGTTTACACGGTCATTGTGGAGAATACCAAAGAAGCTACCCTAATGCCTGTTATTGCCAATAAAATCAAGATTGATAGCATTGTTTATATAGAGAAAGTATATATGAACTGCGAAGGCCCACATAAATCTATTTGGCAATCAAAAGAAACGAAAGAAGCCTGTTTGCACCTCCACAAGCCTCCCACGTTTCAAGATCCACGAAAGGAGCTGGAATATCTTCGAACTGAAATCGCGTATCTGAGAGATGCTCATTCTGAACGAATTTCGCAAGGATGGGTGCAAAAAAAAGATTTGCAGCCAACGCAGAGCTTGCGGTCAAAGGCTACAAAGTGAATTTGCTCTGTGCGATCATGGCGCCAAGAGAATAGCCCGATATCTGACGCTGCCCGAAGGAGCTCCGATCAACCCCAAGTGGATTGTGCGAATCATGCGTGAGTACCTCCTTAATGCGCGTATACGGAAACGGCGTCATTCTGAATACTGGTACCATCAGCGTCATGCACAGCGATTGTCGGATCGGCAGTGCACACCATATATTCTAGGTAGGAATTTCACCTCGGTGGTACCGCTCAAAAAACTTGCCACTGATGCTACCTGGATAACCTTTTCAAGGGGGCACACTCTATCTCAGCGCACCCATGGATCTCTTCAACCACGAGATCATCTCGTATGAGATAAGTACTCGAAACACGACCGCGATCGCCTTAGAGCCAATCCTAAGGCTCGTGGTAGCCAGAAACTGTGAAGGAGTAGTACTGCTCTGCGGCCGTGGACCGACGTATCGCTCAGAGGAATACCAGATTTTGCTTGCGAAAAATAAAATCATCTCCAGCTATTCAAGGGCGGGCAACTGTTGGGACAATGCGCTCATGGAATCATTCTACAAAACGCTGAAACGAGAGCTGCTGAATGATGCCGGATTCAAGACAAAAGATGAAGCGCGCCATGCACTGGTCAGCTACATTGAGTTGTACTATAACGGCATAAGAAAGCATTCTGCTTTAGGATATCTTGCTCCTCGAGAGTATGAGGAGCTGAATTCATAGATTTCTCTTATCTTCGTGTCCAAAATATCTGGACCCTTCCAGAGAGAATCCACATTAGTGCCTACTTAAATGGGGTTCGCTCAGACTAAAACCGAAAAATTAAACGGACCTTGACAGATCGACGTCAAAGACCTTCTGTTTTTCGTAGTTCCCGCGTAAAATTTCTGCACTCGGCACCTCGTCTGCATTGTAGTATTCCAAGAAAGGTAGGCCAGGATATCTTCTTGCCTTCTTTATTGAGACGCCTATAAGCCTCGATCTTCGGACATTCGCCGATTTTAGTTGCTGGACTTCTTGCATGAGCATCGCGTTGTGTAACTGAACCTGTCTCATGGTGGGCTCCTTCCAAAGAATAAAAGTTATTACGACTTTCCATTCTATGCGGCAGCCCACCTTGATCTGCCCCCCAAAAAGGTAACACATCAGTGGCCACTGCACCCCTTTCTGGTGACACTACTGGAGGGGCCATGAACAAAGATCCGAAAAGGAATCTTCCCGTTTACATCAAGATCAACGCAATCATGGATTACACTGAAGGGAAGATGGCAAAACGAGCAATAGCAGAGAAGTATGGTGTATCGCACGTCTCCATCATCAACTGGGTGAAGGAGAAAGACAATCTGTTGCAGGAATGCAGGGA
>JAKQLB010000206.1 GCA_029567375.1 Bacteroidota bacterium | reverse complement strand
TTAAAATAATGCTAAAGGAACGATACCAGGTAATCCATACCCACTTGATACATGCCGATATTTTGGGCAGGACTGCAGCGATTCTTACATTGCCTTTTCACAAGCACGTCATTTTCACGACGGTACATGATGTTCATTGGTTCAGATGGCAGAGGAGATTCTATTATTCATTAATACGGAGAATTGATTTCCTTCAAACTCTCCCCATGGCATGCCATATTATTGCCATTTCTGATAGCGTCAAAGAAATGCTTGTTCAGAGGCAGCATTACAAACCGTCAAAAATAAAGGTATTGTATAACGCCATCGAGATCTCCGACACTCCAGAACGTAAAGAAGTAATTGAGTCTTCGATTAGATGCCTTTATATTGGCAGGCTAGTGAAGGAAAAAAATCTTCCATGTCTTTTAGAGGCAATGTTTTTATTAAGAGAAGAACCCGTTGAACTGACCATAGTCGGGGAAGGTACGGAGGAAGAGAGCCTGAAAGCATTGGCCGGCACACTTGGCATCTCTGGGTCAGTTCAATTTGTACCTGCAACGTTGGAGACTGGTCAATACTACAGTTCGCATGATGTTTTTATTCTGCCTTCTTCTCTCGAAGGCCTTGGCATTGTAATTCTTGAAGCCTTTGGCTTCGGTCTCCCAGTGATCGGTTCCAATGTGCATGGGATCCGTGAACTTTTAGCAGAGAATCGTGGTTTGCTATTTGATGTTAATGACGCCAGAGGGCTAGCCACACAGATCGAGACGCTTGTTACAAATCCACAATTAAGAATTGAATATGGTCGTCGTGGGCATGACTATGTTATAAATAATCATGACATTTGTGTGTATGTTCGTCGGCTTCACGATATGTATCACCTGGCTTTGGTGGCAAATGGCAAACAAATTCTACAATAGCTCTGACAAACACATACGCATTTGTCATGTGCAGCTTTTGTCGATATTATCTGGGGTCCAGCGCGCGATGCTGGAGATTCTTTACCGCCTCAACCCGCAGGTTTACGAGCCTATCGTGTTATGCAAAGAGGAAGGTGACTTGACTATTGAACTTTCTGCGCATAATATTGCCTACATCACCATGCCAGAATTGGTGCGTCCGATTAGCCCGTGGCATGATATAAGGTCATATTATTCTCTCAAGAAATTCTTTTCGGAGAGGAGATTTGATATCGTCCACACCCATTCATCCAAAACCGGGATACTAGGAAGGTTTGCTGCGCACCATGCAGGTGTGCCAATCATTTTTCACACAGTTCATGGATTGCCATTTCACGAGTTTTCGCCCTATATCAACAAGCTATTATATAGTGTGATAGAAAATAGAGCGGCTAGCGTATCACAAAAGATTATTTTCGTAAATCAGGAAGAACGAGCGCTGGCCATTTCAAAAAAAATTATACCAGAAGAAAAAACGATCACCATTTGTAATGGTGTCGATCTCCAGAAGGTTGGTTGCTATGATAATGAACAGGCTCGCATGGTATTCAGACAGAGATGGAGCATAGACAAGGGTGATTATGTCATCGGCTATGTCGGCAGACTCTGGGAACAAAAAGATCCGGAAACACTTTTACGCACCATAGAACTATGCAATGACCTGCCTGTAAGATTCCTAATTGTTGGTGATGGACCATACAAAGAAAGGTTTGACCAGCACTTTGAAAATGATAAGCGGGTAATTATGACTGGCTGGCTGGATAATCCCATTTCGATATACCCTGCGATCGATGCTTTAATTCTTCCTTCTTTGTGGGAGGGGCTCTCTGTCACACTGATCGAAGCCATGGCTTTTGGCAAGCCTTTGATTGCCAGTAACATCAAGGGCAATCGCGAATGTGTCTGGCATGGTGAAAATGGTTTTCTTTGTACTCCACGTGATCCCTATTCCTTCCGGCAGGCTATCGCCACCCTAACGGGTGATAAGGCTCTTTATAAACGGATGAGTGTATCGGGGCGGGAGAAGGCTGCTGCTCATTTCGACGCAGAAAAAAACAGTCAAAAGGTTATAACCCTTTATGAACAAGAACTCACGAAGCTTGGAAAATGAATTTAAACTGGCAAGATATTTGCTATAGGCAGGTGCATAGGTCTGATTCCGGCATTATCAACTACTTGATATTCTTAATTTTTCTTGTTTTGCATCAAAATGATACAAGCAGAGTGGCTTGAAACAGATCAGGATGGCGAAAAGTATGCAAAACCTGGCTGTTGCCCCATAAAAGAATCGCACCAATTACATGATTGTAAATGATGGCAGTTGAACAAACCAAAATACGCGTCCTCCATATCATCACGCGGATGATCCCTGGCGGGGCAGATGATAACACTCTGCAGACGGTATTGGGGCTGGATAAAGATTGTTATATGGTTGACTTAATCGTCGGCGGCCAATCTGACGAATTGATGTTAAGGAGGGTGGAATTTTGCCGGGTCATCATTATTCCCGAACTGGTACGAAATCCCTCGCCCTATAATGATTTGCGGGCTTTCATCAAGATTTATCGACTTATCCGGCATGAAAAGTACCATATAGTACATACCCATACAGCAAAAGCGGGTATTCTTGGCCGCTTGGCGGCCTGGTTAACGCATTCGCCAATCATTGTGCATACGCTGCACGGAGCGACATTTCATCGTGCGATAAGCTCAAGAGAAGCGGCATTGTATCGGATCCTGGAACGGCTGGCTGCCCGGATAACAGACAAGCTGGTTTCGGTCGGGGATGACTTGCGCCGGATCTATCTCAGTGCCCGAGTGGGTAGGCCGGAGCAATATGTGACCATTCGCAGCGGCTTTGAGATTTCCCGGTTCCGGCTGAGTGACGCCGAACTTGCCCTGCGCCGGCGTAAGATTCGTCGTGAACTCGGCATAAGCGAAAATGCCTGGATTATCGGATCTGCTTCCCGCCTTGAACCCCGCAAGGGCCAGTTCTATTTCCTACAGGCAGCAAAAAGGCTGCTGTCTGATTACCCTGAACTCGTCTTCATCATTGCCGGGGATGGCCCCTCAGCCAAAGAGCTGCGGACACTAGCCCAGTCACTTCGTATAGCGGATAAAGTTCATTTTCTGGGCCACAGGAAGGATATCGAGGATGTCATGTCTGCGATGGATGTCTTCGTCCTTTCCTCACTATGGGAAGGACTTCCCCAGGTGCTTGTGCAAGCCGCTGCGCTTGGCCGTCCCATTGTCTCCTTCGATGCCGAGGGTGCAAAAGAGATCGTCCATGGCGGAGAGAACGGCTTTGTGGTGCCGCGGGGGGATGAAAACGCACTCACGGAATCACTCGCTTATTTGACAGCCAATCCCAAAAGAGCCAAGCAGATGGGTTTGCTTGGCCGTCGCTTCATCGGTGAAGAATATGACAAGGAGATTATGGTCCGCAGGATCGACAAGCTGTATCGGGAATTACTCGCTAGACCTGAAACCATATTTTCGCGCCGAAATATCAAGAAGTTGGTACAACATTCTGATGAACACAATGCAGAATCAGTAAATACGATTCAAGCACAACACCGGCAGTTTGACACGTCGGGACTCAACTAGGCTGCAGCTCGGATTTTGACAACCAAGTTTAGGCAATCACTAACATGCAACTTTGGCTCTCTTTTCTTCTCAGCTTCTTTGTCGCATTGTTGATAACGCCAGCCGTTCGGCGATTAGCGATGCGTTACCAGATATTCGCCTACCCCAATCACCGGACGGTACATGAAGGCGCTGTCCCCAAATGGGGCGGCGGCTCGATCATGCTGGCCTTCATCATCAGCGCGGTCCTCATCTATTTGGCTGTCCCTGAACGCTTCGAAGCCAATCATGCCCTCGCCTTCAGCCTGCTGTTCGGCTGCGCCGTCCTCTTCCTGCTCGGTTCATTCGATGACAAATTTGATCTCAACTGCAATCTCAAGCTGACAGTCGAACTCGCGGTCGCCTTCATCGTCGCCCATGCCGGCTGGCGGTTCGAAGTACTGCTACTGCCTGGCTTTGAGGAGATCAAGCTTGGCCTATTTTCCTATCCCTTCACCATGCTCTGGATCGTCGGCGTCGTCAACGCGATCAACA
>JAKQLB010000203.1 GCA_029567375.1 Bacteroidota bacterium | reverse complement strand
AATTTGCCGAATATTACATATAAGTTGTGCATACAGAGATTGAATATTAAAGTGTTAGATGACTCTAATATACTACAAATCAATGATATGCGCAACTTTTTAAACATCAATTTATTAACTTTTTAATTCCGCCAACGGGTTCATAATATATTTAAACACATTTATGGTTCAGATACAAATTTTGATGGGTATATAAATAAGTTTTGTGACAAAGGTTATTTTAAATATTCTTTGAAAGAGAATATGAAGGCTTACTTTCTTGAAAGGATATGTGCTGTTACTGGAATGAATTTAAAAATTGAAGATATACCGATTTTATTTGATTCTACATTAGTGACGGAATCAACTATTAGATGTGTTAGTAATTCAATGCTTGATGTTTCTAATCAAATAATAAAAAGCAAAATTCCAAATTTGGAATTTAGAGGAAAAATAGTAAATCTAAGTCAAAATGTTTTAAGATTATTAGTTGTACTAAGACGTCTGAATCTTTGTATTGAAGATCCTGAAAATGAAAAAATTAAAGGAGATGATTTTATAGTAAAAATAATTAAAGAACAATTAAGAGGAAATTTAAATTCTAATTTGTGGCATTATTTTTTGCCTTACTTTTTATATTTTATGAATGGTAGTTTAGAATCATGTATTTGGTTTAAATCAGATAAATTTAATTTGTGTGGATTAGTTATCTCTTGTATTAATGAAGATGGCTCAGTTGAATTTGAACAACTTTATCAACTTTCTTCTGATGGTTACAAAAAATGTGACTATGATTCCGTAATTAGAAAAATGCTTAATTGTATAGCAAAATAAAATGATTTTTATATTTTAAATGTTAATTATATATGGAAATTACAAAAAATAGAACATTAAGACCTTCATCAAGAGATCCAAAGTCACCTTATAAGGTTAATACAGAAAATGTCACAGAAAATGATGTCTTGATTGTGAATATAGATCATGAATCGAAGTCAGATTTTCATAAGACTTATGTATTTAAAGGATCTGATGTTGCAATGAGAAATAGCATTCATTTCGATGCTTATGAGACTGCAACTGGTATTAAAATTGAATGGAAAGGTTCTGTATCTCCAATAAAAGAGATTTGATATTAATGCGTGATTTGTTTTAATCTAATTACGC
The DNA here is from genome assembly GCA_029567375.1 of Bacteroidota bacterium. GTDB lineage: Bacteria > Bacteroidota > Bacteroidia > Bacteroidales > UBA932 > Cacconaster. The sequence goes on along the minus strand of JAKQLB010000203.1, from coordinate 6,881 downwards.
ATAATTAATTGTTGAAAAGTCGTTTTCTGAAAATCACCTTATCTATAAACTATTACTTGCATTAATTCATATATATTTTATGTCATTCCTAGGACAAGGATGGGCTTTTCCGCCGGCATTTGGCAGTGAGCGGGAGGTTACACAGATGGTCTCCGAAGAGGAGGATATCCGTCAGAGCCTTATTGTGCTGATGAGCACCCGTAAGGGCGAACGCGTTATGCAACCCGATTACGGTGTGGGCATCTACGATCTCGTATTCCATAATATGAACCTCACCGCTCGTACACAGCTGAAGGAGGCCATCGAAAACGCTGTTCTCTATTTCGAACCGCGCATCACCCTCAACGAAATTGTGCTCGACATGAGCAACGAATACGAGGGCGTTTTACGTATCGAGTTGCTTTACACCATCCGTCTCACCAACGTAAGGAGCAACCTCGTTTTCCCATATTATTATGATGAACATCTATAATGCCAACGGCCTCGACCGTGCGGACCGCAACTTCTCCAGCGCAAAGGAACTCCATCTAATGGAATCTGATTTCTCCCTCCTTTTCGCAAAGGCTATGCAAGTGGCGGCCAAAAAACGCATGACCCTTGCCGATGGCAGAAACGTATCACTTGCAGACCTCTACCGCTACCAGCCGTTGGTGGTCTGCGAGGAGATTACCTCGTTCGAAGTCTCCAAACTGGAGTCGCTCGTTCATGCGGCTTGCGAAGAGGTCTTTTTCGACCCCACGCTCAAAACCATGATTGTAGACCTGCTGGTCCGCATCGACGATTGGCGCATGCGCCTCGAGTGGACAACGCTCCGCAACAAGACGCATTACTCACTCTTAGATGATATAAACGGACCGTTGAAGCAGAAGATCTCCGCCAACTTCCAACAGCTGATGCTGATCTGTCCCGAACTCCGTTTCCCGAAGATGGGAAGCATCTGGTACTCGGCGCGCATCAATTCGTTGGCGTTGCCTTCCGAGCACGATTTCCTCTTCCGCATGGGCTATCAGTTGGTTGCTTTCATCAAGGCGTTGCAGGCTAAGCGAGCTCGCTACCACGAGGAGATTCTCTCCTGTGGAAAAATGGATCCGAGCCTCGCCATGATGGTCTCTTTCCTTACCGAATACGGAAAGGTGACCACCAACTTCAACCGACGCTTTGCGCAGATGCCCGCCTTTTACTACAACGATATTTTGGGCGTGAAAAAACATGCCGAGAAGAAGGGCAAACTCTGGATATCGGTGGCCAAAACGCCCAATTTCGCTTCGTTTGTTATACCAGAAAAATCCATTCTATCGGTGCCGCAGAAGGATAAAAGCATCTCCTGTGGTTTGCTTTCCGATCTGTATGTGAACAATCTTCAGGTGGAGAATATCTCCGTGCTGAAGGTGGAGAAATCGCCGATTCGTCACCCCGAGGCCGATCTTAATTTTGTCACCTCCTTGCGCCATTCGCTTGTCTATCCGGAGAAGAGGGAAGATACGAAGAAGCCTGGCATTGGCTTCCGCTCGTCGGTGTTGAGGCTGGAGGGTGGCAAACGTACCATCGTTCTGCTCGGCACTTTGACAAAAGAGTCTTTTCTTTGGTTCAAAAATTTGATGGAGAAGGTGGCAGAGAGTCAGCAGATCTCTTTCCGCTGTGCCATGGAGAAGGTGCTGAATGAAAATACCTTTATTATTCAACTGAGCACACCTTTGGGTTTGAAGGAGGTGACCAGTTTCAAGATAGACAATGTCCCTTGCAACAACGACGAGTGCATGATTCGGTTGACCATCCGTCTGGATGCCAACTTCCCGCCTGTTGTGCCTCTTGAGGGGGGTGAACCTGAGCTTCGGATGTTGATTTCGGATACGGCTTGGCTACATCCTTACAGTTGGTGCCGCATCGTCAATCTGAAGAGCGTCCGCATTCAGGTCAAGGTGGACGACATGAAGAACTTCCAACTCTACAACGATTTGGGTTTGGTCGACACAACGCAGCCTTTTTCTCCTTTCGGTGGAAATGCCGACAAGGGCGCATGGTTTGCCGTTGGCAGCTATGAGATGGCGCGCAAAAAAGTCTCTCATCTTTCGCTTTCGATCGATTGGCGCGGCTTGCCCAACAACCGTGACGGACTCCAAGAATATTACAAAGTTTACAACGATAGGGGTGCGCATATTCAGGGTCAGGATCCGATAGACAACAAGTCGTTCCGCGTTCAAGGCGAGTTCTTGAGCGGTTACGAATGGAAGTCGTCGGGCAATGAACAGTATCTGTTCCAAACCTCATCTGATAAAGAGATACCGGAGCCCAACGAGCCTTTGGTCTCGAACTCCACCCTTCGTATGGCGTTGCCTTCGATGCCGGCTTACCATCTTTTGGAAGACGATTATGTTTTCGGAGCTGTCCCTTCGGGCTTCTTCCGCTTCCGTTTCTCTTCCCCCGAAATAGGTTTTGGTACGGCTCTATATCGTCGTCTTTTTGCCGAGGTGATGATGCTCAATAGCCGAACGAAAGTTCAGTTGTCCATGCCAGAACCGCCAATCCAGCCGGTTGTGGCCTCCGTTGGTCTCTCTTACGAGGCCGATGCGGAGACCGAGTTTGTGAGCGGCGGAACCTCTGATGTGGAGGTCTTTTACCAGCAGCTGGTCATCTCTTTTTCGGGACAGAACGGAAAGTTTACTGCGCCGATTCCTATTATCCATGGCGTTGATGAGGGTGTACGTCTCGTCATTTCCTTATCGGGTGCCAAGGATTTGAATATTCTGAACTTCTATTTGGAGATGAATAAACTTCTGACCGAGGTGGACCAGATTCAGCACGTCACTTGGTCTTACCGTACCAAAGCGGGTTGGGTGGATATTCGGCCTTTCAATATTTTGGCCGATGAAACCTATGGCTTGCTTCAGAGCGGTTTTGTCTCCCTTCTTTTCCCCGAAACGATAACGGCAGATATGCTCGAGGCCGACGGTTGCTTTTGGGTCTCCGCTTTCGTTCCGAAGGATATGGGCGTCTGCTCGGGCGTGTGCGCTGCCTATACCAATGTGGCGTGCGTGCAGGTAGATTCGGATGAGGCCGTTCCCGATGCGATTCCAGGCTTGGCAGCGGTGAAATCCGTTTCGCAGCTCGAAGGTTTCTTCTTTGCCGAGACGGACGAGGACATGAATATCCGAATCCGTGAACGTATCCAGCACCGCAACCGTGCGTTGCTCGCTACCGATTATGAACGGCTAGTCTTGCAGAATTTCCATCAAATTGACCATGTGAAATGTATTCCGCAAAAGGATACGAAGGGTCTTCACCGTAAAAGTTTGGTAACGGTGGTGGTTCTGCATAAAAAGCATTTTGACGAGGATTTTCCTCTCTGTACCGATGCGGAGTTGCGCGAGATTGAGTTTTTTCTAAAGCAGTACATTTCTCCGTTTGTAGAGGTGGATGTGATTAATCCGGTATATGAGAAGGTGACGGTCTTTGGCGGTCTCCAACTGAGCGATGGAGTCTCTTCGGGCGACATTATCCACAAGGTGGAGAATCAGCTGAAGTTGGCTATTGCACCTTGGCACGACGGTTCTGTTGCGCCAACGCTGGGCATGTCTTTCTCGGTAATGGATCTACGAAGTGCGTTGGCCTCCATTCCTCAGATTTTAGCAGTCTTTGGATTGAAGGTGATTCATGTCTGTCAATCGCCAGGTGGATTGTACGAGCGGAAAGTCTATACTTGGGAGATGTCGGGAAATAGAGATTTCAGTGTGGCTCCGTCCAACGAATGGTCCATCCTTCTTCCTGATGAGACGTTCTTCTTGATTCCTATTCAGAAAGAGGAAGATTGGCGGGCACAGACGGGTGTTGGCGATTTTGAGATAGGCGAAACTTTTGTGGTGGAAACTCCGCCTTCAATGAATAACGAAACGCTTGACTGTTAGCGTTTTTTTTAAGATGAAATAAAATTTATATGATATATGGCTAAAACGAATAGACGCACGCTGAAGGAGTATTTTTCGGCAGGAAAAAAGCCCGATTGCTCGCAGTTTGCCGATTTGATTGATTCCATGCTCAACATCGTCGACGATGGCTTCATCAAGACTGCCGATGGTGGCATGACCCTTTCGCCGACAAACGGTAGCCGGGAGGGCAATGTGATGGAGATTCGTCAGGACATTCTCGACTCGGAGGCCGCTTGGCGCTTCTCGGTAACAGACAATGGTTCGTTCCTTATCTGTAGGGGAATGTCCGAAACGCCTGTTGTACGCCTCAATCAGGACGGTTCTGTTATGGTTAACCCAAACACGATGGCATCGGAGCAGGAGCAGAAAGCTCTCTCCGTTAAGGGCGGAATGGTTGCCACCAGCTACAAAGGCGAAATCCTGACCGTGCCGGCCGACGGACTTTGGCATAACATTACCCATTATGAGTACGGCTGTATGGCCTACCGTGTGGTGGCGAAGGCGAAGGCCGAGAAGGGTTCTGGACGTTATGCGATGTCTGAGGTCTCGGCTATGAACTGTTTCGGTAAACATGCCAAGGTGAAAAACCTTTGCCGTTCGTGGTTTGGCTCAAAGTTTAACTCCATCCAATTCCGTTGGAATGCGAAGAAAGACGAGCACGGCGATTATGTCTATGGTCTTCAGATGCGTTCGCGTTCCAATTACGGCGATCAGCATGTCATTTCTTATTATATTCTTGAACTGTAATTCCTTTTTAGCATAAAGATGGAGCACACCTCTATTGAAAGAAAAGATGCGGGAGAATCGTTCTACGAGAAGTTGCAGAAGGATTCCGTCTCGTTGCTTCAGAAACTGTCTGGCGACGTATGGACGGACTACAACCTGCACGATCCGGGTGTCACCATTTTAGAACAGCTCAACTATGCTCTTTGGGAGTTGGATTATCGCATGCGTTTCAACCTGCAGGATTATCTGACGCCACCCAATGAGCAGTTCGATCCGAGCAAGTCGCTTCTGTTTTCTCCGGTAGATGTATTTGCCGTCTCGCCTGTCACACCGACCGATTACCGATTGCTGATAGTCTCTTCGGTAGACGATGTGGCGGATGTGAAGGTGCTTGTCAACCGAGAAACCTGCACCTACGATTTTGTGGTGGATGTATTCTCCGACACTTCCGATCAGCGCAAACAACTTATCATAGATGATATCGTGAAGCTCTTTCATCAGCATCGAAATCTCTGCGAGAACTTAGGCAACGTGACCTTCTCGTCTCAGATTATCCTTGATTTTCATGCCGATGTGGAGATTGCCCTCGATTCGAATCCAGAGCAGATGTTGGCTCAGATCTACTACAGTGCACAGTCGTTTCTTAACTCTGGCGTGACCTTTGTCTCCCTTCGCTCGCAGAAGGAGGAGGGCCATACGTACGATGAGATGTTCGATGGTCCCGAGCAGAAGAAGATGCTGATAGAGCAAGATACCCTTTCCGAACAGGGCGATGTGCTTTCTATTTCCGATTTGTATAACCGACTGTCGAAGGTAGAGGGCGTCTCGAGCGTCATTTCTCTCTATTTCCAGAAAGGTAATCTTCGTTTTGTGAATAAGTTGAGGCTGCCTGATCTGTACCATTCCTATTCCATCGTGGCTTTTGGTGCTGGCGATTTGCATGTTCGCCTTCTCCGTAACGGCAAAACGGTGGATGTCAGTACTCAAGAGGTGAAGCGTCTGATTCAGAACTACCGCTATACGGAGCAGACTTCGTCAGACTCCTCATCTGTCGATAATATAAAGTGGAATTTTCCAGAAGGAAATAATCCCGGAATTTTTGCTCATGAGCCTGTCGGCAACGGCATGCCCGACTGTTACGGCGTGAATGAACGAGGCATTGCGCCTTCATACACATCTACAGAACGCGACCTTCAGATTGCTCAGCTTAAGACCTATATGTCGTGGTTCGACTCCATATTTGAGTCAGGCCTTTTGGAGTTGAATACTATCGGAGACCGTATGAACGGCAAGGTCGATTTCAATGAAAGTTGGGCTGATATGTTGGATGGCATCTACGGTGAACATAGTTCCTTGAGCCATCTGGACCGCCACTGCATGGAGAAGAAGAACGCTCGGCTCGATTTCTTGCAGAACGTCTCGTCTTACGCTAAAAACAGGGGGATGGGAATGAATCTCCTCGACTCGTCGCCCGGGAGCGTCTCGGGATTGGAGTTCTATCTAAAACAGTTGATAGGCATAAAGGAGGATTGTTTCAATTTCTTCCTGATAGAGCATCCGCTATTTTATTACGGCGCATCGACTGAGATTCCTGAAGAGGAAAAAATGACGGTCTCCGCTCTCTTTTTTGTGGAAGAGCGTTTGCAAAACGACACTCAGTTCTGTGATTTCTGTAGTTTGATGTTGAAAAAACGAATTCCTGCACACATAACTCTTGCTCATGTTTGTTGGTGGCCTATTTCAAACTTAGAGAGTTTCCAAACAGATTATAATTTTTGGAAATACATTCTATCCACCCAAAAGAAACTAGGCGGTGCACAACTCGCCGGAAAAATGAAGAAATGGATCAGCTCGGTAGAATGAGATTTCCAAAATAGGAACAGGCGAAACTACATCATAAAAATATGGAAATTGCATTGTTTGAAAATTTAATGCGATTTAATTGGTTGATTATCAAAGACGATGTGGTACGTCGTTTCTACAGTAGACACCCGATTTTTGAGGCGGTACGCGTTTCCGTAGGTTTGTAAAATGAGGAAATGGTGATTAAATGTGCTGTTTCTCGTACGGGCACCGGTAGAGACGGGGCGCTGGCATGAACCCCAGAAGTTGGACAAAACTTTTGGGTAAAATGAAAAAGATTTTTAAAAAAGAAGAAAAAGAAGAAGCCGTCAGATTGTATGAAAAAGGCATGGGCTGTCAGACAATAAGTCGGATAATTAAAGCTAATCC
>JAKQLB010000176.1 GCA_029567375.1 Bacteroidota bacterium | reverse complement strand
ATCCGCTAAAGGGGTGCATGCCTTTGTTAGAGGAATTCAGGTCAGTGGGGGAGACAACACTGTACGGGTCTCTGTGTCAGCAGATTTATCTATCCTGTTTCCATCAGTAGTTCCCAAGGTGCTTGTAACTCAAACCGGAGTGGCCAAATTACGTGTCTTCACACATTGATCCATTTAATATCGAATATACGACTCGGTCCGGAAATAAGATGTGAGAGTTTCAACGGCTTGCGTTACTTAATAGCGGGAGAGACGAGGTAACGCCTTTTTGGCGGAACCGGCTGAAGCCAAAGAAAATGCCTGAAAACGCGGTGCATACCCGCCAGTCAAGTGCACGCTTTGTTCGGCGGCAATCTTATTGTGACAACCGAATGATGATCGGATAATCTTTCAGCAGAAAGTCACTGATAACTAAATTGCCATTTTCATCCTCGATAATAAGCCCTTGTTCAAAGCCGTTGAGTACATCAATACCCGTGGCTTTCCAGCCGGCGAAACCAGGGATTGTGATGGTAGATGGAATACCTGGATCATAATTGACTGCCACACCGTCAGCCCACAGGGCAACCAACCTGCTTCCATCTGAACCTGCAAAAGTGAACATTTGATAGGTCGCAGACTCAGTCTGGGCTTCAACAGCAAACTCATCGGCGCGCATGCCTGAAAATACATTAGCAATATTGCGAATTGTGTTGAATTGAATAAGCCGTTGAGATGACATCCCCCCCCAGGCTGACAGCTACATCATTCCCAAAATGCAAAATGATGCCTCGAGCCGTATACTTTGCCCATATAACTTCCGTGTAAGTGGGATCGACAACATCACACCCCCCGCATTGCGAGCCTCCGTAGCTGATCTCTCCGGCGATAAATTCGCCCTGAAAGCCGTTCTTTCTGGCTGTATCCATGATATCTGCCAGCAGGGATGGATAGGCGGCAAAATATTCAGGATATTGTCCGCTATCGGGAATATTGCCATAGAGTGGATGCCATGAGACCACATCTGCAAATTGCATCACGTCTGAATTGAGGATTTTAAATAAATACTCCCGAGACTGAGGATTAACTGTGCCCGAAGTACAGCCAACTACGACTTTTGCTTGAGGGTCAATTTCTTTTATTACTGGAATGGTTCGTTTGGCAAGGTCAACGTAATCTTCAGGCTTGATATATTGTAACGGGAACCCGGCATCTGGCTCATTCCATAATTCGTAATATTGCACGCGGCCCTTGAATTGGTTGACAATGAAACGGACATATTCCAAATAATGGGCAATGTCTTCCTCTGTTTCAAACCGGTTCGCAACTTTCCAACCATCGGGATGGTTGGCTTTGTCCCAAAAGTTCAGCATGTAATAGATGTTTATCTTGTTTGAAACAAGCTGGCTGATCCCTGAGTCAAATTCTGGGGAGATGAATAATTCAGGTTTATCCCAATAGAGTTCAACCCCACTTTGCTCGGACGAATAGTACTCGGCCTGATTCATCGTTATTATTACCAACTTCATGCCAGCAGGCACAATTTCAGATTCGATCGCGGCTTGAAAGTCCTGGGCCTGCCAGAAATCCGAAAATACGTTGCCCAAACGATTATCTTCCAATTCACCGGATGGTCTTGTCACCAAAATCATTCTCGGCTGTTTATTGTCCGATTGGATCTGCATTGTGAAGTGATTTCCTGTCGTTGGAATAGAGAAACCACTTGTATTTCCTTGCGGATCCGTTGCGGTTGCAGTTAAAGACGGCCCACTGAACGCGGAGCCTTTCTCGAATGTAAAAGTTCCATATTCATCAGCGGTGGTCTGACCTTCGTAGACAGCCCCTTCATCACTTGCATCCGAGTAGAAAAATACCTCACAATAGGGGCATGCCATACCATTCACGTTCCCTATTACAAGGTCAAAATCCATCAGGATGGGCGTAACCTGATTGTTGTTTCCGCCTTCCCAAATGGCGATTCCGGCCATAACGTTGTCATGAATGCTGTTTTCAATGATTGTATTTCCGATTGTGCCTGCCTGGAAAATTTCAACACCGCTGCGGCCGTTGAAAGCAATATTGTTGTCAGGACCAATTAGATTATTGTGAGCCTCTTCCATAAGGATTATCCCTGCGGTTTTGTTACCTAGGGGTGTTACTCCATCCGGCATGACACCCAGATAATTGGCTATGATTCGGTTGCCAATTGCGTTCGCTCCCCACACACCAATGCCAAAGTCATTGTTTCCCATGACGTTATTCTGAATCAAATTATTCTTGCCGCCACTGATCTGCAATGCTGCGCCGGAAAAGTTTTGTAATGTCAAGCCCTTAATCGCATTGTTATCCGATAGAACCTGAATCGCACTATCCCACCCATCTGGGAACATGCTACCATCCAGAATCACACCTGCTGTGTTTGCATCTATCGTCAAATATCCTTGTTCTATATTTGGCAGGGTTGAGTGCAGATAGATGGTCTTGGGGTTATCTTGTGGAAAGACTGATTCATCAAATGCAATAATATCTCCAGGGACTGCTGCTTGCATTGCATCTCGCAATGTGCCAGAGCCTCTATCTTCTGCGCTGAAAACGACTAAAGTCTTTCCTTCTGGTGTTGGCATTAGTGTGGAAGTAGGGGGGACTATTGTCAGTGTAGGAGGCGCTATTGTTGGCGCAGGAACTGTCATAGTGCTTGTGGGGGATGGCTTTGGTCCACAAGCACCTATTGCAAGTAATAGAATCGCTGATAGATATTGAATAACAACTTTTTTCACCATTTTCTCTCCAAAAGCCGCCGAACGGTTTGCGTTAGCCGCAAGTGGGCGAGACGGGACTCGGCTTGAGAGCAGTATAAATCCGAAGCAAGGAAAATGTCTGTAAATTGCGCAGAATCCCACTTGTCGCTGCACGCTGTGATCGGCGACCTTTCATTATTCCGCAACTTTATCTTTGTTAAAATTCGATTGGCAATAACCTTTCTTGGCTACAATACTGGTACAAAACGTTCACGTTTTACCCAGCGCACTTTTTCTCGGTAGTGCTCCCTTTGGTAGAACGCATGCCAATGACCGGGAGGATCAATGGAGATAACATCATTGCCTTTGATAATGAGTGTATAAGAAACATTCCCAAGAGATGTTTTTACAGTGCGCTCCGAGATTGGAAAATTCATGGTAACGACATTCCCGCTCTCGACAGACCCTATCTGTGCATATCGTCCTTGTAAATTGACCTCTCTAGGTGCATTATTTACCGAGCAAGTAACTTCTTCAGGTTTTACCCATTCTGGGATGCGTATCTCAACATTACAGGCTGTTTTCATCAATATGTCTATCTGGCCTGAAAATGGTATATAACTATTTACGTCTGCCCATGGTGAGGCGTGATTAAGTAGCAGATGTACACTTAATTTTCCATCATCAAACTCAAGCATATTTTCCAAAACGTGGAATATTGCCCTGGCGCCGTTCCCTGTACAACAACCAGATATAATCGGGGATTCCTTGTTTGCACAGTAGTCATTGGCTGAAGCCCAACCTGCAAAACTACCTACGACCCGATCAGATACTTGATCTCCATCTTCATCTGGCCTAACTGGAGTGTTCAGATAATCCTTTGCAACTTCATTGATCCAATCTCCATTTTTCATCTGCATTTCTGTGAATTGGTTGCGCACATAACGGTCTACATCGTCCCAGTAATCACCTTTACCGAGTTTGCTGAGATTGGTCGCCATCATAACCATGTCCACTGTCGCACACGTCTCGCAGTCGATGTACGGACGATCATCAGGCCAATCCTCGATATATTCAGGAAAGAAGCCTACCAAAGGCCAGCCGACTGAACGAGCATATTCATAACCCTTTTGAACAAAATCCGCGAATTCTTGATCGTGGGTTGCCAAAGCGTATTCGGAGAGGGCGGTCATTGTATTTCCGTTACCATGAAAGTGGAGTGCAGGTCCTTTTTCCGATTCGTGACGAGCCAGGAAGCGGCCATTGGCATCGAATATTTGAGCGCGGTCTTTTAGATAGCGGGCAAGTTCATCTGCCAACTTTCTGGCAGAGAGGGAACCTGTGATCGAATACACACTGGTGACGCCCTGGAGAGTCCAACCCTCCTGGGTAGCTTCCCACCCGGTATTCATCTCTCCATTACTATTTGTCAGGTAACAATAATCCCTTTCATGGGTCAATATTCTAGAAAGGCGACTTATAGCTTCTTCGGCGACTTCTTGCCAGCAAACACTTTTCTCCTGTTGACTATTGTTAGCAGCCCAACAAATGAATCTCGCGTCTGTAAAGGTTAATCCTATGGATTCTTTCTGGAACATCTCCAGAAAGTACTCTCTCCAACGTTGGTCTACCTGGGTGTTGAAAGAACTTCCGGTAAGATAACGCATGAGTGACAAGCCTTCGCTGAATTTGGCGTTTAACCCATCCGCCTTAAACATAACAGGAGGATTTCTTGCTGCGCTCCCGTAAAAATAAGTTTCGCAACTATCATCGGGGTTTGTACAGCGCGTGAACGCGTTGATTGCCAGTTTTGCGTTCTCAAAGAGATCCAGGGTGTCCGGCACGTCTGCTAAGTAGCGTTCGCCTTTCGGCATAACTACTTGTGTGAGAGCATTGAAAGCATCAGCGCTACATTTCGGTTGTGATGTGATGGTTGGAGATGGTATCTTGGTTGTCGTCTTAGTTGAAGTCGACATGGGTGTTTGTGCAGGCAGGAGACGTTCGCAGGCAGATACAATCCCAGTACCAAAAACAGCAGTAACTATTTTTAGGAAATCGCGACGACTTAATCCAATTTTCATGGCATTATTCTCCAAATGCGATCGTCTGACACAATTCCGAATAGCCACCACACTCTTACTTATGGACTTTTAATATTCTTTTTGTTTCCCAGATAGCCAACTGAATGAAGTATGGTTTACTGCAATTACTTTTGACAATATCAATTAGTCAACTAAAACCCAATTTTAAATCATTATACTTACTTTTGCCTTTTGGAAACAAACATCTATGACCGATCAACCCCCTTAAAAGCCAAAAACCTCTCGATCAGCTTCTCGACGCGATCCGATAATAACAATACTCCTGAATTTCCGGTTAAATCTAACGCTTTCTTTTTAATTGTTTTTTACTCTACTTGGTTAGCTAAAAACAACAAATAATGTGTTCCCTGGTTTTGTTAATGATTTGATCTGCCCCCTAGGATGATCCTCCGATAATTGCTATACTCTTATTAGAACTCAATATTCTTTTTTCTATCGTTGGCCGGACATAACCCACTGGGATCTGTCCGGCATTTTCTTTTTAACCCTGGACGACAAGGGTTTCATAAACAAGGAGGTCAGATGATAAATGATGTAGTTCTAGAAGGAATCGTGGTACGTGATCCATGGAAATTTATGGATGACCTGTTCTTTCGGTTGGTAATCTATCGAGACAGTGATCTGCCTGCCAAGAAATTGGATCTGGAACGTGATGCAGGCGATTACATCAACGTCCGGGTAAATGGTGGAGCTAATGGGCTGATCCATATCCGACGCGGCATGCGATTGCGAGTTCACGGCTTCCTTCAGTCTCGGGATTTTCGCGAAAGTTTGGAAGAGTTTATCAACAAAGCACGGAAATCCAAAAACTGTACTGACCTGGCGGTGGATATCAAAGCATGCGATTTGAAACAAAACCAGGTATTCATTGACCGAAACGTGGTAGAGGCAGTCGCCAGGCGCATTATTGTGATGGATGCTGCCGCACCGAACGAGAAAAAAGCCAGATCAATCGAGAGGGTTACTCCTGGCAAGCACGCTGAAGCGGAAAATGATTCAAGTGAAATGGTACCTGCTTCTGGAGAAATTGACACAACTGCTGAATAACTCATCCACTCAACAAACCGAAGGTGAGCATTGGTAATAATTTTCCTGGATTACCTGCAAAAGACCTAAGCGTGTAAAAAAATTTTGGATGAGTTCAGACCTGAAGCGAATTCTGAATACTTCAGGGTTCTTGGAGGATCACAAGATGACGTCCGAATCCCTTGCAATACGCAAGCGGGATTTCGAGACCTGTCATCGTATGCTCCCATTTGTATAGGGAGTGAGTGATCCTCCTTTTTGTTTCAGAAAGACGATTGTACTTTAACAAACAACCTTTCCCTCCCAGGAGGCGTCTTGGCGTGCTGAGAAGCAGAAAGGTTCATATCACAAGGAGAAAACAATATTGTGTGGGTGGGATGAATGACTCATCCCACCCATATATTCTCAAATCCATAGGGCTGTAAATGTCAGCGATGAAGAAAAAGTCTTCATCATTGTCGTTTTCTGCCCTGTGTTTATTCACGGGTAGCAAATAACGTCGGAACACTCCTGGTGCTTAGCCATGAGTTGATTTTTCGAATCGACCTTTTGTTAATCAACGTCGGATTTTTCCACAAGGAGGATTATGCAAAAAACACAAGACCTTATCAAAGCACAAGTTGAACGTACTGAACGTGCACAATCTGCGATTCTCGCTGGCAAGTTCCAGGTCACCCGAACCAATCCCCACCAATGGACGGTTAAAAATGGCGACAAGCTACCGTATGTTGTCTCATTGAGACCATCTCAAGGTGATTCTGAAGAGGTCAACTGGGCGTGTACCTGTATGGACTATCAGCAGCGTGGACCACAGATTCTCTGCAAACACATTGAAGGTGTCCGTCTTTTAGAAGCGGCGCAACCACAAATTCACATAGATCAAGAAAAGGAGAGTCACATGAATGAAACCATCCCTTCAAATGATGGGAACCTGAGCGACCGGCTGAGACGCATCCTCTGGGAACTTCGCCAGCCATTGGATATGTCTCGCGTCAAACGCCGCCAAGCGCCAGGTATGGGTTCTGTTCCATATCTGGAGGGATACGACGTTATTGATCGAGCCAACAATATCTTCGGATTTACCTGGTCATTTGACTTAATTGGTGATCCGGTCATCGTGCGTTGGCAAAAAAAGGTGCTGATTTGGAATCAGCAGGAAAAACGCAAGATTCCAGCCCT
>JAKQLB010000174.1 GCA_029567375.1 Bacteroidota bacterium | reverse complement strand
ATTTGCGGGCGTAAAGTTTGTTTCTAAATACGAAGCGGTTTAATTTAGGACGTTGAGAAAAGAGCCTCACTGCGGCTGCAATAATCACGTGCATAAGAGACAAGTCAGGCATCTCCTCCTTGTGTTCTTTGATAAAAGCTTCAATGTTGTCAATCGGGATTGTTTCCTGTACTAAGATTTGTGCATCTACTCTTTTCGGCGAAAAATAGGATTCTAAGATGGATATCGGCTCGATATTACGCAGTCTCCAACCATCCCTGCGGTCGCCCCACCCCCAGGGGAAGTATTTCAGTTTATATTCTTTGCATTTTTTCATAGTTAAGTAATATAGGTATCAATTAAACTATTATTAGCGACAGTAAAGATAATTGAAGTTTTTGTAATTAAACCATTTTGATTTATTGTTAAACTAAAATAATTTAATCGTTTTCTATTAATTGCAATTTTATCTTGTTTTTGTTTTACATGAATATGGATCTTCATAGATACATAGAAGTTTAATCGAAGCTTTTATTAATAAAGTCTGATTTGTCGGAAATTATTGGGAAAAACTCTATTTTTGCAGATAACAAAAGAATAATAATTCATTCACTAACCCATAATCCTCATTCCCCCTTCGCCACCATGCCCTCCATCCTCCTCGCCCTTCTCATCCCATTACTAGGCACCGTCCTTGGCTCTGCATTCGTTTTTGTGATGCGGAAGGAGATTCCGGCACTGCTGCAAAAGGCGTTGCTCGGCTTCGCATCGGGAGTGATGGTCGCAGCCTCGGTGTGGTCGCTTCTGATCCCTTCGATAGAGATGGGAAGCGGCAAGATGGCAATAGTGCCTGCGGTAATCGGCCTTCTGTTGGGCTTTGCGTTCCTTCTGCTGATAGATTACATCACCCCTCATATACATGCGAGCGGTAGTGCAGAAGGCCCCAAAAGCGGACTTTCAAAAACAGCGAAGCTCACGCTGGCGGTTACTATTCACAATTTCCCTGAGGGTATGGCGGTGGGTGTTGCAATCGCCGGCGCAACCCTCTCCGACTTCAACATTGCCGGTGCTTTGGCCCTCTCGATCGGAATAGCCATCCAGAATATTCCGGAGGGTGCCATAATCTCCATGCCTCTGCGCGCTGCCGGCAACAGCAAATGGCGTTCGTTCCTGATTGGTGCAGCGAGTGGAATTGTGGAACCGATAGGCGGAGCACTGGTCCTATTGTTAGCCTCCGGCATCACGGGTATGTTGCCCTACATGCTCTCTTTCGCCGCCGGTGCAATGCTTTATGTGGTCGTGGAAGAACTTATCCCGGATGCATCTCAAGGGAAACATTCGAATATAGGTACAATAGGTTTTGCCATCGGTTTTGCCCTGATGATGGTCCTGGATGTCGTTCTGGGTTAATTTGCTTCTTTATAGGATTTTATCCTTTGTTTGAAATTCTTACGCAGGCAATCACTGTAAATCCAGGGTTCAATGCCGTGGTAATCGCCGACATTCAATATGTTGAGAATATTCGGCAGAAAACTGCCGTCAAAACCCTCCAGAACCAATACTTTATATTCCGGATCAAGTGTAACGGTAATGGTATCATGTAAAATTGCGGGAGTGGAATCGGTTCTCCAATTAACCGGATTTATGCACATTACATTGGAATCACATACAATTGGCTTTACATATTTTACATCAGATACGGAATTATAACAAATGATAACTCCGGTATCAAGCGAATCCTTTGCCGGCACAATCCACGGGGCGGCAGAAACATCCCCCGGAGTTACTTTGTAACCAAGTACATAAGCTGCCACCATTCTCTCCCTCAACTCTTCTGGCATGGTTTTCATCAATTCCACAACGGATTTTGCCCCCTGACTAAATCCCGCCAAAATAAATGGCCGACCATTGTTGAAATGCTCTATAAAATGATCGAAAGCACTCTGTACATCGACCAAAGAGACGCTATTGTATCTTCTCGCTATTGTATCATTATTGAGTGTCGCCCAAGAATTGAGTGTCATATGACGATAAAATGGTGAGTAGAAGTTATTTCCTTCTGCCATATAATCTGAAACCCCTTTCATTTCTATCGTCATATTATCGGTATGTGCCTGATTATAGACATCGGCATAATGAGAAATTTTGCCATCTTCAGTAGTCCAATCAAACTCCCAGGTAGAAGGAATATAGAAAACATCCGCACCCTCTCCGGTTGTGTCGTTGAGAACATTGTACCACATGCTTTCCCGGGTATAATCGGGCGCAGATGGAATATAAGTTGGTTTTTGTAATTCCTTACAACCTCCGGAAAATAGAATGACTGTGGCGGTAAGAAGCCAAAAATATATTTCCTTCACTTTCAATAAATGTGTTTAAGAATATTGTTTTTTAGTTCAAAACCCCTTCCCTATTGAGTTACTTAATCTTGAGAGTTGCTACGCAAGGAAAGTGGTCGGAGATGTCGCCAAATTCTGTGGCAATTCGCGAGTCAACCAATTCGAAATGTTCCGGATTGAAGAAAATATAATCGAGACGTCTGTCAGGATTATCTGCCGGGAATGAATTGGGTGACGATGGAATGTCGTTTTCATCAATTGCACAGGAAACCAACCTCTCATCGTTCAGGAAGAGGTATATTTTGGCGTCAGGATCCTTAAGATTGGAGTTGAAATCCCCCATCAGAATCACAGGAAACTCCTCATCCAGCTCCCAAAATAGCTCATACACAAAATCAAGCTGTTTAACGCGGGTCTCAGCCTCAAATGCCTCTGCGTGTATATTGATTATAACAATCGGCTTCACAGGGTGATCCAGGGTTACCACTTGGGCTAAACGACTGGCATAAATTTCTCTATAAAAATGGGAACTGCCCTTTACACCCTCAAACATGTGCACCTTATAGTCGGAAATAGCAAATTTACTCACAACGGCTTGCCCGGAAATTACTTTTCCAAAATGCAACCTGGGAGGCCAATAAGGGAAAGGCACATAGCGTTTATCCCAATTAATGGCGAAAGCGCCGTAAGCATAGAGCGAGTCGCATATCATTGTGCCTTGGTTGGTGCCATACACGCGACTGCTGCCAAATTCCATCTCCTGGAACCCGACAATATCGGCATCTAAATTGCGTAGTGCTTCTATAACTCGCGCCTCGTTGTCGGCAATAAACTCAGGCGAAGCATAGATAGGCAGATTATTAGTCATCCCCGACAGGTAACCGATGTTATAAGTGGCAACTACTATTGTACTATCGTCCTCTGCCGCTTCGTGAGTCACTTCGGATTGATAGAGAGTGTTGTACTCCGATTTCTTAACATTAGCGGATCTTGCCCAAAAGAAGAATCCAAACACAAGAACGGCAAGAATGACTATCACCAATAAAATGATACCCCAAATCTTACCGCACCTGGAACATTTTTTCCGGTTTTTGTTACTCGTTTTCATATTGTAAAGGTTAAAAATTAAACTTCGTTAAATGTTTTGATAGTGCACTTCTTTAAATGTTTTTCGGTCGCAAATGTTCAGTATAATCTACAAATGAACACCATTTGCGAAAGTATTCTAAATCGATGCAAAATTACAAATAATCTTATTAACGAAGCACAATAACCTTCCTTATGATGGTTACAAAAGCGTTACATTTTCTAACAGTTTGGAAATACCCGCTATTTTTTAAATCTATAGTTTAGGAAGAAGAAATTCCGTTAAATTCCAATTATTCTCTACCTTTACTCCATGAATGATTTCCTAAAACAATACATCGAAGAAAAGATTCTTCCCCGCTATGATTCATTTGATGCGGCGCATCAGAGGGATCATGCGCTGAAGGTGATAGCTCAGAGCGCAGAATTGGCGAAGCATTATGATGTGAATGCGGATATGGTGTATGTGATTGCGGCCTATCACGATCTTGGGCTGGAGGTTGATCGGGAGACGCATCATATTGAGTCTGCGCGTATTATTCGCGAGGATAAGACTTTGCAGAAATGGTTTTCGCCTAAGCAAATTGAGATTATGGCTGAAGCAGCGGAGGATCATCGAGCCTCCAATGAACACGAACCCTGCTCAATCTATGGAAAAATCATTGCAGAAGCAGATAGGGATATCGATGGCCCAACAATCATCCGGCGCACTATCCAATACGGCCTCAAACACTACCCTACCCTCGATAAAGAGGGACATTTCGAGAGATTTCTTGACCACATGGCCAATAAATATGCAGAAGGCGGCTACTTAAAACTCTGGATTCCCGAATCTCCAAATGCAGCCAAATTGAAAGAATTCCAAACTCTCCTCAAAAACCCTGGAACCATCCAAAAACTCTTCAATCAAGAATGGGAAATACAACGAATAATTAACGAAATAAAATCTTATATAGATCCGGAGAAAGCCCGGATATTGCCGAGGTTTTTCAAGACCGGGAAGGGAGAATATGGTGAGGGCGATAGATTTATGGGTGTGACGGTGCCGAATATCCGCAAGGTGGCTAAGAGTAATAAGGATGTTTCGTTGGATTTGGTGGCAAAGTTGCTTCAAAGCGAGTGGCACGAGGTAAGAATGTGTGCTGTGCTGCTGTTGGTTGAGAAGTTTAAGCAGCAGGAGGAGGCAGTACTTGAGGTTTATCTGCGCAATACCGCCAGGATCAATAATTGGGATTTGGTGGACCTGAGTGCTCCGCAGATTGTGGGTGGGTATTTATTGGATAAGAGCGACCGTTCCCTACTCTACCGTCTGGCAAAGAGCGAATCTTTATGGGAACGGCGTATTGCCATTGTAAGCACTCTGCATTTTATCCGAAACGGACAATTTGAGGATACAATCGCCATATCAGAGATGCTGCTGGAAGACTCACATGATTTGATCCGTAAAGCGACCGGCTGGATGCTCCGTGAAATGGGCAAAAGGGATCTCTCCCTTCTGCGCTTGTTTCTTACTAAACACTCCGGCACTATGTCCTGCACCACTTTGAGATATGCCATTGAAAAGATGGATCCGGAAGAACGTAAGTTTTGGCTGAATAAGAGGGATTAGCCGGCGTTATATGCATTTGCATATAATTTCATATAAATTATCACTTTTATATGCATTCACATATAATCGGTTTTAATTATTTGCTCATATAAGTTATAATGCATATATTTGCATCAACATAGTGTAGTTGGAATGCCCAGTTGCGTCCACCTGCACTCTAAACAAGATTGGCTCCCGGGATTCTCGGGAGCTTTTCTTTTTTTATCTTGATATCGAGTCATGTAATAGATGACAGTTAAACCCAATTTTAGATTTCCGAACTTACGATTAACTTAAGAATATTCTTGCTGGGTTAATAATAATTATTAGTATCGCGTGCATATTATATTCTAATTCCACCGAAATTATTACATTTGCACAAAATATTTAACTGAATATGAATAAGGTAGCGGAAAACCCTTCAAAAAACCGCACAGTCCCCTATCCCATCCCATTGGTGATTGTCTCTGCGGTCTTCGTGACACTTTATCTGGTGTCCAATATTATGGCAGTAAAAATCGTAGGTATCGGCAAATGGATCTATTTTGATGCCGGCACCATAACCTTTCCATTCGCCTATATGCTCGGTGATGTGCTTACCGAAATATGGGGCTACAAGACTGCCAAACGGGTAATATTGCTCACTTTGGCTTGTAATATCCTTTTGGTGCTATGCACCTGGATAGGTGTATTTCTCCCTGTGCCTGATTACAACGATGCCATCGCTTCGGCATACAATCGTGTCTTTACTTATGTTCCTCGCATTGTTTTAGGATCTCTGGTTGGTTTTCTCTGCGGAGAACTCTCAAATGCCTGGCTTATGGTGAGAATAAAAAAGTGGACAGAAGGCCGTTGGCTTTGGGTGCGTACCATCGGCAGCTCTATTGCCGGCCATCTCTTTGACACAGTTCCTTTTGTGCTCATAGCTTTTGCAGGTGTAGTGCCGTGGATTGACATTCTAAAATTGATTGCATTTCAATTTGTGGCCAAACTCGGCATCGAAGCCATTATGGGAACACCTTTGGCATATCTAATTTTAGGATGGATGCGCCGATTCGGCATAAAAAGCACGACCTAAGAAGTGTTTCGAGGTACAGGTTGCGAGTTGCGTGATGCAAGTAAGAAATGGTGCGTGGTGCAGGTGTTATTATAATATAAGAATTATAGTGAAGTCCGGGATTTTGTTCCGCAAATCATACGTTTAATAGATTCAAATAGCACGAGCGAAGAAATTTTTTCTTATTTCGAAGCCATGTTCTTTGAATGTTAGATGTAGAGTATAGAATTTATTTCTTATTTCGAAGCCGTGCTATTTGGATAATCAAAAGTTGCGTATTTCAATTGTAAGACGAATAAATCTTATATTTGTGACATCAGGGACATTTGTTCTTGTTTGACGATGCCATTGTGAGACAAGTTAACCATTAAATAAATACCTCCCTATTAATATAATAAAGCCATGCGTAAAATATTCAATATAATAGCCCTAAGCTTGCTGGTTGCCCTCTTTTCAGTCTCGCTTTTAGCGCAAAATCCGGATTCGCTCACATTTGTCACAGCTAAGGCAGTAGCCAATGCAGAAAAAGATGGAATTATATTCAATAATTATCTCTTCGAGGGAAATTTATTCAACTCAAATCAATGTATTTCAGTACTGGAAATACCGGCAGCATTCCATTTTGACGTAGTCATAGCACCGGAAGGAACGCTTGTAGGAACATCCACCCTTGCAGCTGATCTCAATGCTATAGCTGCCTTGAACGGTTCATTCTTCAATATGAGAACTCCCTATGGAGGCGTTACTTATACGCGAGTGGAAGGAACCACAATCTCAGATAACAACAAAGATGTACCCACTCCATTCTGGTCACGCAGCATCCGTCAGAATGGTGCAGTAGCGATACTCTACGGCGATTTATACATAGTTAAAGCCGATCAACTCAAGAATTGGGAAAAGTATATTTTCGCTGAAGATGTGCTCACCTCAGGCCCTATTCTGATGGTTGACGGCGAACTCGAGCCTCAGGCACCCGATAAATTCAACACTAACAGGCATCCTCGCACCGCAGTTGGAAAACGCAGCAACGGCACAGTGGTTTTCGTGGTAGTGGATGGCAGATTGCCGGAAGCAGCAGGAGTCTCCACTACCGAATTGAGTTTGATAATGAGCTGGCTGGGATGCCGCGATGCCCTCAATCTCGACGGCGGCGGCTCCTCGACAATGGTTTTCGACGGCAATATCGTAAATCACCCTTCCGACAATAAAAAATTCGACCATCAAGGCGAAAGAGTAGTAGCGAATGCGATACTAGTTCAGAGTCTCGAGTATGTAGTTCCGAGTGAGTGAATAGTTGCGAGTATAAAGTCTCTAATTCAAATAGCACGAGCGTAGAAATTTTTTGTTATTTCGAAGCCGTGCTATTTGAATATTCTGAACTCGGAACTCGGAACTGGCAAGTCAATGGACTTTCCTCACTCTGCCGTCACTGACCTCTAACTTTGCGCTGATTCTATTACGCAAGGCGGGAACGTGGCTGATCAGACCCACACGGCAACCATATCTCTTAAGGTCTTCCAGCGTAATAATTACCCTTTCGAGAATATCCTCGCTTAGGGTGCCGAATCCCTCATCTATAAAAATGGTATCGACCGCAAGGCCCTCTTTGCCGAAAGTTGAAAGGCCAAGTGCCAGCGCCAGCGAGACCACAAAGGATTCTCCTCCCGAGAGCGTGCTGGTAGCTCTGGTATAGCCTCCCTGCTCCAGGTCGCGTACGAGGATCACCATTGAGCCGGGTTCGTTGTGGAGTTGATAATGAGGTGCAATGTGCCTTAAGCTCTCGTTGGCCCTTGCAAGAATTTCCCTAAACAACATCCGCATTGCAGCGTCCCTGAAACGTTTGCCTTCAGGACCTCCCAGAACAGCATCAAGAATTTTCCACCGATTTGCAAGCTCAAGTTTCTCTCCAATCTCTTTCTCAAGTTTCTTAGCTGCTGAGAGTTTATCCCGCTCTGAAACTGCCTTTTGACTCAGTTTGCCTTTTGATTCTAGCCAACTTTCTTTGAGCTGATTTAAAGTAGCTTTGGAACTTTGGAGAGTAAGCTGAGGCTCTTCACGAAGGTAAAATCCGGGACTCTCTGCATCAGGATATTTATTTATAAATAAATCAAAACGCCTCTGTGCCTCTTCTTTTTTCTTTTGGATTCTCTCCATCTGTTCCTTAGCGGTTCCCGTACGGGTCATTACGGTCGCCCACCTGCTCAAAATCGGCTCTGAGGCGACTTTCTCCAAATCTTGGGAAGAAAACACGGCCACATCAAACTCTTCCGTTCTCTTTTGAATATCGGGGTAAGCATTTAAAAACTCCTCTCTTTTGAGTTTGATGTTCTTAATCTCGTCGCCCATAGTGCTGACTTTAACTTTCAAATCCTGAGAGTCCTGTTTCAGCGCCTTATAAGCTGTAGTCTTATCTGCCAATTTTGTGATAAATTCTTCCCTATTGCTGTTCCATTGCTCTTTCCAATTCTTAACTGTGATATGTTTCCCCGCAGTCTCTATATGGTTTTCCCTCTCTTTTTCCAGCCCGGTAAGAGCGCTTTCAAGAGCGGCTATACGAGTTTTAGCATCATTGAGCTTTTGTTCTACCGCTTTAACAGATAGCTCGGCTGGATTCTCCTCATTTTTCCTAACCTCTTCAATCCTTTTATGCAATCCCGCAATCTCTTGCTCCATAGACTCTATGATTTCGAGGGCTTTTGTGGCCTTTTCCAACTCAGAAAGTGTCTCGGCTTTGTGCTTACTTATATGAGCAGGAAGATCTTCCATCTCCCAATCAAACTGACAATCAGTAAGAACTCTACGGTTTGTCTCTTTAAAGCCGGAAATGGATTCAGATTCACTTTGCACCTCATTTTCCAATTTTTGCAGAGCTTTGCTGTTAGCATCCAGAAGCCGGTATTCGGTTCCGTATGCCGTTTCAGCATCGTTCAATGACTTTAGACTATCATCCCAAGCCGCTTTCGCATTATCACGCGACTCTTCAAGATGCTTAAGAGTTTCTTTAACCGACTTATCATCAAAAGAATCAAGTATTTCCTGAGTTACAGTTGTACCACAAACCGGACAATTATCCTCAGCCTTGATTAATGCCCTGAGTGCAGCGCCATTTTCATTCAGTCTGACAAATTGCTCCAGAGTTCCAGCAGCTTTATCAAATAGCTCTTTTGCGCCCTTTTCTTGTGTAACAGCAATGTTATATTTTTCAAGAAGAGCAGTTACACTATTTGTTTTCTTTTCTAACTCCGATTTCTTGTTTGCAAGCTCTTCCTGTCGGCTTTTCAGAGCCTTTTCCTTCTCATCCAGAACACTAACCACTCTCTCCGCTTCCCCTAGCTTTAGACGCAAATCATCAAGTTGCTTCTTGTGTGCCTTCCTTTTCTCAGGTTCCAGTTTAGCAAGTTCTTTATCCTTTTGAGCATACTCTTCCTCTAAACCGGCAATTTTCTTTCTGATTGTGCCAAGCTCACCCTCTTTCGCCTTCTTGTCAGCCTCTATCGCCGTTAGTTGCGATTTGGCAGTTTGGGTCTGTTCTCTATTCTGAGTGATTTTTTTCTCTGAAAAAGGCACTTGCTTTAAACTATTTTCTATAAGAATCCATTTGTCATACATCGGCACATCCGCAGAAATCGACTCCAATTGACTCTGCATCTCTTTGTAAGAGGCCTCGTGGGCTTCGTACTCTTTCTGACGCTTTTCCTGAAGTATTATAAGGGCGGCAGCCGTTTTTACACAAGAAGCTTCCGTTTCAAGCTGGACGCTATATTCCTCATCTGCCTCTCGAATGCTCTCTAAGGCCTCTTTTGCGGTAATCAGTTCAGTCGCCACAACAGCTTTTTTCTCAAAACTCAGTGCCTCTTTTTCAATTTTGGAAATCTCGTTACTGACAAGTTCCGTATAATCCTCAAAACTGTTTTCATTCGGATTGTATTTCAAATCACATATAACGGTCCTTTCCAACAAGTTTTTATCACTCTTGACTTCGTAATCGGCCTTATTTTTAAGTCTGTTGATCTCACTTCCAACTATGCGGTAAGCAGTATTACCGGTGATCTTCTCCAAAATTTCACATTTTTCCTCATCATTTGACTTGAGAAACTGTGTAAACTCGCCTTGGGCCAACATAGCAGTCTTGCAGAACTGGTCATACGACAGGCCGGTAAGGTCATCCAGATTGCGTCTTTGGGCAGCGCTGCGAGCATTTGGCTTGATTTCAATTGGGCGACCGCCATCTATCAGAGTCCATTCAGGGTCTTTTATTCCCGTAGTACCTCTATAACGGCTAACCTTCCATTGAGCCGTATAATTTTTACCATTTACCGCAGTAAAATAAAGCGAGACCTCCCCTTCCTGCGCATCCGACTTTAGGAGTTGCCTTGTATTCATTATGTTGACAGGACGGTCCCCCATTATATAAGTCGGTACGTTTGGTTGTGTTATAGCATTATCCAGACGCGGAGTACGTCCATAAAGAGCCAGACAAATGGCATCCAGTATAGTAGTCTTGCCCGAACCAGTTTCGCCATATATTAGAAAAATGGATTCGGTCGCAAAACTATCCTTAGTAAAGTCAATTTCAGCCTCAGAGATTGAAGCAATGTTCCGTATATTGAGTTTTAGAAGTTTCATGTAATATCTCCGGTTTGAATGGATTTGTAGCGTTTATTATCCGATAAGTGCATTTCTATTTAGCTTCAGGGTATTCATGGCTCATCTTTAGTTGATCTGCTCCGTTACATTTGAGACTGCCTGGTCAAACAATTCTGCAACTCCCTGTTTGTCATCATACTTTTCCTCACCATCCTTGGGGAAAAATTCCGGTGCAATGATTTCTGCCATTTCACGCGGAGAAAGTGCACTGACTTGAGCAGCTGTCAGGGAGAGGCCTTCACCTTCAGCAGGTTTATCGGGGATTTCCTGCTTTACAAGACAATATCGAGCCTCTTTGCCCGTCAGAGCCGTTTTAACACGCTGAATATAGTCCGGGGGAAGCTCACCTGTCTCAAGCACCTCCAGCCGGATATAGGCCTTTTTATGAGCGGGATACTCTTCCAGCACGCGTAGAAGATCCATACAACTGTTTTTTTCCTCTGGTAACTCTTTCGCAGAAAGCGTCACCATCTCGTATAGAGGTTTGATAAGGATTTGCCTCACCTGAGGCATCTCTCCCCTCTTTTCAATCTCCACAATATTTACAAAGTGATCATAATCCTCCTCGAAATTCATCGGGAAGGGAGATCCGCTGTATCTCGCTTTACCGGCGCTCCCCTTGATTTCCTGCGGAAAATGAATATGTCCCAGCGCAAGATAGTCCCAGCCGCTGCCGAAGGTGCCGATATCAGAGTTGTCGAGTCCGCCCACTATTATTGCATCGTGCCCCTTTATGTTACTTCCGGTTACCAGCGTATGTGCGGTCAATATCACCGGAAGCCCATCAGTATTGACCTCAGCCACCTTGTCCAGCAGTAGAGCGATGAATCTCTTCATCCTGTCCTGTTTACCATCTTTCGGATTGATATTGGGGAAATTCTGTGGATAGCAATGGGGTATCGCCACTACATAGCCCAGGATCTCGCTTTCTCTGTTTTTCCTTACGGGAATTATGTGTTTGGCAAACACAGAGTCATAGAAAGCCCGGTTCTCAAGTGATTCGTCATTATCCCTGGGAATTGTACCCACCACATTCGTGTTGAAATATTTCCACAAGAGTCCGTCAACATCGAGTTTGGAGCTGCTGTCGTGATTGCCCGCAATCAGAACAATGTGCATGCCTCCGAATGCGAGAGACTCATCGCGCAATCCGAGCATAGACTCATTGTAAAGCTCCTGAGCGGCAATCGAGGGTGCAGAGGTATGGTATAAATCCCCGCTGACAAGCAGCAGATCCGGTTTTTCTTCCCTGACTATCTTTTTGAGTTGTTCAAAAAAATGTTTGTGCTCCTCCGTCCTGTCGTAATCGTAAAAAGTCTGGCCTATATGCCAGTCGCTCGTATGCAGAATTTTCATCTTTTATCTAAATTCTATCTATGTATATTATATAACTAATATCCGGTTTCGATTAATTACTATTTTTTCTGTTTGATCAAATTTTTTAAAGTTAGCAATAATTCAGAAATATCATACTTGCGATCCTCAGAAATCTCTCGTTAACATTGTACTGAGCGTTAGTAAAATCTTTCATTATTATCATAGTTCGCATTCGCGAAACAATTCGTTATATCTTGACGCACTACTCCCGCAATATTTCCTTATATCTTACGGAATAACTCCCAAAATCTTTCCTTATCTTTGCATAATAAACCAATGAAATGATGATGCAACCTCTGGCGGAACGGATGAGGCCTTCCAGGATCGAAGACTTTGTGGGACAGGAGCACTTAGTGGCTCCCGGAGCCGTATTGCGCAATATGCTCCAGAGTAAGCAGTTGAGCTCATTTATCCTCTGGGGTCCTCCGGGAGTGGGCAAAACCACCCTCGCTCGCATTATAGCCGGCAGTCTCGACCGCGAGTTCTACACTCTATCCGCTGTCAGTTCCGGAGTAAAGGATGTGCGTGAGGTGATTCAGCGCGCTGAAAGCGGCAAAATGTTCGCTAAAGGTGCGCCTATACTCTTTATAGATGAAATCCATCGATTCAATAAAGCTCAGCAGGATGCATTGCTCGGTGCGGTCGAAAGCGGCACAATCGTACTGATTGGAGCTACCACCGAGAACCCCTCTTTCGAGGTAATCACCCCTCTCCTATCCCGTTGCCAGGTCTATGTGCTCAAATCACTTGATGCCCGACATCTCGAGGTATTGCTCAAGAGAGCTCTAAAACAGGACAGCATTCTAAAACAGCGCAAGATAAAGGTCAAAGAGCGCGAAGCCCTCTTCCGCTTTTCCGGCGGCGACGCCCGCAAATTGTACAATATCCTCGAGATTATCATCTCCACTTTCCCCGAAGAGGGGGAAATCATCATAGACAACGCCGTAGTCACCGACCGTTTGCAGGATAATATCGCGCTTTACGACAAGGACGGAGAGCAACACTACGACATTATTTCTGCATTTATCAAAAGTATCCGCGGAAGTGACCCCAACGCAGCTATATACTGGATGGCAAGGATGCTTGCAGGAGGCGAAGATCCCCTCTTTATCGCAAGAAGAATGCTCATTCTGGCCTCGGAAGATGTGGGATTGGCCAATCCAAACGCAGCTTTGCTTGCCCAGAGCTGCTTTGATGCCGTTCATAAGATAGGAATGCCTGAAAGCCGTATTATACTGGCTCAGACCTGCATCTATCTGGCTACCTCTCCCAAGAGCAACAGTGCCTATATGGCCATAGACGAGGCGATGGCACTGGTAAAAAGCACTAGTGAGGCGCCGCCCGTACCGCTGCACCTGCGCAATGCTCCCACGGAACTGATGAAAGAGCTTGGTTATGCCAAAGATTATAAGTATGCTCACGCCTTCGAGGGTAATTTCGTTGACCAGGAGTTTCTTCCCGATTCCTTGAAGGGACGCAAATTTTATGATCCCGGGCAAAATGCCCGTGAAAATGAGATCCGCAAACGTCTGCAGCTGCTCTGGAAAAAATACGACTATTAGTAGAGCATTCTCATCCCTTAAAAAAACAGAGGACCCGGAACAAGCCGAATCCTCTGCCACACCATTATGAAACCCAACTAAATTATTTATACAAGAATCTTTTTATAGATCTTTTTGGTGTCTTTTCAAATTCGTTTTTACGAAGTTCAATCCTGGAAATACGGCTATAAAGAGGGAGCATCAGATTGAGTTTGATACGATTTTCCTCCATAAGCTTCGCCAGGTCATTTTCATCCATTGATTCCTGGGATACCCTGTCATAATCGGGATAAACCAGAGCTACAATTCTTTTGTCCCTTTCTACCACAACCGACTCCACTACATAGGGCTGGACATTGAGACGGTCCTCAATTTCCTCGGGATAGATATTCTGTCCGTTGGCACTGAGAATCATATTTTTGCTACGTCCTTTTATAAACACGTTGCCCTTTTTGTCAATTATGCCAAGGTCTCCGGTACGCATCCAGCCATCCTCGGTAAAAGCAGCTGCCGTTGCCTCGGGATTTTTGTAATAACCGAGCATTACATTGGCACCACGCACCTGGATCTCTCCCACAACATGTTCCTGATCTTCCGAATCAATCCTTATCTCCATTCTGTCAACTACTTTTCCGCAAGACTGCTTGGCAAATTTTTTCCAATGTTCGTACGCAAGGAGTGGGGCACATTCTGTCATACCATAGCCCACTGTGTAGGGCATTCTAATATCTTTCATACAATCCTCCACCTCTTTATTAATGGCGGCACCGCCGATAATAAGATATTCAAGTTTACGGCCGAGAGCATCCAGGAGTCTCTTCCTTATTTTATTTTTGAGACAACAAGAGATGACCGGAATTTTCATCAAAAACTTAATAAACGGCTGCTGTATCGTAGGAAAAACAGAATTGCGAAATATTTTCTCAACTACGAGGGGTACGGTAACTATCATAAATGGCTGTATATTTGCCAGGGAGCTGAGAAGCACTTTAGGTGAAGGTACTTTGCCAAGGAAATGTATATGACAACCGGCAGCAACCTGGTAGAGGAATTCAAATGCCAGTCCATACATATGAGCCAACGGCAGCATCGAAACAATAGTATTATCGGCACAATTGGGAATTGTCTCAATGGCATAAGTTGTGTTGGAACTTACGTTACCGTAGGTCAGCATTACCCCTTTGGGGTCGCTGGTTGTACCTGATGTATAATTGATCAGAGCCAGATCATCAAGATTGTTCGTAGGATATCGCACATCCTTGATTGAGAAATTGGGGAACTTGGTAGAAAAAAGAGTCTCAAGATTAGCAAAACAATCGTCCAATCCGGCTCCGATCTTATTATACAATATCGTGTAGTCTTCTACATTTACGGCTACCTGAAGAAGAGGCATACTCTCTATATCGAGTTTCTTCCAGATTTCCGTATTTGTAAAAAACACTTTACTTTCAGAATGGTGAACAAGTGCGGAAATGCTCTCAGGCTGGAAGTCGTTGAGCAAAGGCACTGTTACAGCCTCATAAGAGGTAGAAGCAAGGAACGCCACGCACCATTGTGCGGAATTTTTGGCACAAATGGCAACTTTATCACCTTTTTTAAGGTCTGCGGCCTCAAAGAGAATATGTAACCTCTCAATGTTATCACAAATCTGACCATAGGTATAAGAGATGCCGTCAATATTACTCAAAACTTCGCGGTCCCAATAAAGACCGGCACTATTTTGAAAATACGTTAAAAAGTGAGTAATTTTGTCCCTTGCCATTTCTCATTATTTGACCGCTAAGATATTGTTGTGGAATTATATTTAAAAAATAATGTGATAAAAGATTTGCTCAAGTGGTAATATTTGTATTTTTGGGGTGATTTTGCGATATGTGGGGTGAAAAACGACAATTATGACAAGAAAAAAACCTATTGTAGCCCTCATTTATGATTTTGACGGCACACTTTCTCCGGGTAATATGCAGGAATTTGGCTTTATTCAGGCCTTAGGAAAGACTCCTGAAGAGTTTTGGCGAAATAGTGATGCCGTATCGGCCGGACAAGAGATGAGCCATATTCTCGCATATATGAAGCTCATGATCGATGAGGCTAGAAGTGCAGGCATATCCCTAAAGCGGGATTCTTTCGTCTCTTTCGGCAAGTCGATTGAGTTGGTTCCGGGCGTGAAGGAGTGGTTTTCACTTATAAATGAATACGGACGTAAAAAAGGAGTGATAGTAGAACATTATATCAATTCCTCGGGGTTGACCGAGATGATTGAGGGAACTGAGATTGCCAAGGAATTCAAGAAGATATTTGCCTCTTCCTTTTGGTATGACCGGGACAACGTAGCTGTATGGCCGGCTGTGGCGGTTGATTTTACAGGCAAGACTCAATTTCTCTTTAAAATCACAAAGGGCATCCTGGACATCAGTGATAAGACCAATGTCAATGAGAGCCAGAAAGATGAAAGCAAACTCATTCCTTTCAATAATATGATCTATTTCGGTGACGGCGAGACCGACATTCCCTGTATGAAGATTGTGAAAATGTTTGGAGGCAACTCCATAGCGGTTTACCAGCCGGCAAGAAAGGAAAAATTCCGAACGGCTCAAAAATTGCTGCGTCAGGAACGCGTCAACTTTATCTGCAAGGCAGATTATTCAAAGGGGAGCGAGATTTGGAATGTAGTGACAACAATCATTGACAAAGTCAAAATGGAAGATGACTTCACACGTCTGCAGCGCAAGATGCGCAACAGGTCTTTATAATATATGTGCAACCTATATGAGAATCTTTTTAAAATTACTCTTCTGGTTATATATTGCGGCGTTACTTTTCCTCTCTCTTGCGAGCTTTGCAGGCATAGATTTGGGTATCGAACGCAAGGATATATTCGGAATTCCGATTGACAAATGTATCCATTTTCTGATGTTCCTGCCCTACCCTTTTCTGGCGTATTTTTCTTCTACGAGGAAGAATTACTGGAGAACACTCTTTTATGTGGGAATGACAGGAATTACACTGGCTTTCCTGCTTGAAGTGTCACAAGGACTATTCAATACGGATCGTGTAATGGATATTTGGGATATGGTGGCCAATATCATTGCAATATTGACCGGAACCGCATTTCTGCTCTTATTTAAAGGTAAACGATCTTGAGACCGGGAAGAGTCCGAATATACCTCCTGTGTGGATAAACAGGATGTTTTGTGACTTTTCAAAGGCTCCGCCTCTGCGCAATTCGCAATCGAGACCATAGGAAGCTTTTCCGGTGTAAACCGGATCAAATACAATACCTTCAAGGGTGGCAATTCGCCTGATATGCTCCAACTCCTCAGGACGGCTTTTAGCATATCCGATTCCCACATAGCGGTCAATGTACTCAAAATCCGAGGGTTTTACTTTCGCAGCAAACTCATTTGCCTGCTCTCTGCCAATCTCTCCCTGCTCCACAAGATACTCCAGACATCCCGGCGTCATTTGCATAGCTACATTTTGAAAATAGGCGTTATCGTCGCAAACTGCCATGCCCACTACCCTTTTTCCGTAACCCAAGAGCATATTCGCCAGTGTAAGGCCGGTATGAGTACCTCCGGAGCCGGTAGCCACTACGATAGTGTCAAAGTTAATGCCCATTTGTTCTTCCTGCTGCACAATCTCCTTCATACAGTGGAAATAACCCAGCGCACCAACCGGATAAGATGCTCCTTCAGGAATGATGTAGGGCTTCAATCCCTCCTTACGATATTTCTGAGCCATCTCCTCCATTATCTGCGTGCGACTGTTGCTATATTCGGGTCGGGTGCAGAAACGGACATCAGCTCCCATAAGGAGATCCAGGAAATAATTGCCTTCCACCGGGGGCTTCTCTTCGATTCTCAATAGGACGGCTGCTTTCATACCAAGTCTTGTAGCCGCAGCAACCGTAGCCCTGCAGTGGTTGCTCTGTATGCCTCCGCAGGTGATCAACAGGTCACAACCGCGATCACGGGCCTCGTGGATGGCAAATTCGAGTTTACGGATTTTGTTGCCGTTCCATTCGCTTCCCGTCTGGTCGTCACGTTTTATATAAATATTGACCCCTTTCTCAGCGCTCCAGCGTACCATTTTTTCTATTTTCGTCGGGAGATTTGCAAGTGATAATTTTCTCATTGTACATTATTTTAAGTCTGGACAAATATAACTATTTTTGCCCCAATTATTCAATGAAATGAGAAAACTAATCACCATCGCCATTTGTGCCCTGCTTTTCCCATTAATGGGCCATTCACAGGGCAGCACCACCGCTGAATTATTCCTAGGGGTAACCGATTCTATCCGGACTTATCTCTCGTCAGAGGCCTCCATATTGGCTCCTATCGCCGTAGATAAAGCTATAGTGAGCAAAAAAAGGCTTGAAATCCGCTTCAAGCCTTCTATAAGCGAGTATCCTCTCCGAGAACGGCATATCAAGGATATTTATGCCATCGTAAAACTTCTGATGCCTGATAAATATGCTGCCTACAAGTCATCATTTTCCCTCAGCGCCATCGGACTGCCTCTCGAGGATTTGGTATCGGGCTACTTCAGCGGAGAAACATCCAACGAGGTTCTCAGGGATTACCGTCGGACCGTATCCGACAATAGTCGAAGGCCCTCCGTACCGCTGGTAACCAATCTCTCCAAAGGCCATAAGGTAACTAAAGGACTTCAGGAACGCCATATTGCCCTCTGGCAAAGTCACGGATATTATTACGAACAGTCGCTCAAGCGTTGGGAGTGGCAGAGAGCTCGGATTTTTGAGACTGTGGAAGATATCTACACCCAGAGTTATGTCCTCCCCTTCTTGGTACCGATGCTCGAGAATGCCGGTGCCATCGTGCTGCTGCCACGAGAACGTGACCACCAACTGCATGAGGTGATAGTGGACAACGATACCCCCGGATCCGGTTATTCTGAGGATGGAAAATGGAAATCTTCCCCCGACTCCGGTTTTGCCAATATCAAACCCTATTATGTGTATAAGGAGAATCCTTTCAAACTCGGAAGTGCCCGTATGGCCGATGCAAAGGTAGTCGGATCGCGCAGAGGTACCTATAGCACAGCAAAGTGGATACCGGAAATACCCGAAGAGGGCAACTATGCAGTCTATGTCTCCTACCATACGCTAAAAAACAGTACAGAAGAAGCACAATACGAAGTACGCCACAAAGGTGGCTCCACCCGTTTCTCTGTCAATCAGACTATGGGCGGCGGCACCTGGGTTTATCTCGGCACGTTTCCTTTCGCCAAAGGTTCGAATAATTCACAGGGAGTCTTCCTCAATAACAATTCGTCGAGCAACAGGGATGTTATAACCGCTGATGCAGTGAAGTTTGGAGGAGGAATGGGCAACATTGCCCGCAAACCCTCCGATACCGATAAAGATGGCAATCCTGTGACTCCCGACTTCGATGTGGAGCCCGAAATATCGGGTTATCCGCGCTATACGGAGGGATCAAGGTACTGGCTCCAGTGGGCAGGATTCAACGATACCATTTACTCGGTCAACCGCAACTACACAGACTACAATGACGACTATCAATCACGAGGAATGTGGGTTAATATCCTCACCGATGGCTCCTATTTAAAGCCCGATCGTGTAGGTTACAACATCCCGATTGATCTTTCATTCGCATTTCATACCGATGCGGGCACCACACTTACCGACTCCATTATCGGCACACTTGCCATCTACACTCGTCTCTCCATGGATAAAGATGAATATCCTTACGGAGTGAAGAGATCCATCGCCCGCGACTACAATGACATAGTTCAGACACAAATTGTGGATGATATCCGGGCTACATTCGAACCTCAGTGGTCGCGACGCGGAATGTGGGACAAAGCCTACTCGGAAGCGCGCTCACCTGAGGTACCGGCGATGCTGCTTGAACTCCTCTCCCATCAAAATCTGGCTGATATGCGCTACGGACTTGACCCTGCATTCAGATTTGTGGTCTCCAGAGCAATATACAAAGGTATGCTCAAATATCTCTCCTGGCTGAGAGGCACTCCTTACATCGTTCAGCCGCTGCCTGTTCGAGCTTTTTCGGCAGAAATTGGAGGCTCGGGGAGGAATTTTCAGGCACGACTCAAATGGGAACCACGCGTTGACCGCCTGGAGAGTACCGCGACCACACGCAGTTATATACTCTATACCAGGGTGGACGACGGCGGTTTTGACAATGGTGTGCCGGTAAATGGAAATTCCTTTAATGTAAACATTGAACCGGGGAAGATATACAGTTTTAAGGTAACGGCAGTCAATGAGGGTGGCGAGAGTTTTCCCTCTGAGATCCTTTCCATAGGTCTTGCGGACTCACGCTCCTCCAGAGTGGTTACAAAGGGTAAAACAGTGCTTGTGGTAAACAACTTCGACAGGGTTGCTGCTCCCTCTTCTTTTGCTACCCGGGATTCCACTTATGGGGGGTTTCTGGACCATATCGACCGTGGAGTTCCCTATCTCTACGACATTTCCCATATTGGCTCACAGTACGAGTTCCGCCGTGAAATCCCCTGGATGGATGATGATGCTGCGGGATTCGGTGCCTCCTATTCCGATTATGAGACAACATCCTTTGCAGGTAATACTTTTGATTATCCCTATTATCACGGTCTGGCGCTGATGCGGGCCGGTTATGACTTCGCCTCTACCTCTCGTGAGGCATTGACTTCAGGTGCGGTAGATCTGGAAAAATATCCGATACTTAACCTCATTTGCGGTAAACAGATTACCACTCTAACCGGTCGAGATGGTGCAAGTAAACTGCGTTATAGCGTTTTCCCTGCCGATTTACAGGAAACTTTGAGGGACTATGCCGCCTCCGGTGGAAATATGCTCATATCAGGTGCCAATATTGCTACTGATGCCTGGGATAAGATATATGATTATCAGATTGACTCTGTAATGATGGCCGATGTTGTGACTCCGATGCGCGACTTTATTACAGGCGTCCTGAAATACAAATGGATGACCAACAATGCCACTGCCGGAGGCGATGTAAAAATGGTGCAAAATCCTTTTGGACTGCCATTATCTTCATATTCATTCTTCAATAAGCCCAATCCTCATCGTTATCAGGTTGAAAGTCCGGACGGACTTGTGCCTGCAGACAAAAATGCTTATACTATTCTTAGGTATTCCGACAATAATATCTCCGCGGGAGTGGCCTACGAAGGAGATTATCGTGTGGTATCCCTTGGCTTCCCAATCGAAACACTCCAATCACAAGAGCAAATAGAAGCTATTATCAAGGAACTGATGGAGTTCCTTGATAAGTAGTAGTTTTTACAGCAGTTCTGAGCTTCTTTTAATAAACTCGCTTAGCTCTTTGCCCTTGAGCATATTATTGGCGAGCAGAGCGAGATCGGTCACCTGTTTGAGTAAAACATTGTCCGCAGTGAATGCCTCGGTACCTTTCTCTCCCATAATGCGTTTAATAAGGGGATTTTCAGCATTGATTACAATGTTGTAGGTCTCGGGCAGCTCTCCATAGAAATTCAATCCTCCACCTAGAGCGGCCATATCGCGATAACGCCTCATAAACTCAGTCTGAGTAATAAGCACCGGCTGAGCCGTGTCACCGAGATTTTCCACTGAAACTCTATATTTATTCTCCTTGGGAAGTATCTCCTCGAAAAGAGAGTCAAGACGTTTCTGCTCCTCTTCACTGATTTCATATTTTTCAACATCTGATTTTGCGATGAGCTTGTCGATAGAATCCGCATCAACGCGAGCGAAAGTCGAGTTTTCCAGCTTTTGCTCCAGCATGGATACGAAGTGTGAATCCAGCGGAGAATCAAACAAGAGCACATCGTAACCTTTGTTTTTGGCGGTTTCAATATACTGATACTGTTTTTCTGCATCAGTAGCATAGAGATAGACCACCTTGCCATCCTTGTTGGTCTGTTCAGTTGCGATTGCCTTGCGATAATCCTCGTAGTTGAAGTATTTACCGTCGGTATTCTTGAAAAGTGCGAAGTTGAGAGCCCTTTCGTTGAATTTTTCGTCAGTAATCATTCCATATTCGATAAAGAGCTTGAGATTATCCCATTTCGACTCAAATTCTTCCTTATTATTCTTGGAAATTTCCTCAAGACGATCAGCTACCTTTCTGGTAAT
The DNA here is from genome assembly GCA_029567375.1 of Bacteroidota bacterium. Classification (GTDB taxonomy): domain Bacteria; phylum Bacteroidota; class Bacteroidia; order Bacteroidales; family UBA932; genus Cacconaster. Next base: position 7,147 of record JAKQLB010000174.1, on the reverse strand, counting down.
ATAACCGGAAATCTTCTTCACGTTGGCATCCGACTGCAGATAGCTCCTCGAGACGTTCAGAGGAATATCAGGAGAATCGATTACACCATGGAGAAGCGTCATGAACTCGGGGACGATGTTCTCTACCGAGTCTGTAACAAACATCTGATTGCAGAAGAGCTGGATTTTATTACGAACTACGTCAATTTGATTTTTGATCTTGGGGAAATAGAGAATACCTGTCAGATTGAATGGATAATCCACATTGAGGTGGATATAGAAGAGCGGATCATCCTGCATGGGATAGAGTTCACGATAAAACTCCATATAATCCTCATCCTTTAACTCAGTCGGCATGAGTGTCCAGAGAGGTTTTATGCTATTGATGATATTGTCCTCGTCGGTATCGACATATTTGCCATCCTTCCACTCTTTCTTTTTACCCAGAGCAATGAGAACGGGCATAAACTTGCAATATTTGTGTAGCAATTCACTGATTTTGTGGTCTTGAGCAAACTCTTTTGAATCATCATCCAGATGAAGGGTTATCGTAGTGCCTCTGTCCTGTTTGTCGGAATCGCTCATTGTGTACTCGGGATCTCCCTCACACTCCCATCTGACAGCCTTGGAACCCTCTTTCCAGGAAAGAGTGTCAATAGTCACCTTTTTGGAGACCATAAAGGCCGAATAGAAACCGAGGCCAAAATAACCGATGATGCCGGCTGCCTGATCCTTATATTTTTCGAGAAATTCGCCTGCGCTGGAAAATGCGATCTGATTGATATATTTGTCAACCTCTTCCGCTGTCATACCGATACCGCGGTCGGTGATTTTCAATGTACCCTCCTTGGGATCCAGGTCAATCCTGATGGTCAAATCGCCCAACTCACCTTTGAATTCACCGCTGTTGGCAATCGTATTTAGCTTCTGGGTGGCATCCACCGCATTTGCTACAAGTTCGCGTATAAATATTTCGTGATCTGAATAAAGAAATTTTTTAATTACCGGAAATATATTCTCGGTAGTTACTCCAATTGTTCCTTTTGCCATAATCTTATATTAAAACTGTTTATAATCTTTGTTTTAACACAAGAGGGCAAAAAGAGTACCATCCCCCGAAACTGACAAAATGTCCGTTTCGGGTTAGTTCCGAGTTTCTAGTGTGTAGTATGTAGTATTGCGTATTGCAAGTTGCGTGGTATATGATTTTCGGCCAATAGCCAACGCTAATAGCTAATGACTAATGGCCAATTGCTTTTTTAATAACAATCGGATGAGTGGCCTCCACGCCATTGAGTTGCCACTTCTCGCAGAGTACATGAAGATCGTAATCTCGGTATCTGATATAATGGATAGTATCTGTCGTATTATTTTTCCAATGAAAAATAAAGTCAGTTTCATAATCGGTTATATTATCAAAAGCCCCAAAACTAAGGTAATATCTGCCATGTTTGTTCATTAATGAGAGACCCACATATCTAGACACATAGCTTTTAGTCTCTATTTTCGAATTATACAACCGATATTCACTACCTCTATGTTCAAGCACGACTGAGTCTGCAAAAAAGTATTTGGAATCAGGATCGAGCAAATCCCTTCCATATTTATCTTCCACATAAACACTGACTGCTATGGGAGGTATAGGAGGCCAACTGCGACCTCGGTCCTTATCACAAGACAAAGTGATCATCGTTGAAACAAGAAGTACCAAAATGATATTAATCTTTTTCATGATGATGTGTATTGGTATTTTCAAATATCATGAGTGACGTATATTACATATACGCTGTAACTCATTTAATACTGCCATCTATGGTAAAATTATTGCAGATAATGAATGGCTGACAGCTCATCCTACCATACAACAATTTCATCGGCAAAGACCCATCCGCGAACGGCAGGATTAATGGTTGCAGTGATGCGTATGAAGCGGGCTTGGTAGGAGCCGTTCCATTCAAATGATTTGAAGAATGTGCCTGCTTTATCGCTTAAGATGTTGTTATTAAAAGTAGCAACCGGTTCAAAATCCCCTTTTCTTTCGTTGGAAAGTGCAATTGTAATCTCTTTTGGGAGCCAGATTTCAGCGTTTGAATTCTGTAAAAAATTGATGCGGATATGACGTAGTGAATCTATTTCGTCTAAATCGATAATCGCGTCAAAGGGTGCTCCGATAAAGCCCTGCCAAAAGCCGTCGCCATGCGAAAAACCGCCGTACAATCCATCAATCAGGCTAGTTTCTCCGTTTGCAGGATAGTATCTGTTGTATGGATTGAGATATTCCATCTTTTTCCCTATCGCTTTGTGATAATCAATTCGTTGTTCAATCACATCGCCCAAAGGTTGTCCATCTCTAAACAGTTGGGCTTTCAGATTTGCTGAATCTCTTATTAAAATCGGACCCTCATATAACTGGGACTCACTCGTAACTGCTGAACCCTCTGTTGTGTATCTTATCTCTACCGGATATATTTCCGACTTTAAAGCAATGGCGATTGCTTTATTGAGGGAATCATTTTCCATTAAAATTTCCGGTTCTTTGCTCAAGGTAAAAGTGTTATAACCTTTCTGCTGTAGAATTGGAACAGATCGATTAACACGATAGTTAAAGGACTCCCAAGACTTGTTATCGGGATTTGTCCAGGCTACTTCTGCAAGAGCCAACATACGTGGATAAAGCATATACTCGGCATGCTCTTCGGTGGGGACATACTCCGTCCACAGACATGCCTGAACACCCCAAATCTTATCTGTCTCATTGGCAGAAAGGCTATCGGGAACAGGGTTATAAGCATAAACATTCTCCAGAGGTAAGAATCCACCCAAGGCTTCCGGCTCTTTTTCGGGTGAACTTTGATAGCTGTTGAAATAAGTGTATTTTCCGGGTGTCATAATCACCTTATGTCCGCTTTGTGCAGCCTCTATCCCTATTTTTTCATCGCGCCAATTCATTACAATCGCACTTTTCTCCAATCCGCCTTCCAAAATCTCATCCCAACCGATCAGTTCTCTGCCTTTCGAGTGCAGATATGTTTCTATTCGTTTGATTAGATAGCTTTGCAGTTCAGCCTCATCCTTTAAATTCTCTTTTTTAATGCGTTCCTGACATTTGGGACACTTTTTCCAATGCTCTTTACTCGCTTCATCGCCCCCGATATGGATGTAAGCAGAGGAAAAAATATCCAGAATTTCATCCAGTATATTCTCCAGAAAAACAAAAGTCTCCTCGTTGCCAATACAGAATTCGCTACTTGTATATGGCTTTCCGGTACATGCAAGATGCGGATAAACGGCCAAAACCTCCTCAGAATGTCCCGGCATCTCTATTTCAGGAATAATTGTGATATGTCGTTTTGCTGCATATTCAACCAACTCTCTCGCTTCTTCCTGCGTGTAATAACCGCCATAAGCATTCGGGTCGCTTTCATTTGTATATTTTCGTCCCGAAGCCCACCACTCTTTCCAAAGCGAATGTGTACGCCAAGCGGCGATATTTGTCAGCTCAGGATATTGTTTTATTTCAATTCGCCAACCCGGTCCATCCGTGAGATGCCAATGAAAATAATTGAGTTTATAATGCGCCATCATATCGATTTGCTTTTTCAGAAAATCGAGCGAGAAAAAATGACGTGAAACATCGAGATGTATCCCTCGATAAGCAAAACGCGGGCTATCTTCTATTTCAATAAAAGGAAGTTTATCAGGATTCTGCTCTGTGAGTTGAATAAGCGTTTGAATGGCATAAAACAGGCCCGCTTCAGACGCTGCAGCTATGTTGATTCCTTTTTTATTGACCGAGATCGTATATGACTCATTCAAGAGATAAGAGTGGCCCCAAGAATCCGAATTATACAAGGTATTTGAACTATTTGAACTATTCGAATAGTTGGATATATTTGTGTCATGCCTCTTTTGGGTCTCACTCGATTTTTTTGAGTCACTGGCCTTGTTTGAGCTATTCAAGAGTTGCGAATCATTCGCGTAATTCGTATTTAATGAAACCTTTACCTCTACACCGGAATCTGAAATGTTCAATGCGGTTGATCCCAAATACTCTGTTAGGTTGCTTTCAATCTCCGATTTTGCATTACTCTCTGTACCTGGAGTAACCTCCGCAAAATTCAATTTGAACCCCGACGAAATATCTAGCGAATCCCGACCAATCTCGATCTTATTTGGAAATGGAATCAACTGAACGAGATCTGTCGTATTATTGTCGCCCTGACATGAATATGCAAATAGAAGAACAATTAGTAATAAATAGCAGTAAAGGGTTTTCATATAGAAATGCTTTTAATGACTTCGCAATGCTTTAGACGCAATTCCTCTTCTAAGAGGCAAATATTGCGTTTGGTTGTTCCATAGATCTATTCTAAACGAATTTAAACGCTTTAAAACGCGTTCAAACAAAATTGGATATCACAATAATAGCAGACCTTGTAAGAGCTTTAAAACCCGTTATTTTTGAATCCAATCCTGAATGGGAAGCTCTTCTCCGAAGGTAGCTTGTGTTACGGAAGTAACTATGTCGTGACCGTTTGCACTATTGGTAAAATAGACAATTCCACGACAATCTTCAGGACGGAACACAAAGAGTGCCTTGAAATTTCCGTTATCACCCCAATGCCAGTAATAGCGTGGGGCCTCCCCTTTTTCAGCGGCAGCTATATCCGAATAGAGAGAACCTACCCCCAGAGACCACCAAACTGTTGAATCACAGTCACGATGGTTATCAGCATAGCGAATGGCATGCACCTGCGGCTTGAGGATTTCAGTATGCGATGCGGCGCTTAGGCCGGTGCCATCCAGAAGAGCTATCAGGAAGCGCGAATAGTCCGCAGCATTAGTACGCAGGGTGTAAGCACTATTCTCGCGCGGGTGGCGTCCCTGACCGCGATTTTCTGCAGCACGATTGAAACCGTCGAGCGCTATGCTATCATACTGCGGCAGCCAACCATATGAGGTGGAATTCATCTCCAGCGGGATAAATACCTCTTCGCGAGCAATTTCATCCAGAGATGCACCGCGAATTGCCTCTACAGCGCGCTGTAAATAAGCAAAGCCCTCACCTGAGTATGAGAAACAAGAGTCTGCCGGATATTTGAATTTGATCACACTTGTCGGCCATTCGTCCGATGAGGGACCGGTGGCCCAGTTGGGCAGTCCCGTGGTATGGGAAAGCACCATCCTCGGAGTGAGAATGGCAACCATCTCTTTATCCTCAAATCGATCCATATCGGTATATTGGCAGATGGGAGTATCGAGATCAATTTCTCCCCTATCCACCATCTTCATAACAATGTATGCAAATATAGGCTTACTGAGGGAGGCCGCCTGAAAGATGGCGGATTCGTCGGCAGGTTGGGTGTAGTTGTAAACACTATCCGCAAGAATGACCCCTCCAACACTTATATCCTGCTCGAAAATACGATATTGGAAGACCGGAATATTTGCGGCTTTAACCTCTTGAGGAATTTCCTCTGTTATCTGAATCAGCTCTGCAATATTGGCCTTAGGCGCGTTGCAGGCTGAAAAGAGAGCAATCAGAATCGAAATAATTACAATTTTCTTCATTTTATTTTGGTGGTTTTAAAAAAGTATCTATATTTGCAATCCCAAAACTAAAGGGAGCATAGCTCAGCTGGTTTAGAGCATCTGCCTTACAAGCAGAGGGCCATAGGTTCGAATCCTATTGCTCCCACGGAGGAACAACGCGTTGTTCCTCTTTTTTATTTCCCATAACCCGCACCACGTACTCGCGACACATAACACTTAATACTCCTAAGTGTCAATTGATCCTATCGTTTGGACACAAAGTTAAGAGAAAAATGCAACACTCAATACTCGGAACTCAGAACTCAGAACTAAAAAAGGCCTCATAAGAGGCCCTTTTCTATTTCTTAACAGGTTTTTTACCTTTTTTGGTAGCAGCACCTCGACGTGACTTGGATATGCTCCTGCGCAATGCGAATACTATGAGCAGAGCTACGAAGGCACAAATGATGACTATCGTAACAACGTTGCTCGATTCATTGCCTTTTACGCGGCTCCACATTGCAATCAATTTGGGAGTCTCGTCACCCCAGTCATGCATCATTTCACAGCGATCAATAACACTCTGATCGGGATATAACACGGGATTGACATGTACCGAATCAGCTTCCGGGCCGAAGAAATAGGTCAAATCTATGGCTTCGTACTTCTCATCTTGAATAGCATCCAGTATAATATCACCACCGTTGGCTACAACATAGCCGACAACTTCCATATTCCTCAGAGCGTTTTCAGGGATACAGAGGAAATTGATGAAGTATTTTGCAGCCTTAGGATTCTTGGCATATTTGGGAATTACCCAACCGTCAAACCATACGCTACTGCCTTCATCGGGAACATAATAACCGAGTTCGACACCAATCGGGTCAGCCTCATTCATCGCCCATACAGCGTCCCCACTCCAGGTAAGATTTATCCACCCACGCTCCTGTATCATCTGGTCTTTACCGAAGTCTGCTTCCCAACCCGCAACCAGACCTTTCACCTCCTTCATATAGTTCTCAACAGCTTCAATTGAAGCATCGGAAGAGTCATACATCAACTCTTCAAGAGTGATTTTGCCCTCTCTGAGCTCATCCTGTTTAAGATAAATCAACACTGAACAGTATACATCTCTAGGTGCATCTTTAATAAAGATTTTATTTGCGTATTTAGGGTTTCTTATTATATCCCAGCTGCCCAGATCCTCTTCAGCCACATGTTTTTTGTTGTAAAGAATACCTGCAGTTCCCCACATATAGCCCACAGAGTAGTCATTGGCATTTTTGCCGCTGCCGTCAATCTTATCAAAGCACTCGCGGATATAGGGAGCAATATTGTCGTCGATGTAGTTGGGGGTATCACCAAAGTCTCTATCGATAGGCAAGAGTAGATCTTCACGTAGCATACGTTCGATAATATAGTCCGAAGGACATACCACGTCGAAGTCCTCCTCTCCCTTTTCGATCTTGGAGAGCATAGTCTCATTGATATCGAAGGTTTGATAGATGATTTTCACCTCTTCACCGGTCTGTTCGTAATACCACTGCTCGAACTCGCCGATAAGGGACTCGTCTATATAGTCGCCCCAGTTGTAAACTTTCAGATACTTGCTCCTGTCACTTGTGCAGGATACAAT